>JAXMBN010000013.1:0-146450 GCA_046349875.1 Pirellulales bacterium
CATCTCGGCCACTTCAGGGCTAAGGCGATCGCGGAGGTGAACCAAATCGCGATCGAGCGTCAACTGCTCGAGCTGAAGTGCGGCCGCATAGAGCAAGCTCATACCTGGAGCCTCGTAAACACCACGGCTCTTCATGCCCACGAATCGGTTTTCGACGATATCGATTCGGCCAACACCGTTGCGACCACCGATCGCATTGAGTTGTTCCACCATCGCTAGAGGCGATACTTTGGCTCCGTTGAGTGTCACAGGGACACCCTTTTCAAAACCGATCGTAACTTGTTCGCCAGCTTCCGGTGCTTGCTGAGGGCTCACTCCCATTCCGAAGTCGACCAACTCTACACCGCAAACGTTGAGGTCTTCGAGGAGACCCGCTTCATAGCTGATGTGAAGAACGTTTTCGTCCGAGCTATAAGGCTTCTTGGACGTCGCCTTGATCGGAATGTTCTTGGCTTCGCAATACGCGATCAATTCGGTACGACCAGGAAATTGGTCGCGGAACTTTTTGTTGCGCCAAGGAGCAATCACTTCGATCGAAGGATCGAGCGCTTCGGCGGCCAATTGGAAACGGCATTGATCGTTCCCTTTGCCGGTCGCGCCGTGAGCATAAGCTTTGGCACCGACTTCTTTGGCTACATCCAAACAGATCTTGGAGATCAATGGACGCGCGATGGAAGTGCCTAGCAAGTAGATCGTTTCATATTTGGCTTGCCACATCAAAACGGGGAACGCAAAATCGCGGCAAAGTTCTTCGCGAGCATCGACGATTCGAGCCGAAGCGGCTCCAATGTTCTTCGCCTTTTGCAAAATCGCCTCGCGGTCTTCGCAAGGTTGCCCCAGGTCGACATAAACGGCATGTACGCGATATCCTTCGTCCATGAGCCAACCCAAAATGACGCTGGTATCGAGTCCACCAGAGTAAGCCAGAACGCAATCGGTCATCGATTTCCCTTTTTGGTGAATGCCGTTCGGTGCCCTCCCAGGGCGCTCGAATCGAATGGATTAGAATGGATCGTCTCGACAAAACGGCAGTAAAGCGATCGCACTGAGTTTGTCGCAGGACTCAGGTTGGCTGTCCGACCTTCAAAAACCCGACAGAAACCTTTGAATTTCCCTATGATTGTGGATTCCCTACCCATTTTTGGCAACCGGTCATGAATCGAGATGCATTGAAGCAACAGTTCGAGTTGCTCCAAAAAGGCGAACTTTCCCCCACTCGATTTGCGGAAATGTTGTTGGCCATGCCCCCGTCGCCAGCGCAGCCCCCCCAAACTTCAGCGGATGTTTGCCTTGACCGCGATCGAGCCCGGCGGTGTGGATTCGCAGAAGTGGTCTTTGGGCAAGGAAAATCCAGTGCGGCCGTCCTTCAAGCCGTTCGTGGATTGCTTGAATTGCATGACGAAGCCCTGGTCACGCGTTCGCAGGAAGACCATGTCCGGACCCTTCGCGAGGCTTTTCCTTTCGTGCGATGGGACGAAGCCTCCAAGTGTGTCCGTGTTCGCAAAGATCGCCAGCCCAGTGATCCCGCCGCAGTTGGTGTGATCGATGCAAACAATCCTGGCAACGATCCTTACGTCGCGGTTGTTTCGGCCGGGACAACCGATGGAAACGTTGCCAAAGAAGCCAGCGAAACCTTGGCCTGGATGCAAATCCCTAGCGTTCTAATCCAGGATGTGGGAGTGGCAGGTCCCTATCGATTGTTTGCTCACTTGGAAACGCTGCGAGGAGCTTCGGCAGTGGTCGTGGTCGCTGGCATGGAGGCGGCCTTGGCCAGCGTAGTTGGGGGCCATGTCAAGGTTCCGATTATCGCCGTACCGACAAGCGTCGGTTATGGAGCTCACTTTCAAGGACTCGCCGCTTTGCTCAGTATGATCAATAGCTGCGCTGCCAATGTTACAACAGTCAATATCGATGCCGGGTTCAAAGGTGGATACATCGCGGGGCTTATCGTTTCTCAAATTCAGGCAGCACGTAACATTGTCGGTGCCTGCGAATCCCAACGGAGCCCGTCGCCATGACCTCCACATCGCTATCGAATGCGTTGGCTCTTCCGATGCTCGGCCCGCGCAAGACCGATTCGCATAAAGGCAACTATGGTCGTGTGCTCTTGATTGGTGGTTCGTATGGAATGAGCGGCGCGATTGGTATCGCCGTCCAGGCATGTCTTCGCAGTGGAGCCGGTTTGGTAACAGCAGCTGTCCCCCAGCCTTCGATGGCGATCGTGGCCAGCTTCCATCCCTGTGCCATGATGATGCCGCTATTCGCATCGCCCTCGGGAAAACTACATTGGCGAGCTCGTTCCGAACTCCTTCGCTGCGTGGAATCCTTTGATGCAATTGCGATAGGGCCGGGACTTGGTCGCAGCTATGTCACGACGCGCATCGTTCGCGAACTCTTTACCAACATAGAACAGCCGATGGTTGTCGATGCCGATGCTCTTTTTGCTCTTTCCTCGGCCGGACTTGATCCCAATGCAGGTGCATACCCAGTGGATGCATTCAGCAAACCTGCTTGCATCGATGAGACAATCGAACGCTTGTCGCACCACCGAGGCCCACGCATCCTCACGCCTCATGCTGGAGAACTGGAGAGGTTGATCGGAGCGCCTTCGAGCGATCGCGGCCTTCAAATCGAAGCAACGCATCGTTTAGCCAAGTCGGCATCGCTGCACATGATTCTCAAAGGAAATCATACCCTGATCACCGATGGAGATATCCCCGTATTCAATCCGACCGGCAACCCAGGGATGGCTAGTGGAGGAAGCGGGGACTGTTTGACCGGAATCCTCACTGCCCTCTTAGGACAAGGGATGAAGGCCAACGATGCGGCTCGAATGGGAACGTATTGGCATGGTCTCGCCGGCGATCTTGCACTACAAGAACAAGGCGGTCCGAGCGTCTTAGCCACCGACTTGATCGAGCAACTCCCTCGAGCCTTGAACGTCATCTCTTCGTCACCTACAGCCACCTTTGATGCGACCCCATGATGAAGCGATTGCTCGAATCTTTGGACCAACTCCCAAACGACGTGAAGGCCACAGCCTTATCCATCGGTAATTTTGATGGGGTTCACGTCGGCCACAAACAACTACTTCAAGAATTGATGCAACATGCCAAGCGACTTCAGATCCCGTCGCTGGTGGTTACCTTTCAACCATCTCCCGCATCGATCTTGTACCCGGAAACAGCTCCCGCACCCTTGACGTGGATAGAACGACGCGCCGAACTGTTGTTTCATTTAGGAATCGACTACGTATTGGCTCTTCCTACCGACCGAGCCCTTTTAGATCTATCGGCCGAGACCTTTTTCATGAAGGTCTTGCTGGAAGGGTTGCGATGTCGAGCCATGGTGGAAGGCCCCAACTTTCGCTTTGGAAAAGATCGCCAAGGGGACACCGAACTCCTGCAACGCTTATGCACCAGCAATCGCATTGCATACTCCACCGTGCAGCCGGTCCATCAGGAGGAAGAATGGGTTTCGAGCAGCCGCATTCGTCAGCATTTGCAGCGGGGCGAGATCGAAATCGCCAATCGCATGTTGACGGAACCGTACCATCTGCGAGGTCGCGTGGTGCGAGGTGCCGGGCGCGGGACGGGCTTGGGATTTCCCACCGCCAACCTGGCCGAGGTGTCCGTCTTGGTTCCCAAAGAGGGCGTTTACGCAGGCCGGGCCCGAGTGGATGGCCAATGGTATCGCGTGGCTCTCAATATCGGTCCGAACCCGACCTTTGGAGAATCCCATCGCAAAATGGAAGCCCATTTGCTGGAGACTCGCCAGTCTTTGGTCGACGCGGACCTCGAGATCGAACTTTGTGCGTTTCTGCGAGATGTCCGGAAATTCGCATCGGTCGAAGAACTGCGCGAGCAAATCGATCGCGATTTAGCCATGACACGTCAGGTGGTTTCTTTGTAGGGAACGTTCGCCCCCTGTAGTCTTCGCAAGGGCTTTTCCATTACAATCACGCCTCGAATAGCAACCGAAAATTCTTGCTCTTTATTGCATCCTTCCCTTCGGCCGATTCCTTATTTGCACGGTTGAAGGACCTGTTGCCTTCGCGGCATAGAAATGACGTTCCATGAGTATCGATTGGAATAAGCTCAAGGCACAACTCCAAAAGCATCGCAAGTTTCTCTTGACGAGCCACATTCGGCCCGACTGTGATGCGTTGGGAAGCGAGCTTGGCATGGCAGGAGTTCTCGATGCGCTCGGCAAGCAAGTCAAGATCGTCAATGGACACCCTACGCCTCCGGGCCTGGCCTTTCTCGATCCTGCTCAGCGGATCTCGGTATTGGGTGAAGACATTCAATCGGACGAGATCGATGCCGATTGTCTGATCGTGCTCGACACCAGTGCATGGGCGCAACTTGGCCCGATGGCCGACGTGGTACGTCGATTCAATGGCACCAAGCTCGTGATCGATCACCACGTGGGTGAAGATGATCTCGGAGCCGAGTTTCACAAGGACACCAGCGCCGAGGCCACAGGCCATTTGGTGGTGAACTGCGCTCAGCACATGGGTGTGAAGATAACCAAGCCCATGGCCAATGCGTTGTATGCAGCCATTGCAACCGATACGGGTTGGTTTCGATTTGCATCGACCACCGCATCCACTTATCGCATCATCGCCGAACTGATGGATGCGGGAGCAGTTCCTTCCGCCATCTATGGCGACCTTTACGAACGCGACACGATAGGCCGCGTTCGATTGCGAGGCCGCATCCTATCGCGTACTGAATCGGAACTCGATGGCCAACTCGTCCATACCTACGTCCGTAAAGAAGACTTTTCGGAAACGGGTGCATTGCCGAGCGATACTGAAGATGCCATCAATTTGACCTTGGCCATTGCAGGAACCAAGATGGCATTGATCTTCATCGAGCAACTCAAGGGAGGCTACAAGATCAGCTTCCGCAGTCGATGCCATGTCGACTCGAACGAGTTGGCTCGCAACTTCGGCGGCGGAGGCCATCGCGCCGCGGCTGGTGCTTTCGTTGAAGGAGACTTTAGCGAAGTGCAAAAGCGAGTCTTAGATGCCGCCCGCGCCGCATTCTTGGCTGGCCCCAAGTAGGCCCTCGACGCCCAACTGGCGATCCCACCCTTCCCCAATAAACAGCACTGGCAGAGTTCAAGCTCTGCCCTTTCGTGACTTTCGTGGTTCCATCTTTGCTTTGAATGCGTTGCCGCATTGCATCGTTGCGTCGTCAGGAATCGCCTTGCGCAGCTTCTAAGACAAACCAAAATTCGATGTCCGAAACGCCACATAGATTCATGTAGTGCCCAGTCAATACGGGCGCTACGCGAAAGAGAGGGCTATAGGCCTTCCGTACAATACGGTTGGTCGAATATTCGCAGGAATGGACTGCGATGATGAACGCCGGTGCAGAGAAAAGAAAGTATATCACCAGCGGCAACGCTAAAGTCGAGATGGACAATGTCAAACGCTCAAGCCACATTTTAGGATTCCCTTCGTCTCTGTTGACTTTGTTCGGAGGTGAAGATCGTCTTTAAGGTTTGACTCGCATTGTCAGCCTCCGCTGCCTCCCTATCAGAGTAACAGGTATCAACGATGGCTCCTATACCGATGAAGCCTTGGTCCGGTAACTCTCCCTTCGCAAAGAGTCGATCGATGATCGAGGATATTGAGACAGGGATGGAAATCAGAGTTTTGCTAAATCAACTTCGACGAATGCCTAAGATTTGAAATGCATTTTTCGTGCTTTTCGTGACTTTCGTGGTTCCATCTTTGCTTTGAATGCGTTGCCGCATTGCATCGTAGCGTCGAACAACAGCGACGGTGAATAACATCCCGGCTTGCACGTTTTTCGATCGTCGGGTTTCGCCTTTTGATCTAAACCGATGAAGCCTTGGCGCCCAACAGTCCGACCTTGATCCCGTTCTGTCGTAAGATATGTGTTGCCTTCCCGTTAACAATCAACAGAATCAGTAGGCCGATCAGTGGCACCATGGAGAGAATACCCAAAACAATTCCCAATAATGCTCCATGGGTTCGCATCGCTAGCAGGAAGACACACACGGCTCCGACAAGCATCACGAACAATATTCCCAATCCGACCAGTGGGCGCAATTCCTGCGGCAGAGCGAATTGCACAAATACTGCAGCAATGTAGATCAGAATGCAAACGATGATTCCTTTTTGATATAGGGCAACTCGGCGCAGATCGTCACGTGAACCGCTGAGAACCCCGGTCACCTGTGTAATCGTCTGTGGTGCTTGGTACGGATTGTCGGACATAGAAGTTTTCCTCGATGTTAGATAACGGCAAGGCCGATAACCGTGCCCCGAGAAACCGGACTGGCATAAGCGGAATGGAATTCAACACAGGCTCAATCACGGAAGCCTTTGCTTGCAACGCTATTAGGCACGTTAGCCCGTCAGCGATGGTTACTTCGGTAAAAGTCGTAGCCCGCCTTTTGTTTTGGAGATCTTCCACGCTGAATGAACATCGCACAAGAACGGTTCGGCTAACACCATCGCTTCGAATTTCGAAACATTATGAGGTAGCTCAATACCGTCGAATCGTACGTTCGATAGGGAAGCCTTGAAAGAGTATTTGAATTCGTCGGAACCGCCGTAAGAAAGAGCGATTTTCCCGCTCCATTCGACTGAAAAAGTTGACTTCGATTTTTCAGGCTTGAAGCGGATGTGATGTCCGCTCACAGAATCATGTCCCGTCAAATAAATCCCAAATGGACGAGGCGGTGATAGATCCTCAGGATTGTCGTCAAAGGCAAACACCTTCTTTCCAAGTTTGCCGAAATCGAGCGGAGCGTTTTTCGTACCGGCGAGAAACCCGGTACCATTGCCGACCCATTTTGTTGAGGAGATCGTGCACGAGTGATAATTGCACCATACCGTCTTCGATGTCCAGTCATCCGTGGAATCGTCGTCGTCTTCATCATCATCACAATAATTGGCATGAGATTTCGGATCGTCGGCGTAATACTTGGCTGTCTCTAGATGTAGATCGAACCAAATGCCAGTTCCTCGCTCGATCCGCCCAGACCATTGAAAGTTCGTTATCGCATGTCCTTTTGGCCATGGATTGCCTGGAAATCGGATTCGTCCAAGTTCTTTAGGTTTCGCCATCGTGCAGTCACCATCAAACGACAGATTTCAGCAAGCCCACGCCGTTGACTCAACGCAAGTCATAACGGTCCATCGAGGGCCTCGTCTGCAACCCATTGTTCTGTTTCGATGTTATTGGAGGTCGCTCAACCGAATGTCGTCCTCATTTTCGAACGCAACATCGACAAAACCATTGTCAATGATGTAACGCATGGCGGCAAGTATCGATTCGTCGTGCAGTTCGGGGACAAAGAGCATTGTTCGATCGTCCCAGCGTACAGGAACATCCCATTCATCAATTGGTTTGATGGCATAGGGATTTTTCGAGTTCTTATCTGGCAGATGGAAGAAAACGGCGCGATGTCTTCCCCGCCCCGGAAGTTCAAAATTGACCTCGCGGTAGTCGTCAATCGGATCTAGGCCTGAGGGCGAGCTAATAAGCAGCGTGATCCGATGGCTCTTGGTAGTAAGTTCGAGTTGACGTCCAGTCATAGTCGTCCCGTCATAGTTGCGAATGTATTGTTGGGCCGAACGGCGTTTGTGAGGACTACGTGCAAGCCGGTATCTTCCATTTTCAAATCATAAAGACTGGTGCCCCAGCAGTGCAAATTTGTTCTACTAGATAACTAGGTGTTGACTTGTTCCTGTTGAAACCCATATACCTCACTGCCAGGGACGCCTCCTGGCAGTGCTTTTGTTTTAAGGGGTTGTAAAATGCATTTGAAGCGTTTGAACTCATTCATTCTAATCGTGACCCTTAGTTGCAATTCCTATGCGATTGGCGATGAGTTCGGCAAGTCGACATCGCCCCTTAACGATCAAGTTATCGTTAGTAGAAATACGCTTCAAACGAACTATGATTTCAAGTCCGATAACGGTACTTTGCGGACGAGAGTGGCGGTTCTGAACAGTGTGTCGGAAAGGTTCGATATTCCATTCAAGTACATTCAGCAAATACACGCGAACTCACCGAGGCGGAGTAGAGACTTTTTAAAGAGAAATATCGACCATAAGGTGAATGAGGAGTCATGCCAATTTTTTTATTTAATCGAATCTGCCGTGGTCTTTGACGGTGAGATGCAACTGAGAATCTCCTCATCGATGAAATTCCGCACAACTACAGGTGGGAGCGGATTCGGAAGAGGAGGTAAGGAAAAATGGGTCGGCGAAGGAGACATGATCATGCCAATGAAAGAAGCATCGTTCGGACTCATTCTTCCCTGAGGGCGGCTACTTTAGCATAAGTATACTTCCCGTTCCAACCACTCTCTTCGAATGCTTCTTTGAATCTCAATCTAGGAGACATTCTTTTCTCAATGCTGCAACCGATCGAATATCTCTCTACCGTATTCAAAAAACAGAAGATCGATCTGGTCGTCATTGAAGCTTGCGGACCCTCGGGCTGGATCCATGACCATGCACTAAAAATGGGATTCAAAACCTGGTTTGCTCTACCAATGAAGACGGCTGGAAATGGTCCAATGTTCGATCGATTGCCCTGAACAACTCCGAACCCTCACCCTCGTTCCCTCTCCCTTCTTAAAGTGTCCATTGACTACCGATAGTTCTTAGAAAGGGAGAGGGATGAAAATCCCGGTGTTGTTGAGTCGATATGGAATCGATGAAACAAACATACTTGGTATCGACGTCCGTTTTTGCTTTTTGTGACTTTCGTGGTTCCATTTTCGAATCGGCTCCGCTTTGTAATCTCGCGAATACCTCTTCGTGATCTCGGTGTTCTTCGTGGTAGACTCCATTTTTCCCTTGCGATTGAGGTCGACCACGCAACGAATCGATCCCTGATTACCATCCTATAGTCCACAAGAAGCGATAGTGGCTTGCCTTTGAAAACCTCGGATTGGATGTCTGGCTAGACCATTGAGTTCCTAGCCTATCCCCGTTAGAAAACCTCACTCTGCCTGAGCCTCATTCCCTCCGCTCACCGCAGAATCCAATCCTTTTTGATGCGATCCGACTTGTCGGTCGCTGTTGGGAGGCATGGAGTTCGTCGAATGCGGTGTCAATGTAATCGAGCGGTCCAGACGATGACCAATAACAGCATCGACTTTCTGCCTGGGCCGAGTGAGCCAATGCAGTACAGCACCAACGAAAAGGCCAACGAGTCCACCTATCCCGGATGGCCGTGAATTTCCGAATGGGTCACTGGGAGAAGTACCGAAGGTTCCGGCGAAGACATTAGCACCAAGAAAAGCGCCGATAAACGCGGGAACAACGAA
Organism: Pirellulales bacterium; assembly: GCA_046349875.1. GTDB lineage: Bacteria > Planctomycetota > Planctomycetia > Pirellulales > Pirellulaceae > JAXMBN01. The sequence continues at coordinate 9,325 of JAXMBN010000013.1, forward strand.
CCACCCAATGCGAGACCGAACACCCGACAGACGTGTTGCTACAGAGATCGATTTTGGCGAGGCGTAGGGATTATCATTCATGGATGCGAGGTAAGGTGCAACGCAACTGTCACAAGTTCTTATGGCCGATCCGTCGAGTGGGGCTTGATATTCCATTATCAAGTACGACGCCCCCGCTGCAACACTCAGTACTGCGATTGTGTCAAGCGACTACCTAGATGGGATTCTCACCCACTTGCCTTCAAACCATTTTCAGTACCCACGTGCATGCCATTGTTCGCAGAATATACGTTTGAGGAACCAGTAGGGTCAATCGTCTCTCATTCATTCTGGTCTTAGGAATGGCTTCGCGATCGCTAAAGTGATTAGTCCACACACTGGAGCAATGACAAAGACGAGTGCACCACACTCGATCACGGGATTTCCACAGACCGCGGTGCCAGGAGGAAGCGAGGCAACGGCAAGTCTAAATTGGTGATAGTTTTTTAATCCGAGACCGGCCAACGGTGCGAAGCCAACGAGAAACGCGATTACCGATCGCACAAATGCCGACGAGCGATTTGCATGGACGGACGCAGTTGATACCGGTTGATACGGATTCGTAGTTTTTGCAATTTCATTCGCATCCATCGCGATGTCTCCGATCTGCGAACGCTACGCATCTCCGCGGTCGCGGCAAGTGATGCTCAATTGTAAAAACCGGCCGACCCGCGACTCCGGTGAATGCGATTGTTCGTACTTGTGTTTCACCATTCAGTGATGTCATTCGTGCATCTTTGAGGATCGATTCGCAAGAATTGGTTTGGGAAGAGTCAACGCCATCATCGCAATAACGACAAATACGAAGGAGAGTACAATACGGAAGATGTCGAAATAGTGATTGGTTGCACCAATATCTCTGACTCGCTTATAGATCGAGTAATCCTTGTATTGCGGTTCTTTCTTCAATTCCTCAAGTTTGGCAACATCGATCAACTCAAGGGACTCAAATTCCTTGACGGTCGAAAATCCGTGGACAGCGTGTATCTGAAGGATAACCGACGTTAGAAACCAAGTGAGAGCGATGCCTATGGCGCATATGCTCATGATCGCCCATTTCATTGCTGGAGTTCCTCGGCATCACTCAGTTGTACGAACTTTGAATTATCCCGGCATGGGAAATTAGATAATGGGGATTGGGGTTATTATCCTCGAAAAGGATCGACTGTCCTCCCTGAAACTCGTCGCTATTCTCCCGGAATGAATCCAGGGTTCGGTCGTCAGGGATGATCGTTTTCGCGGTTTGCAGTGTCAGCATTCCTCAATCGTCTTGGTAGCAAAAAGCCCTTTTGCAGTCAAATAGATTTGGCTGCAACAGCTATCAAAAGCAAAGCTTCGGATCGTGATAGACTATCTATAAGCATCGATCCAACGCGTGTTCCCCATGGCTAGCGAACGAGACAACTTCTGCCCCTTAGCATCTAGCCAAGCTTTCGAGCTTCTGGAGCTTTCGCAGCAAAGCTTCCGTCGGTGCCAAGCCGTCTCATCAACTATAGGTGGATGGCACCTTAGGATTGACTCGGGTATTCAAACCATTTCCAGTACAGGCGTGCGTGGCAATGTTCGTACATGGGTAATTCTTTGAGCGAAGTGCTAAATCTAGGATACCCCAAGGAAATGATTGAGTTCGGTACACATGCCCAAAGCAAGATCGTGTGTTGCGGCATGATAAATCTCGATCGATTCTCCCGAATCGTTGGATAACGCAACCGCGTAGGGTCCAGTATACATTACCCTTGTATCTTTCGTGCGACAAACCTGAAGTCGTTCAGCATTAGTTAAGTCGAAGCTACGGCGAGAACTGCCGAAGAGACCACCAACCTTCCAAACGGTTCGATTATTCTGGTTCACGTTCAGCCAAGTGCGATTCCAAACCATCATTTGAAAACCAAGTGCAGCAAGTACAAGGCAAAATCCGAACGCCATTACCGAACCAATGATGGTTTTCAAGCTCCAATCTACAAGCTCTACGGTGCCAGACATAACAAGAATAGGCACCCCACATCCTGTTGCGACCAATAGCGATCCGACTAGGATTCCGATCAGTCCGAGGTCGTCGCTATAGCCTAAGGATTCCGATCAGTCCGAGGTCGTCGCTATAGCCTATCCACTCCTTGGAGAAACTGAGTAGTTTTCGAGATCGATAGGGAGGATGAAGAATGCCTGGCATCGGAACGATCACTCATGTAGGACGAACGGCTAAAATCACCACCAAGTTACTTTGGTTCGACGAAACGCACGATCGGCAACTCCGGACGAGTAGTTTGGATTTCTCTATATCTTCAAAACAATCTTTCTCAATGCTGCAACCGATCGAAATGATCTCTCCACCGTCTTCAAAAACAGAAGATCGATTTGGTTGTCATGAAACTTGCGGACCCTCAGGCTGGATCCATGACCTTGCACTAAGCATGCGACTCAGAATTCTGGTTTGCTCTACGAATGTAGACGCAAGGCAATGGCCCAAGGTTCGATCGATTGCCCTGAACAACTCCGAACCCTCACCCTCGTTCCCTCTCCCTTCTTAAAGAGTCCATTGACTACCGACAGTTCTTAGAAAGGGAGAGGGATGAAAATCCCGGTGTTGTTGACTCGATATGGAATCGATGAAACAAACATACTTGGTGATGACGTCCGTTCGTGCTTTTTGTGACTTTCGTGGTTCCATTTTCGAATCGGCTCCGCTCTGCAAACTCGCGATTACTTCTTCGTGATCTCGGTGTTCTTCGTGGTAGATTCCATTTTCCCGTGCGATTGAAGTCGACCGCGACGATTCGATCCCTGATTTCCACCCTAAAGGGCACAAGAAGCGATAGTGGCTTGCTTAAACTTTGGATTGGATGTCTGGCTAGATCATTGGCTTCCTAGCCTACCCCGGTTAGAAAACCTCACTCTGCCTTAGGCTCATTCCCTCCGTTCACGTTCAGCGGCCAATCCTTTCCTTGTCCTTGTCTACGGGTTGCCCATTCCCGGGTGCCAGAGCTTGTGAAGTTCACTGGATACGTAGTCCGTATAGTCCCTTAATTCTTTCTCTGTGACTCGGAAATGGAATAGAGGGTCGTTCACTTGAACCACGATCTTACCGCTAACATTTTGTTGATCACCCCACGTCGCGACGAAAACATCGGAGTACTTCTGCGATTGAAACCACTGGGTGTTTGAACGTTGTTCCAAGGTAGCGAATCTGGGTGCATCGCATTCTTGAAAAGAATTGCCAACCAACCAAGTTCGATACCGATCCAATGCAGTTGTGTACCCGGGAATAGGAGCCGCAGATTGCCACGCACACTCAGAGGTCCAACCAAAGCGAGTCGCCTTCTGCTTCCAGCAAGCGACGAGGATCGCCGCAATGCCGACAATGACAAACAACGTCCTGATTTTCAATCTTGGGAGCATATCATCGAGGCCAATGGGAAATCGATGGATCTCTTGGTGCGTCTTCTTTTGCGTACATCCTATGCGCGACGATCGCTTTGCCATCCGAGTTAGTTCGTAGGCGATTGGGTCTCCACATCTTTCAGCACCCGCTCTAAGTCGTTGATGAGAGAACCAGCAATCGCTTCGTCGGAATGGTCATCAAACCATTCTTTTGTAAATGACAGGAAGATCCTTTTGTCCGACCCTGGCATCGGGACCCGACTTCGCCGCTTTGGTTCACAGCTTTGTCTGTCGATTGGCTTGCGATCAGGCCTTTGGTGGCCCAATTTTCTGACTGAGCAACTCGGCAAGTTGCCGGTTTGCGTCAGGTTCCATGGCGCGTATTGGGATTACCGTCATGCCTTTAGATCCATGGTACAAGATGTAGAATTCGTTGTCACGCAACCAGGAGTGGTACGTCGACCACTGAAGTGTCGAATCGATCGTGTCCGTCTTGAACCGGATCGCGTCATCATCAAATCGCAGTTGGTATTCCGATTTTAGTTTTGGCTGCGATTGAAAAATCAGTGCTGGCAACCAAAGGAAAGCATAGGCGACTACGAGACCGAGAATGAGACCAGGAACAATGAAGAACCAGGGCAATATTCGCGAAGTTGTGAACAGATATAAATAGAGTCCAGCGCACATTGCTAAAACGGAAGCAAGACTATCGCGAATAGGTTGCAGTCGCGTTAGGTAATAACGTCGCAATGCACGAATATACTCAGGCTTTGTGATCGTGAATCGTGTGTCGACTGACGTGGTCAAAGGTGTAAGTCTCCGTTCGAAGAACGTTCGCGTCGACCGCGGTCGCCGAGAAGTCACTCTGAATGCCAAACTCGCTTTATCGGCGGCTCTCGTTCACCGCATTGTCTTAAGGCAACCTAGCCAGCAGGACAAGGTCGCCAATATCTTCGGGTTTGTAAACCGCGATCGGTATAGGTGGGCAAATAATCAATGCACCCCAGTGGCTGTCCAACAATTCTAGCACGGCCTGTTCAAGTCGCATGTGCCTGCCATCGGCGGAATGCCCATCAGCCATCAGGCAGCACGTTAAGCGATCGACTCCGCGTCCAATCAAATATACGATTAACGCTTTGGGAATTTTGTATCTCGCATCAAGTGGCGTCGCGTACCGTTCGTCGTAGTCTAAAGAGTGATTAAGTCGGTCGAGGATTTTGCGTCTATGCTTGCGTCCCTTGAGAAACGCCAGATAGCGGTCACGCTTTTCCGCGACGATGTAGGCTCGGACGAACGCCTGTTCCCAAAGTGATACTTCAGCCATAGAGGAGTTCAAGCCTCAGTACGAAAGGGATCTGCATGTGAAAGTGGGGCAAGTGATTTGACTGGTTGAGAAATCAGGAACGCCATTTCCGCTCCGTCTTCATTGCATTGCTATTTGCCAGAGATTGGCTTGGGCTTTGGAAAAACGACGGTGTAAGCACCGCTAGCGTCAAAGGCTACGCTATCGGCGGTAATCACTTGATAGTTTCCACGGCTTGTGTAGGCGGGTGGAACATACATCATCGCAACACCCAACAAAAGTTGTGTTTTTTCGCTGTAGTATAGAACGATGTAGATGCCGTCTGTGATTACGCGGCAGATATATTGAGCATCGGGATCAACACTACCCCATTGCCACATCGTCTCATTCGTGTAGCCAGCGTTATCAAGAATGGTCAGCGCAGTTTTCAAAGTGGTGCCTGAGCCAATAGGCACTGAAGAAATTGAAGACGTTGAATCGCCCATTTCCGGAACAGTAACATTCGGTTCCGCAATCTGCGCGGACGGAATTTCACTTATCGTTGTGCTTTTTACGTTTACGTCCGTGACATGAACTGCAGGTTTGTTGCAGCCCGTACTTAATATCGCTGCCATCATCAGTAGTCTGTTAAGAAATCTCATCGGTTTCATTCTCTGCAAATAAAGGTAGCGGTGACGGGGCCGCCTGCGTAGAGCGATGATTTCCAAACTCACTTTATCGGCGGCTCCCGTTCACGCACTGTTACCTGCTTCCCCCTACCAGATCTTCCACCACGGTTTCCGACATCCATCTGAATTCTGGCTTTCCGGCTGGGCAACGAGCTCACCATCTGCACCATATTCTTCGCCTTCATCACCGAGCACTTTGGCATCCAGCTGAGACGCGATTTGGTGCATCTTACGGAGGATTTTCTCATCACCACCAACATCCTCGTCCCACCATTGCTTGTTTCGCGTGATGTGGACTTCGTATCCCATGGTGCGGTTCTACTAAATAAAGAATCCATGTAAGTCCTGGGCTTGGTGTCGAGTCCTTCCAATAAAATCCGGCGACCCTTACCCTGTGTGGTTCTTGTTAGCAAAAGAATGTTTGGCGGTCAAATAAATTGGTCGCAAAAACTAGCTGTAGTCAGGCATCCAATTCCTAGCGTTCGTGCTTTTCGTGCCTTTCGTGGTTAAGACTGCGAATTCAAATCGCGTTCCCTTTCTTCAAGCAAGTCAGATAGCGGTTGAAGTGAATCCATCACACCCAATCGTTGCATGCAACAATCAACAACGAGGTTCTGCGGGCGATGTCTCTAGTAATGCAGAACCCTCACCCTCGATCCCTCTCCCTTTTTAACGAGTCCAACAATGACCGAACGTTCTCACAAAGGGAGAGGGAAGAAATCCAGATTCATGGTGGTAGAGCCAGGACCGTAAGCACCGTAAACGCTTGAATACATGTGGACTGCGTTCGTGCCTTTCGTGGTTAAGAATGCGAATACGAATCGCGTTCCCTTTCTTCAGGCAAATCCGATAGCGATTGAAGTGAATCCATCACACCCATCCGTTGCACGCAACAATCAACAACTAGGTTCTGTAGGGCGATACCTCTCGTAATGCAGAACCCTCACCTTCGATCTCTCTCCCTTTTTAACGAGTCCAACAATGACCGAACGTTCTTAAAAAGGGAGAGGGAAGAAATCCAGATTCATGATGTTGTGGATGGCACTTTGTGTGATTGTGGGACTTTGTGTGATTGTGCAATGGTGTGCTTGTGTGCCAAACGTGGATGGCTTGCAAGAGATGCTACTTGGTCCAGAGATCGAACGCTTCATGAAAGAAGGCTTCGCCATAGTTGAGCTCGCCCCCTTGGTGTCCTACCCAAGAAACCAATCCGACAAGCAAGAGTAGCCCGACTTTCCAAATCCATGTCCTCTTCTGAGAGCGACGGGCGAGCAATGCCAAAGCCATGACGATCCAACTGAAGATGGCAGTCGAAACACCCAACCATCGATGCCAAAAGAAAGTGGCGTTCTTGACTTGCCCTAAGCCCACTTTCCACGATGGATAACCCATCGTCTCTGCAAGCGACCATCCCATCATGACCGCCAGCACGGAAAACAATGCTCCCAGCACCAAACAATACACGGCAAAGTCTTCCGCTCGCTTGCCAGTGAACCAAGAGAAACAAAGGCTCATCCCACTTACCAAGATCAAAGCGATCGGAAGATGGATGACCGCGGGATGGAAGTAACCCTGAAACTTCCAAAACTTGGCACCAAACGATAGAGATGGAGTCTCCTCCTTCGGTTCGCTCTTCGTCTCTTGCGCCACCTCTTCCCAAACGGCACCTTCCTCAATCCAGGTCCGTAAGAGCGCCAACTCCGCAGCGGGAAGCTTACCTTTCGAAGCAGGAGGCATCACTTGGGAATCTTCTTCGTTGGGATTGGCCATCAAGTAGTCCGTCCACAACGGTGATTTCTCAACGCTACCCGCCGTCAGATATCCTAAGACCGCATCGCGATCTTGAATGTTGAGCCCACCTTTGGCATCGTCCCCCTGATGACATTCGGCACACCGCGATTGAAAAATCGGATAGATGTCGCGAGCAAAGGAGACGATTCCCGTGGTAGCTTGAGATGGTTGCGGCGTATCCTGTGCACGAATGCACCGCGGTCCTGTAGTGACGATCGAGGCCAAGCAGGTGAGGACCAGGGCCCAAGAACGAAAACTTCCAGGCATGTTGACTCCAGTTGAGGCGGGGTGAGCCATTGATGGCGAGGCGGGGGGCCCTTAGTCATCAACACCTCGCTAGGGATCAAGGTGCTGCCAAGCGGCTTCCCTTTATTATGCTCACCAACCAGCTGGATGGGAAACCATAGGGACGATGTGGGCCTGCACTCGTTTTGGCAACTCCCCAACCAAGTTGCAACTACTGAGGAAGAAAATCGGCTGCGACAGTTTGAAGCATACCCTCGCCCTGCCCTGCAAGCACGCGGAAATATTCGCGAGCTCGGTCGTCTTGCCCATCCAATTGGAGCAAACAGGCTACACCAAAGAGCGATTCATGCGAATCCGACTCCACCGCCTGTTTGGCCCACGATTGCAAAACCTTTTCGAGCCCTTCTTTCGAAAGGGAACTCACATAATCTTGCAACGACATTGGCAGTTCCTTCGGGGAAAGACGACTTCCAGCTTGCCACGCTTGAATGAACGACTGCGCACAAATCGTGGAATCTCGCCCTTCGAGCGCGGCCAAAACACCATGCCGCAGATAAACACCCGAAGGAAGTCCTCTCCGAATTTCAAGCATGCGTTCGCAAGCATCCAATGCAGCCTTCCCGTCTCCATCGCGAACCATGGTGTCGGTCCACTGAATCGCGGATTGCTCCCATACCGAGGATGTCGGTGTAGCTAAAGTCACAGGCTCAATCGTTCGAGCGTTCGCATCTCTCGAATGCGCACTTACCAATCGTTGTAGGCCCGGCACAATAACTTCAGAAGATATCGTCTGCTGGGTCGGAATAGGATCCAAGCTGGATGCTAGTCGAACATCGGGAACTTTGATGGGTGACAAGGCTTCGCGATGTTGTACTTGGAGGGAAGGCCATTCCGTCTCTACCGGGAACATCCAATTGCGATGCTCGTACGGAACTCCTTGCGTCTCGATGGTGGAGTCGATTACCTCACCGTCGATCTCCTGAACCCAGGATGGATCGAAGATAGGTTGATAGGGAACCTGAACTGGATTACTGATCCCACCATACGCAACACAAGGGTTGTAGTAGGAAACACATGGCGTATAAGTCGTGGCACATCGATAACGAGGAAGGCAATGGCGTGTCCAACAAGGCCGAGCCGTCCACCAAGGAGAAACGACACGATATCGAGCCGTTATGGAATAGCTCGGATAGGCATAGGATCGATAAGGCCATCCGATATAGCTGTAGGATGCATAATCGGGAAAGTACCCGTGATATCCGTATCCATATCCATAGCGCACATGGACATAAGGATGTCCGGCATGGAGGCTTCCCACCCAACTGACCACGAGAGCCAGACCTAATAAACAGCGACGCACGATGTGCATGGTAGTCATCCGATGGACGTTCACGATCGCAGACCTTCGTTTCGACTTTGCGGAATGAGACGGTTCTGCGGAATGGAAGGAGCTCGTTCGAAAAACAGCTGAGCCGCTGTTCGAAGCCCTATCTCTTCAATTATTGTGCCACCAAGTCCCGGACGAAGAGGGGAAAACCGATGCAACTTTCCTTTTTTTGGCGAGAGTGGCGGGCCGCGAAACGGCCCGTAGCAACCAAGGCTTGTCAAAATGCTCGTCCGATCGGCCATTCGACCTCATTCAACGTCGGCGGTACTTACCATTTGTTCCCTATTGGAATAGGATTTGAGGCCGATTCGTAGGTTACGGAGAGAATTCCCTATCGAAACCGGTTTTTCAACTGGCTCAGGGAGGATATCCTTTTTCTTCCGCTCGCGATCGTGTTTTGGACACTCCCGCGAACGGCAGGACTTGCTTTAGGAGTGGTCGTGCGAACTGGAGACGATTGGGACAATCGTGGAACGAAAAGCTTACGACTAGGGCAATCGTAGGACGAGATAAATGCGTCGATTGGGACAATCGTGTTACGAAAATACGATTGGGACAATCGTGCTACGTGATGACGATTGGGACAATCGTGTTACGAGATAAATGCGACGATTGCGATAATCGTGCTACGAGTACGTTGAGACAATCGCAAGATATGATCGAAAGGTAACGGAATTGATTTCCACTGCAGACTCTACCAAGCGCGTTGTCATCACAGGTTTCGGGGTGATCAGCCCTATCGGTTGCAACCTGGACACTTTCCGCTCTTCATTGGAGCAGGGAAAGAGCGGAATTGGCAAACTCGAATTGATCCCCGAGAAGAGCATTCCGGTGGAGAACGGAGCTGAAGTCAAGGCTTTTTCAGGTGATATCGAGAACTACGGGCCACTTGAAAAAACCTTGCAAAGAAACATTCGCAAGGGCCAAAAGGTAATGTGCCGCGAGATCGAGATGGGGGTCGCGGCCTGCCAGCATGCATTGCATCACAGCGGATTGCATGAAGGTATTCGCAATCCAGAACGCACAGGGATTGTTTACGGCAGCGACTATATTCTGACTCGGCCAGAAGAGTATATCGATGGGATGATCGCCTGCCGCGATTCCGAAGGCCATGTCAATGTCGAGGAATGGCCTGAAAAAGGGATCCCCAATGTGAATCCCCTGTGGCTTCTCAAATACCTTCCCAACATGCCTGCAAGTCACGTCGCCATTTACAACGATTTGCGAGGACCGAGCAATTCGATCACCATTCGTGAGGCCAGTAATAATCTCTCGATCGCAGAAGCGGTAGCTGCGATTCGTCGTGGTGTCGCGGATGCGATGGTGGTTGGATCGACGGGATGTTTCATCCATCCATTGCGCGCCATCCATGCATCGGGCCAGGTAACATTGGCCAAAGATCGAGCCAATCCGGCTGAGATGTCTCGTCCCTTTGATCGCGATCGCGACGGAGTGGTTTTGGGCGAAGGGGCCGGGGCGATGACGATCGAATCTCTGGAACATGCACAAGCTCGCGGGGCCAAAATCTATGGCGAGATCCTTGGCGGAGCGGCCAGTGCCGTCGGAGCCACCACAGGACGCGACTACATTCGCATCGCGGTGGGGAACGTTTTGCGGACTCTTCAAGAACGCTTCCCCGACTTTTTCCGCAGTGCTTGGCACCTCCATGCCAGTGGTCGCGGAGAGATCGAGAAGGACCGTTCCGAGGCGGGCGGAGTCGTCGATGCTTTCGGCGATGCTAGCGCGAAGATCCCCGTTTTCGCAGGCAAGAGCTACTTTGGCAATTTGGGGGCCGGCGGTGCGGCGGTGGAACTGATCGCCAGTTGCATGGCCTTGGAAAAGGGAAGCCTTTTCTCGACGCTCAATTACCAAACACCCGATCCCGAATGTCCGCTATTTGTTGCCCCTGCCGGCACACCTGCGGGACAGGGCTTCGTCCACATGAGTTACTCGCCCCAGGGACAGGCCAGCGCCGTTCTCGTTCGTCGCTTCGAAGAGTAGAACTGTTGATCGGCTCGCCAAGGCTCGTTTCGACTTGACAGTTTGGGTTGGCCCCTTTATCGTTCTTGACTCTCTAAAGCGGGAAAACACCAACCCCACTTTTGAGCCAGGAAACCGAATCGGGGCTGGGATACGATTTTAAGACCCTGAAAACGCTGGACTGCGAACTGTGGTACCACGTGGCGGACCTGGCGAGAGCCAAACACAAGACAAAAGAATAAGACAACGCACTTAAGTTGATGGTTTGAGGTTAAATCATGGCAGTTCCCAAGCGACGTCACTCCAACTCGCGAAGCAACAAGCGAAGGTCGCATCACCACAAGAAGCCCAAGCAATTGACGGCATGCCCACGTTGCAGTTCGACCGTTCCAACGCATACCGTTTGCCCTAAGTGCGGACAGTACATGGGTCGCAACGTCGTCGAAATGGCGGCTGAATAGTTTTAGCTTTACCGAAATTCGTTTTGGATTCGGATTGAAGTTCAAGCGAGCAGGATGAATCGCCACGCGATGATTCCGATAGCTCGCTTGATTTGTTTCTGGATAGATCGTCGATTCTCGAACGAGTACGAGGGAACGTAAGAATGGCCAAGACCGTTCTCCTATTTCCTGGGCAAGGCGCGCAAGCCGTCGGCATGGGAAACAATTTGACGCAGCGAAGCTCCAAAGCCAAATCGCTTTTCGATCAAGCGTCCGAAATCCTTGGCTATGATCTCTTAGCCTTGTGCACTCAAGGACCTGAGTCGCAATTGAATGCGACCTCGCACTCTCAACCCGCCTTGTTTGTTCATGCGATGGCAGCGTTGGCCGATCTTTCCGAACAGAAGCCCGAAGTCGTTTCGGGTGCGATTGCGGTCGCGGGCCTTAGCTTGGGTGAATACAGCGCTGCTTGCGCTGCAGGTGCGATCACGTTTGAAGATGGTGTCAAGCTCGTCCACGAGCGTGGAACGGCGATGCAGGCAGCGGCCGAGTCATCGCCGAGTGGCATGGCTAGTGTGCTTGGGCTCGATTTTGAAAAAGTTACCGAGCTCTGCAATCAAGCGAGGCAGCCTGGCGAGATTCTTCAGGTTGCCAACCTTTTGTGCCCGGGCAATATCGCAATTTCGGGACATGTTGCATCACTCGATGCAGCATCTCAAGTAGCCGAACAAATGGGTGCGATGAAGTTTATTCGCCTATCGGTTGCGGGTGCTTTCCATACCGACTTGATGCTTCCTGCCAAGGAACGTCTGGCTCAAGCGATAGCGGCCACGCCGATGCAGGCCTGCCGAATTCCATTGATTTCCAATGTCGATGCGCAACCTCACACGGCAGCTTCGGATCTACAAGCTCTCTTTCCTAAACAGCTGGTTTCACCGGTTCGATGGGAAGATTCCTTGCGACACTTGATTGCGATGGGTGCTGAACAATTTTATGAAATCGGTGCAGGCCGGGTTCTCGCTGGAACGCTCAAGCGAATCGATCGCAAAGCAGCATGCGAGAGCTATGGAGATTGATCCAAGCCAAAGCCAGAACGTTTTTCGTCAACACGACATCACCTCTCTAGTTTGGGTGAAGAGTAAGAAAGGAAACAGATGAGCGAACTAAAGCCGCTTGGCATTACTGCGGACCTCAGTGGCCAGATCGCCATGGTCACTGGAGCATCGCAAGGACTTGGAAAGGCCATCGCCATTCGCTTGGGCGAATGCGGGGCCAAGGTACTTTGCGTGGCTCGAAGCGCCGATAAGCTCAAGGAGACCGTCGATGCAATTCAAGCAGCGGGTGGTCAGGCCGTGGCCGTTCCTTGCGACGTGACCGATCGCGCATCGATTGCAAGTTTATTTGAACAAGTTGAAAAGGATCACGTTCGACTTGATATTCTCGTCAACAATGCCGGAATCACTCGCGATACGCTATTGCCCGTGATGACGGACGAGCAATGGGATGAGATCATCGCTGCCAACTTGACCAGTTGCTTCCTGTTTTCGCGAGCTGCATCGCGGATGATGATGCGACAACGCTATGGCCGGATCATCAACATGTCGAGCGTTTCCGGATTGATCGGTAACCCAGGCCAAACAAACTACTCGGCCACTAAGGCAGGCATGATTGGCTTCACGCGCAGCATGAGCCGCGAGCTGGGCAAACGAAAGGTCACGGTAAATGCCGTTGCCCCTGGATTTATCGAATCGGACATGACGAAGGCTCTGGGTCCGGACCTGTTGGATAAGGTCAAGGAACGGATTCCCGCGGCCCGACTTGGCACGGCCGACGACGTTGCAGCATGCGTGGTTTTCTTGGCCAGCAAGGCAGCCAGCTATGTAACCGGACAAGTCCTCACCGTGGACGGCGGGATGACGGGCTGATATCCTTAGAACCCAAACCCGAAAGAGGGGAAGACTCGGCAGGTTGTTCCTTGCGTGTGTTTTTCGCTGGATTGGGTTGGAAAAGCCTGGTCAAGAACTGGGGGCCTACCCTTCAAGCCTTGACCTAGTTTGCTAGAATCCTCTATCTTTGACGCCCCAGTTCGTCTGGACGTCTCTTCCCCTTCCTCTCGGGTCGGGAAGTTTTTGAAATTGTAATTTTCGATTAGGGAGTTCCTTCTATGGCATCCATTGAGGAGCGAGTCATCGACATCGTCGCTGAACAGCTTGGAGTGGAAAAGGATAAGATCACTCGCGAAACTCACTTTGTGAATGACCTCGGCGCTGATTCGCTCGACACGGTCGAATTGGTGATGGAGCTCGAAGAAGAGTTTGACATCAGCATTCCCGAAGAATCCGCAGAGAAGATCCAGCGGGTCGGTGAAGCGATCGATTACATCGAAAAGAATCAAGGCAACTAGCGGTTCGCCAGTTGCAGCAACCGCGATGGCAATGATCTCACCCCAGGTTTCGACCTGAGGTGAGAGAGTTTCGTTTCCATGCTGTAACATCACGTGGTCCATTGCCATCGTTTGTTTGAATTCATGTTCGCCGCGGGTCGAGATCTTATGAAACGCCGTGTAGTCGTGACAGGGCTTGGGGTGGTGACACCTTTAGGTTGTGAAGTCGACTTGCTGTGGGAGAAAATCCTGGCTGGAGTGAGTGGCATTCATCCGCTCACCATTCTCGATACCGATCCCCACAAGGTTCGCTTCGGGGGTGATGTTGCCAACTTTGACCCAGCCGATACTTGCGATGCCAAAGAATCGAAGCGATTGGATCGCTTTACTTTGTTTGCATTGTTCGCAGCCAATCGCGCGTTTCGCGATTCAGGTTTGGATATCACGAAGGAAGATCCCTTCCGCTGTGGCGCCATCATCGGGTCGGGAATCGGTGGGCTCAACGAAATTGAAGAGCAGATGGAACGCCTTTTCACCAAGGGCCCCGATCGCGTTTCGCCATTCACCATCCCCAAGATGATGCTCAATGCTGCAGGTGGCAACATCGCCATTGCGCACGGACTTCGTGGACCCAACTTTGCGACCGCCACCGCATGCGCAAGTGCAACCAATGCGATGGGTGATGCGCTCAAGACCATTCAGTATGGTGACGCGGAAGTCATGGTAACTGGCGGAAGCGAAGCAGCCATTACGGCCATGGGTTTGGCAGGTTTTGCCAACATGAAAGCGCTTTCTACTCGGCACGATGAACCAACTCGAGCCAGCCGGCCGTTCGATCGCGATCGCGATGGCTTTGTTTTGGCTGAAGGAGCTGGAGTGCTCATTTTTGAAGAGCTCGAGCATGCCAAGAATCGCGGGGCTCGCATTTATGCGGAAGTGCTCGGGTTCGGTGGAAGCTGCGATGCTGGTCACATCACTCAGCCCGATTCGCAAGGTACAGGTGCGGCTCGCGCCATGCGCAATGCTCTCACCGATGCCAAGATCGATCCTTCTCAAGTTCATTACATCAACGCTCACGGCACCAGCACTCCGCTCGGTGATAAGGCCGAGACTCAAGCGATCAAATCGGTCTATGGCGAGTCGGCTCGGACGGTTTCCATCTCGAGCACCAAGGGGCACCTAGGACATTCACTCGGTGCAAGCGGTGGCATTGAAATGGTCCTGGCCGTGAAGAGTGTCTATCACAACATCGTTCCGCCAACGATCAATCTCGAAAATCCAGACCCTGAATGCGATCTGGACTATACACCACTTCAGCCTCGCGAACGCACCGTCGATATCGCGATGAACAACAGCTTCGGTTTCGGTGGCCACAACGCAAGCATCCTGTGCGGTAAGTTGCGATAAACAGCTACTCGATCGATGCAAAAAGCTCTCTTGCTCTTAATGCCGATGAAAGAGAGTTTATCAGGGACCGGAAGTGAACTTTTAAGCTTACCGAGAAAGACCTTTGAAGGACTGTAGGTCGACGATAAAGCTCAACGTGAAAGACCTTTCGGGGACGGAACGTCGCCTATAGGTCGCACACAAACGACCTGGACACCGCCAAAGTCCTTTAATTCGACTTGGTTTTGACTCTTAGACTTCAGGCTCGGTACGATTCGTTGGACGGTGGGTCGTGTTGCACGGATGAGAATCCATCGCGTGCGCCTCGTTACCGAAGGCCACTTCTCTTTCCAATCCCCAAGATAGTTTGCCATGACTTCGATCGGCTTGGGCTCTTGAATGTGCTCGTCGAGTCGATAGATGCCTCGAACAGCAAAAGATAGATAGTCGGGATGTTGCCACGTTGGAAACGGTTCGCGAGACGTTTCGATCAACATAGGAGCAAGATAGATGCGGTCTTCTTGCTCTGCATTTTCTCGAATCCAATCCACGGCTTCTGCCCAACCTTCCCAGCGCTGGATTCCTGTCCATTCTCCGCGTTCCCATCGTTCCCATTCGCGGGTATGCCATACCATTGCGGCTACGATCAATAGGCCCGAGATTGCCATCCATCGAACATGATTCATGCGAGCCATTAAACAACCCGATAGCAACCAGATCGCCCAGTGACCAATGATCAGATAACGCGCATGCATCAATGGAATCCAATGCAGTGCCGTCAGACTCCATGCTGCGATCATGGGAACCAGACCAAGCCACAAGAGCCCCCAATGGATGCTCGATCCTTGCAGCTTAGGGAACCAATGCCGTGCCCACCACGATTGCAAGAGCAGGATGGCCAATGGAATGCCGATCCAATAATGAATCGGGTGCATTCCCAATAGATACGTTAAATCTGCATTACCCGCAAAGCTCTCCCATTGTCGGCGATGCTGAAACAATTCGGATGCAAACCCTAGCAAGGGCAACCAAGAAAGAATCAGTACCAACAGCTCGCTACAACGGTACAGCAAGGTCCGCTTGATCCATCGCGATTCTCTTGTTCGATCATTCCGTAGCCAAATGTTCCAAAGCGCGATGGCCAACCAACTTGCCATCACGACCAATCCCGTCGTGGGATGCACCCAAACTAAACCGCTTGCAGCGAGCACCCAGGGCCAGTGGAAGGCATCGAGGCGTTTGAAGGATCGCTCCATCGCCAACAACAAACAGGATGCCAAAAACAATGCCAAGCCATAGGGTCTCGCTTCGGTGGAATAAAACCAATGCACCCAATCCAAACAGGCGCAAAGCGTCAGGCTACTCACCAATACCACGCGTTGGCTCAACGAAGAGGACTGCGGCATCGAAGCCAGCAATCGCGAGAAACTCAAAAACATGGCACCCCACCAAGCAACCATCGATAACGTGCGAAGGCTAACTTCGGAGGGAGCCGTGCCGAAGTGCAGGAGTTTGAGAAGTGCAAAATAGCCTATCGTCTGATTGCCCGATTGAGCCCGAGAAATCAATTCCTTCCAAGGCCCAGCGACAACCCAACTGGTATGGAGTTCATCGATCCACAAAGAGTCGCCCACCAAGAAGCATCCTGGCATGACGATCAGCGACGCTGCTATTCCTGCCAGAATCCAATGGGCACTTCTCGAAGAGGCAAGCGTCACTTTTTGTTCTGGCACCGGCTCGATCACAAGGGACTAGCCTGATTCTTGGCAATCGTTCGCAATGCTTTTGGTAGCGGAAAGTGCACTTCTTCTTTGCGAATCGTTTCTTCTCGCATGCTCGCTTGGAACTCTGCTTGCAACCATTCGATCGTGCTTTGTACAACCGATTCGGGTGCGCTCGCGCCTGCGGTGATCAACACGCAATCATTCGGCGAGAACCACTCGCGGTGCAAGTCTTGTGGTCCATCGACCAAATAGGCTTTACGTCCCGACTCGTCACCAAGTTCCCGCAATCGTTGCGAGTTACTACTATTCTGACTTCCGAGAACGAGCACAACATTGGCTTGCGAAGCCAGGATTCGAACGGCTTCTTGGCGATTTTGAGTGGCATAGCAAATATCTTCCTTGGGTGGACCTTCAATCCAAGGAAATCGTTCCTTCAATCGCTGAATGATGCGATTGGCATCATCCACGCTCAAGGTTGTTTGGGTCAAATAGGCCAACTTCGTTCCTACAGCATATTCAAGGCGATCGACATCCTCGCAATCTTCAACCAAAACGATCGCTTCGGGCGCTTCTCCCATCGTGCCAATGACTTCGTCGTGCCCTTCATGTCCGATGAGCACGATTGTGTAATGTGCTTTTGCAAATTTGATCGCTTCCAAATGCACCTTCGTAACGAGCGGGCAAGTGGCATCGATGGCAAATAATTTGCGACGCGTCGCATGCTCCCGAATTTCAGGTGAAACACCATGTGCCGAAAACAGAACGGTCGATCCTTCGGGGATCTCATCCAAACTATTGACGAACACCGCACCTTGATCGCGAAAGGTGCGCACCACGTATTGGTTGTGGACGATCTCGTGGTAAACGTAGATCGGGGGCCCAAAATGCTTGATGGCGAGTTCAAGACTACTCACCGCCATATTCACCCCGGCACAAAACCCTCGAGGTGAGGCCAACAGAATTTCCATGGAAACAACGGCGATGGAATCGCCCCTCCAAATGCCCTAGGAGTCGCAAGGACTGGTCAACACGTTATGATATCCCGAGGCCAACTGATCCACTAGCCTTTCTCGTTTTCACCTTGTTTATGACCGCATCGGACCATGCCCCCATCACCTCGCGATCTGCTTTTCATCGCGAATTGCAGCTTTGGGGACCGGAACGGACTCAAACGACCGATGCGAAAATTCCGAGCCTTGCGGAGGCGCAGCACTATTGTCGGCAACTAGCCCAATCGCACTACGAGAACTTCTCGGTCGTTAGTTGGTTTGTACCACCGAGTCTCCGGCAAGATCTCTATACCATTTATGCCTACTGCCGTTGGTCCGACGATTTGGCCGACGAACTCGATTCGCCTTCAACGAGCACGAGACTCTTGGAGTGGTGGAAACAAGAGTTACGGTCATGTGGTTCAGGCGAACCCATGCATCCCGTGATGGTGGCTCTTCGCGATACTCTGCAACGACATCAACTCGAGCTAGCTCCCTTTGAAGACTTGCTTAGCGCATTCCTTCAAGACCAACACAAACTTCGCTACGAGAATGACCTGGAGCTATTCGATTATTGCCGGCGAAGTGCCAATCCTGTCGGAAGAATACTTTTACAGCTTGCTGGTGTTCGCGATGCGTCCTGTCTCTATTGGAGTGATTGCATCTGCACGGGCCTTCAAGTGGCGAACTTTTGTCAGGACATTGCTAACGATGCGGCTCGCGGTCGCATCTATTGGCCTCGCGATCGGTGGAATGCCTTTGGACTCGACGAGAAAGATCTTCTCGATCCCAAATCAACTTCCCTCAAGCAACTCGCTCTTTCCTCTTGGGTACACGATGCTCGAGCCATGCTTGAACTTGGCAGGCCGCTGGCGACATTCGTTCCCAAGTGGCTCCAGCGCGATGTCCAATTGTTCCTAGGTGGCGGCCTTCAAATCCTCGACAACATCGCGAGACAGCACTACGACGTATGGTCTCGTCGCATCGAAGTTACCAAACTCCAAAAGGTTGGTCTCATAGCGAGGCAATTCATTTCCTTCCATCGATCTTCATACCGTGCGATGCACTCAGAGATTCTCTCAGAGGAAGTCGATTCGGACTCGGCCCGACTCCATGAGTCACACACATTTGCTAAAGAGATCTGTCGTAACAGTGGAAGCAGTTTTTATCGCACCTTCGACATGCTTCGCCCCGAGAAAGCGGATGCCATGATGGCGTTGTATGCATACGCTCGATTGATCGATGACGTCGTTGATGCCGAGCTTCCATCCGATCCATCCCTTCACCCCCGTTGGCGTGACGAGCGAAGAAGGACGCTTGAAGATTGGCGAACTTGGATTCTTCAATTACAGAATCCGCTCGTGCAAGACTGCGCGACGCTTGCCGGTGTTTCGGTACCGCAGCGAGCACAATTGCACCCAACACTTCAAATGGCTCAAGCGAAGTTCAACATTCCAACCGATTGGCTCTTAGGTGTGATCGATGGATCGCTTCAAGACCTCGAGCCTCATTTGCAGTTTGAAGACGACGATGCTCTTCGCCAATACTGTTATCGCGTTGCTTCCACGATCGGATTGAGTTGCCTAGCCATCTGGCGCGGCAATCGGCCTGAGCTGCACTCAGCCGCGATCGAATGTGGCATGGCCTTTCAGATCACGAATATCCTGCGAGACCTTCGCGAGGATGCTCAGCGAGGACGGATCTACTTGCCCTGTTCCAACATGCAAGCCCATCACATCGATCGAGAGCGATGGCTACAACTTCAACCGACGGGTTCATGGAAAGAGCTAGTCCAGGTATACATCGATCGCGCGAAGAGATCATTCGAGCAAGGATGGGAAATTCATCAAGCCTTGGAATCGGATAGCCAACGCATGTTCAGCCTCATGTGGCACACCTATCGACAACTGTTGAATCAGGTCGAACGGAATCTCGATCAGCTATGGAGCAAACGACTGCGACTTTCGGCATTGCAAAAGTCGCAACTCGCGGCTCGTCATTTTTTTTCGCCTTGGTATCTCGTATCGCGTGCTCCCCATCATGAATAATCACGCCTCCGAAGTACCATTCGATACGATTGTGATCGGAGGCGGTTTGGCGGGAATCGCTACCTCGCTACGGCTCGCAGACCGCGGACAGCGGGTGGCGTTGGTGGAAGCCCGAAGGCATCTCGGTGGTCGCGTCGGATCGTACTGGGATGCGAGTTCGCAACAGTGGGTGGATTTCTGCCAGCACGTCGGCATGCGATGCTGTCGCGAGCTTCAGTGGTGGATCGCACGACTTCACCAAGGCAACGATTGGGATGCGCAATCGACTCTTCACTTTTATGATGCCGCAGGCAAACACATTCCGGCGAGTGGTTGGTATCTTCCCGCTCCTCTTCACTTGAGTGGTCTCTTGGTGCGATGGCCCAACCTTTCATGGAAAGAGAAGTGGCGGATCGCTCGCGGCATGCTTGCTCTTATGCAACTGCGTGACTCCCAACGCAATGAATGGGAAGAGCTTCCCGCTTTAGAGTGGCTTCAAGGCCATCACCAAACACCGCAAACGATTTCGCAATTTTGGGCAACCATCCTTGTGAGCGCACTAGGTGAGCAAATGAACCGCGTCCAACTTGGACCGGCACACAAGGTTTTGATCGATGGATTTTTAGCCGAGCGGACAGCTTACCATTTGCTCATTCCAAAGCGACCTTTGACAGAGCTCATGGGTCAATCGAGCGAATCCGCTCTCCTCGACTCAGGTGTATCGGTTCGAAAGAGTTGTCAGGGCAAAGTTTATTGGGAAGAAGATCGTGTGGTGGGTGTTCGCCTCGACGATGATTGCCTACTTCGAAGCGACCGTGTGGTGGTTGCAGTCCCTTGGCACGCTGTGAGTCGTACGTTTGGAAACGCTCCAAACATTTTTCAGGAAGAAGTATCACAACGAACAGCTTCCATGGAATCGGCTCCCATCACGGGGATCCATACCTGGTGGGATACGGCCTGGCTTCCTTCTCCGCACGCCATCTTGATGGATCGGTTTTGTCATTGGGTCTTTCCAGGACCGCAATCGGCCGAGCGAACTTCCTCGGAAGGTCATTATTATCAAGTCGTCATCAGCGGCTCGAGGCACCTTCCCAAAGGGGATTCGCAGTCGACGATCGATCAGATGCAATCCGATCTGAACGAATTGTTCCCCAGTTGCTGCCAAAGCCGCTTGCTTCGAGCCAAAGTCGTCACGGACCCCAACGCCGTATTCTCTGTGGCACCTGGCCATCAACAGGCCCGGATGCGTCACGATCGATTTGCATCTCAGGGTTTGTTTCTCGCGGGTGATTGGATCGCCACCGGTTGGCCCGCCACGATGGAAAGCGCCTTGCTCTCTTCAAAACTTGTTGCAACAAGTATTTTGAATTCTTAAGCAACTCAGCGTTCGAGCTTTGCTGGGCCCAATGAAGGCGATTTGTCACTCATGGACCATTCTATTGGGGTATTCCAGGTCCGATGGTAACGATGGTGACGATCGCAACAGCGCCAGAGTCTCCAGAATTGGAAAAGCTCACTCATTCCCTTCCTTTTTCCTTCAGAACGGTAACCTAGCTTTACTGGTGTTACGGCAGAGGAGCATTTGCTGCTTCCGCTGCCTTACCGTAATCACTGGTCTTGAATTGAAAGCTGATCCGATGGGTTCCGTCCCCAACAAAACTGTTCCATCCTCGACACCCATGCCTTCGAGCAAAGTGAACTCGAGCTTTGAGACACTTTCCAACGAAGAGCTGGAAGCCCATTTGGGTGTTTTTCGCTACGGCGCTTTCGATTTGACCGATGCGGTACGTCCTTCCTACGATCTCAAAATCGTTCCGCGACAAGGCTTTCGTCACGATGCCTATGTCGATCCTAAGAGCAAAACCCGCATTCCTGTATTGATGGCAGCGGCCAGCCGCGAACGTCTTTTTGAACTTTTTATCGACTTGATTGCTCCGCTGGGAGAATCGGTCGATGTGGTTCTCGAGACCAGTCATCATGGTGCGAGCGATGGGCATCAAGATCTCTACCGCGAACACATCGATATGCCTGTCTTGCAAAGCGTTCTCTACGATTTTGAAGATATGCTTCTCAATGATGGTTGCACGGGTATCGCTGTCCTCAACCCAGGCAAGAAGCAAGAAATCCAATTCGATGAGCACAAAATGCTTATCGTCTATGGTTCTCCGCTAGAAGCATTTGAAAAGATCCTCATCGAACACGACGTCTATCCCGATAAGGATATTCGTTTCATCACGGAAGCGGAGCATGTTCATTCGAGCAGCGATACTTACTTCCGTCAGTTCGACCAGCTCGCCATGCGATTGGGTATCGACACGATCTAAGCCTCTTCTAGTGATTTCTCTATTTCGTTCTCGGAAGAATCCAAGCTCAACTGCGATTGGATTCTCCAGCGAGCGAAGAGAATGGCGAAGACGATGAGCATCAAAGAGCCTAGTGTCGTGAGCAGCGTGATCTTCCACTGCGAATCTGCAGGAGAGGTCGCGAGGGCTCCTGCGGACGATCCCACCAGGATGCCGGCAATCGTTCGCAACAAACACTGAACGGCTGATAGTCGCCCCACGAGCGCGACCAAGAGCGACACGACCGCGCCAAAAACCGCCAATCCTACGATGAGTCCCCAAACTCCTGCCATGGGGATGGTCGGATCGGGACCATGAATGGCCAACTCCCGCAAGACAACGCTGGCCATCGCACCCAATAGAAGCAATATAAACAGGCTATCTATCGACGTCCCATGATAGACCTCTTCGCGTTGAATCAACTGCGCCCGGAGATCGTTCGTCTTCGATGAAATCCTTCCATCGGGGATCGGTCGATCCGGCTTGTCGTCGAGATAGACATAACGATCTAGAAATGGTGGTTCAGTTGTCATCTCAGTCCGCCATCGGAACGAGAGGCATGCCGTCGAGACGACTGGCGCATTGCTGAAGGACCACTCTGTCTACCGTCACTGGCAGAAAACGCACGGCCCCATCCGCAAAGGAAACGTTGAGACCTGCGTTGTGCGCACTGGCCATGCCCCCCACTTCCAATACGGTGCTCGGAAAGCCTGCATAGTCTTCAAGGTAGCCCGTTTTTTGATACACAAACATCTCTTCTTGACTCGTATCCAAAGTCAAGTTACTAGGTGCAAAGCTACTGCTATCGTCTCCAATTGAAATTGAGATCGAGCCCGCATTGAAGCGGCTCTGATGAAACAATATCGATCCCGTATTCCGCAAACTGGAACGCGTACCTGACATCCACCCCAGATCAATTCCGAGGGGCATTTTCTCCGCTATCAACAAAGTAGTGCTAAGTCCATCCGGTACATCCAAGATGCGAAGACGGCTGTTGAGAAAGAGCATACCATCATTGGTTGTGTCGATGGGTGCCTCTTGGGAATGGTGAACTCCTGCATAACACGATGTGCTCGTAAAGCTACTTGGGCAACTCAAAATGGGTGGCAAAGCTTGCCTCGCTTTGGTGTTCTTAGGATCATAAACACCTACCGAATAGTCGATCGCTCGATAGAGATTGGGAAGATCCAAGTAGGGAGTCACCGCTCCGATCCAGTTGTGATGGTAACCGAAGGGAACGTTACGGATCGGTCCTTTCGATCCAACCACTCCCGCGGGAAACCTTCCGAACGATGATTCGTAAGCGTGCACGCTCAATGCAATCTGGCTCATGTTGCGTTGACAATTGAGCCTTCGGGCCGTTTCTCGAGCCTGCTGTACTGCGGGGAGTAATAGCCCCACGAGAATCCCGATGATAGCGAGCACCACCAATAGCTCCACAAGCGTGAAGCCAGGTCGACCGAGTGGCCTTCTTTCGAGACGACCTAATATTGAAGGAGCCTTCTTCGTTTGTTTCATGATGGAACCTTGTAGATTCTCTCTTGAACGATTTGTTTCGTTTCTTGATTGATTAGTTGAATACGTACCACTTGAACAGGATCTGAAGGATCTGCATTTTCCCACTGCGATTGGAGGACCCAGGAGGTATTGGGAGATCCTCCACCTAGCTCGAGATTTTGGATGGACCAAGTGATCATCGCGCCCTTCGATTCGTTTTGCCCAAGGAGCAGTTGGCGTTCGAGCGCGGACTGCATCACATTGTCGATTTGCAACTTGGTCCAATGGATCTGGCTTCGCTGCTTCGAGGCCATGAGCCTTCGCATACCCGTTGCCCCAAAAGCTGTCACGAGCAGTGTGAATGCGATGACAATCACGATGGCAGAACCCGATCTTGATCGCCGATTTCGTCGAACGCTATTTGGCTTCATCGACAGGCATCTCCTCGCTCTTGCGTTCGACCTCGATGGCTTTTGCCGGATCGACAGGATCGAGCATTTGAATTCCCTTTCCACTCCCTAATGTCGTCTCCACTCGCCACGCATCCAGAATCGCAATGCGAGTGGTTACTGGACTTTTCTCACTCCATGTCAGCTTCCATTCGACTTTGGAAGGCTTGACACCATCAATAGGCCATACGATCGAATAACTTTCCGGGAGTACGAAATGTTCGCGGAGCTTTCGTGAATCTCCATCGCGTAGGGAACGCGTGATCACGTTTCCTTGAACTAGATAATGAACTTCTCTTCCGCCCGGACCGAGGAACTTGCGATCTTCGGCACTCCATGATTGCGATTCGCGAGTGTCCGAAGCCAATGAAACAGCGAGCCGGTCGAGCGTGTCCCGCGCTGTTGAGTGCTGCTCTATCCGTCGATTGATTTGCAGCATGCGAATCGACCAATCACTCATAGCAAAGATCGCCAAAGTAGTTAGCGTCGCGGTGAGTACGGCCTCAATGAGCGTCCAGCCCTGTCGTTGCCTTCGCAGTCTCGAACGCGAGACTCTCCATTCGCAATCATGAAGAGGGTTCATGCTGAAACCTCCACAACGTCAAGGTACGAGGCTTATTACTTGCGTTCGACTCGATCCAGCTCAACTGTAGATCGATCCGCTTTCCCTGTATCTCCGACGATTCCTCCTCGGAAACGACCACTTTGAGTTCGGCGTTACCCAACACCTCAAGGCATTCGTCGTTTAGCTTAAGCTGCTTGCATTGTTCATCGATATCCGTCCAATCCATCGCTCGAATGCGATCGGAGAGATTGCGCAATTCCATCGCGGCAACCCAATCGCGATCTTGACGCTTCTCGGCCAGGCGAAATTGCGTCAGCAATTGAGCCCCTAGAAGAACACTAGAAGTCAGAACCACCAGTGCCATCAAGGGATCCATCAGAATGGACCCTTTCGCTAAACGGCGCTGGCGCATTCGAAGGTGATTTGTTCTCATGTCAAACCAACATTAAAGAGTTCATAAAACCGATGACCATGATCGCCAATGCGGCAAGACCAGCACCGATCACGATCATTCCCAATGGAATCACCAATCGCGACATCCAAAGCCAACTCGTCGTACATCGATTGATAAGATCCCGAGATTGCTGAACAAGACTCCTTCCGATATCACTTTCCTCTAGCGTTTCGGCTGGGGACACTTTTAGTTCACTCAGCCCTCCCAAGGGAATCAGAGCTTGATCCCAACGTTGCCCATTCCGAAAACGAACCAGGCAGTTTTTGGCTGCTCTACGGTAACGCCCAAAAGGATGTTGCTCTCGCATTCGCGTGAGCGCCGATTCCCATGAACTACCTTTCTGCAAAGCTCGCCCTAAAGCCAATTGGGTTGTCGCAAGATCGAAACGTCGATGCCCCCAATAAAACAATGTCGCCCCACGAGGAAGTAGCTCTAAGTAATAAAGAGCTGCGACGAAGAGTAACAAGATTCCACCGATCCCTAAGAGAACCAAACCCAACATCAAGTTCTGACTATGCTCGAACAGAAAGTCTCGTCCGATCCACGTGACGGGAATCGAATCGGTTGATTGCGCTAATCCGCGATCCAACCTTTTCAGGTTGAAAAGAAGCGCGGCGGCACCAAAACTCAGCACGGTCCCAATGACCAGAGAGTACATCAAGCTATCCAACCACTCGCGAGCAGCACTCCTGTAGGCATCTTCTTGCTCGAGGACACCCTCTAGTTCAACGACGTCCCCCTCCGACATGGAATCGTTTGCTAACTGCATTCGAAGAACGATGGGGACATTGAGCCTTGATTCTTTGGCAGCGGTGGAAAGACTTTGTCCCGCATCCAAAAGACGAGTCAATTTCAAGAAACGACCGCGAGTCAACCATGAAGACTGATTGGCAATGGCTTGAGCCGTCCATGCGATCGGTACTCGATCCAATACCGCATAGACAAGACTGGATACAAAGTTTTCGCGCGAAATTCGTATGGTGTAGAAAAGGATGCTCAGTACAGTCAGCAATAAAAAAGGAACGAGCAAGATCCCGATGGGATTGAGGAGCGAAACCAGGACCCCCAGCAATCCGAACACGATCATCAGCTTGCTGGCCCATCGAATCACTACATATTCCCCCGACCCCACACGTTCTTCGCGCGAAGTGGAAGCCATGAGGCGCGATACGATCCATAGCGCGCTGCCGGGCAGCAGCAAAAGATAGAGCTTTGACAACGAATAGATCCACATAGCGTTACATCATCCACTGCAGAAGGTTCAACAGATCCATCGTCAAAGTCATGTATCCATACTGCAGGAACAATACGAGAATACAAAACAGGACTTGAGGGACAACGCGCACGACTGTCTGGCACCGCGTCAGAGCTTGGGATTCGAGCAAATTCGCGAGGTGCTTGAGAGAATCAGAAAGAGGCTGCTGATCCGAAGCTAGATAAAGGTAGTCGATCAGCCACGACGGGTACCATGAACGCATCGCTAATGACTCGATCAAGCTCTTTCCCTGTCGGAGATCTTCAGAGATCGCCAATCCCAAGATACGGTTCATGTCCTCCGTGCTTCCTTGACCAGCTAAACGAAAGGCAGCCGAAAGGGATACCTTTTGTTGCAATAACAAAGCCACTCCATGGAACAGCTCGGACGTGCAATGCGCTCGTTGGAACGCACCGACCCAAGGCAGTAAACTCTGCGCGTATCCCCAGATGACAGGACCGCCCAGGAAGCGAAATAAAAGCGCTGACATAAGGAGGAAAGAAAAGAAGGCAGGAAATCCCCGCGTAAACGTCAGCAGATTGTACTGCAACATGCTTGCCGTAGCCATTTGCGTCGGCGAACCGCCAGTCAACGGTATCAATGAGGCATCTTCTGTACCACGCGATAGCGAATACAGCATGGACATCGAAAGGCCAAAGGTTGAAAAGGCCACGATCCCCAAGATCAACACCACCATGGGATAGCGAAACGATCGATAGAAGGAAGCCTTGCACTCCGATGCTCTTCGTCGCACCTCAAAATACTCGCGAATTACCGCAGGATTTTGTTGCAAATGCTCCAAGATGGCTAAGGGCCCTTGGATGAGTCGATCGTTTGAATTGGCTGAACGAGGGTTCTTTAGAGCCTGATAAAATCTTTTGCGCTGCTTGCGTGTAACACAGGTCTCTGCCAGCGCCATCAACCAAACCGTTCGTTCCGGAGTATCGTTCCGAGGCATCATCGTCCTTCAACGCGTGTTATCGCAGTTGCTCCATCAGACCTTGGAGCAACCAAATCGCTGGCAATACACCGATACATAAATAAACGACAACCACAACGGCCGTTGCACCCAAGAGAATGCCAAACGCCAAAACCTCTTCGCGTCCCTGCCATTCGCGAGCATAACGCCTCTGTACCCAATACGCGACACTGATGATTTCTTGCTGCGTCGAGGAAGACAATTGCTCCATCGAAACAATGCCTTGTCCGCCAATTTGCAGCTGTTCGGGCCGAACTCCAAAGACGCGTCCCGCGATTCCCAATGCTTCGCGAGGCGTTCGATGATTTGCTAGAGCTTCTGCGAGTGCCCATGAAAGCACCCTAGTTGCATGTGATTCCTTTCGAATCTTCGCTCCCCAACGACGACTTACCAAGTAGGTCAGCAAGGCAACCACGGGGATTCCTGGCCCCCACAGAAAAGACCATTGCTGAATCTGGTCGAGCCCCTGAACCAACGGCGCGACCTGAACTCCACGGATTTCATAGATGGATTTCAGTATGGGTGTAAAATGATGCACCATGACCAGAAGCGCACCCCACGCAATCGCTAATACGAGCAATAGATACACACTGCCTACTCGCTGGTTGCGTCGTCGGATCGCATCGTCCCGCAAGCGATCGGCGAGAATTCGACAAACCGGGCCCCAACAACCTTCCTCGCGTGCTGCGTTGAGCCATAGGCCCATCGGAGAAGGAACTTTACTCTCTTTCTCACGATCCACCATGCCCGCATCGCTACCCGCCCAATACTCCAATTGATTGGCGAGAACGATTAGTTGACTGGGCCGCAAAGAAAACAGCATCGACTTCTTTCAGATCGAAAAGATAAGACGCAAGGAAGAAGGCGACACCATTGCATCAGGCAATTCTCGGCCCATGCCGTTTACACCCTAAGCCAAGTATCGATGAACCTCGGTTTTTGTTCACAAAAGTATACAAAAAAAGAGAGAGACTTGCTTTCGCACGGAAAAGGCATTTTGCACCTCTCCTTCCGTGATGGATCCGCTTCGAAGTTTTCCGAAAGCGCGACCCAAGCGAATCATGTAACCCGCTAAGCGAGCCAATTACGGATTTCGGTACAACCCTTGATTGGCGATGAAGCATTCAACGCTTCGTGGCACGCGATACCGTATGCTTCTTCCTTCGGCAACGCGCTGCCTCAACTCGCGACTGCTTACCTGCACCAGCGGAACATCGATCGACGCCCGCCGCATGCGTTCCGTCGTTTCCGCATCGGTCAATTGCAAGAATCGCTCCCAATCGGGCAAGGCTTCACCACCACGAGCGACCACCGCTAAAGTCGCGATTTCACATATGGCTAATGGTTCACGCCAACGCTCGAAATCATTGAGCGAATCGGCCCCCATGATGAGATAAAGCTCCGCGTCAGGTGTCTCGGACTGGAGCTCCCGCAGTGTGTCTACGGTATAACTCACACCCCCGCGTCGAAGTTCGCGTTCGTCCAGCACAAAACTGGGATGACCTCCGATGGCAAGCTGAAGCATTTCGATTCGCTGCTTTTCAGTGGCGGCTGCGGCGTTTTCTTTCAATGGAGAACGATAGGCCGGAATAAATCGGACCACATCCAAGGCCAAGGTCTCACGTGCCGATTCTGCAATCCACAAATGGCCGAGATGGATAGGATCGAAAGACCCTCCAAAAATTCCGACGCGCATGATGATTCCTTCATTGGTGCCATACGATTCCAGAACGGATTTCCACTCCGTTTTTGATTATCCCCATCGTAGTTCGAGGGAGCGTTCCCCACGGCGAGGACTATTCGAGCCGGAGGCGAAAGGTTAGTATCGTCGCAATCCCGAGGGAACGCGAGTATCCCTCATCGCTACCGCGCATCGTATCTTGCCCATGTCCGATTCTAGACAACCTGAACTCTTTCCACAGGATCTCCCTCCGTGGGAAATCGATGCTGGTCACGAATGTTTGGCGGCTTCCATTGTTTTTGCCGAAGCCCCCTACGGTCCGTTTCATTATCGCATCCCTGATGCTCTGGCAGGAACCATCCATGCTGGAATGCGAGTTCGAGTACCACTGGGGAAATCCAATCGTCCGGTGGTGGGCTATTGCATTGCGGTCGAGATTATCAACACGGCCCCATCGCTGCTGAAAGAAATCCTCGAAGCGATCGATGGCAGCCCCTTGTGCAACGGCAATGTATTGAAGCTCATCCAGTGGATGTCCAAATACTATTTGGTTCCTTTGGGCCAAGTTTTTGAAGCGGTCATTCCCGCGGGTGTTCGAAGCGCAGCCGGCGTTCGCATTCGAACGATGCTCTATCCTGGTCCGCTTTCTGAAGAGGCGGATCGCGTTCAGCGCTTACCAGCGAAGCAAAAGGCGGTCCTAGAACAATTGCAAGAGGTCGGCACTGGAGTCACGATCGATCAGCTTCAAAAACTAGCGTCGTGTTCGGCGGGTCCCATTCAAGCGCTTCGGCAAGCAGGTTTTATCGAAGCCAAACAAGAAGAATGCATGGACTCTTCGGCCTCAACTGTCCAGCATCGTCCTTCCATGATGCCTCCAGCCTTGAGCGTCGATCAACGACAAGCCATGGTGGCGATTCAGAACGCCATCGAAAACGGGCAACATCAAACGATTCTTCTGCATGGTGTCACAGGCAGTGGAAAGACCGAAGTCTACATGCAAGCCATCGCGCAAACGATTGCCAATGGCCGGCAAGCGATTGTATTGGTCCCGGAGATCAGCCTGACACCACAAACGCGAACTCGTTTTCAAGATCGCTTTGGAAATGTCGCGGTCCTGCACAGTCACATGAGCGATGTCGAACGCCATCATCAGTGGCGTCGCATCGTTGATGGCGAAGTACCCGTCGTGATTGGACCTCGCAGCGCTATCTTCGCCCCCCTGCCCCACTTGGGTCTCATCATCTTGGACGAAGAGCACGAAAACTCGTTCAAGCAAGAGACGATCCCTCGTTATCACGCGCGGGACGTTGCGATCCACCGAGCCTTTCTGGAACGTATCCCTTTGATCTTGGGATCGGCCACTCCATCTCTGGAAACATACCAAAGAGCTCAACAAGGTCGATACAAACTGATTCAACTTCCGCGCCGCATCCACAATCGCCCCTTGCCCACGGTTCGCACGATCGACCTACGCTTGGCATCGCACGAACCCAATCGTGGAGCGATCAGTCGCGAATTGGCCGAAGCCATGCAGCAAACGTTCCAGGCCGGAGGGCAGACGATGTTGCTTTTGAATCGCCGAGGCTTTGCCACATCGATCCAATGCCCACACTGTGGCTTTGTAGTGGCCTGCCCCGATTGCGATCTTCCATTGACCCATCATCACGATGGGAGCAAGGCCGTTTGCCACTATTGCGACTACACCATTCCCACGCCTTCGATGTGCCCTCAGTGCAAGTTCGCCGATATCAAGTACGCAGGCACGGGGACACAGAGACTCGAGTTTGAAATCAAGCGTCGTTTTCCATCGGCCCAGGTGGCTCGCATGGATTCCGACACCATGAAGAAACCTGGAAGTCACGAACGAACGCTGCACGATTTTCGCCAAGGAAAAATCCACATCCTGTTGGGAACGCAGATGATCGCCAAAGGTTTGGACTTTCCGAATGTGTTGTTGGTCGGAGTCATCAATGCCGATACCGCCCTGCACTTCCCCGACTTTCGTGCTTCCGAAAAAACGTTTCAAATCGTGACCCAAGTCGCAGGACGAACGGGGCGTGGTGAAAAGGCTGGTCAGGTGCTGGTGCAAACGTTTTCACCCGAGCATCCAGCCATCATGACGGCCACCAAACATGACTATTTGGCATTCGCTACCCAAGAACTAGAACATCGCTCGAAGTTCGGGTATCCACCCTTTGGTTCGCTGGCTCGCATGATCCTTCGCGGGCCGCATGCGGAATCGACCGAAGCCTACGCCGGCAGCGTTGTGAAGTCGATGCAACACCTTCGACCGACGATTGCGGAAGAGGTTCGTATCCTTGGCCCTGCCCCACCTCCGATCGCCAAACTGCGTGGCCTCTATCGATTCCATATCATGCTTGCCGCTCCCGATCCTGCTCCGTTGAATCGATTGCTTTCCCGTATGGTCGCCGATATGAAACCTCCCGAGGGAATTCAGTTCGTGATCGATATCGATCCCATCGAAATGCTCTAGATTAAGAAACTTCTCGCGGTGAATCGGCGAACCACGGACTCGGTTCGACCTTGTCGAGCTCGAAGAATTACGCCACTATTTAGCAATGTGAATCGTGTGCCTTGTCCATGCAAAGCGTCCTTGGTGGCTCGATGACATCATTTCCCTGGCTTGTTCGTCATGATTGGATCGACAAATGAATACCGAATCGACCCCAAGCCTTCCTCGATTTTATGTCGTCCGCGACAATTGGGGGCATCTTTGCTTCATAGCCGAAGATGGCACTGAGCATGCTAAGGTTACGGCGATTCCATTGTTTCCTGTCTCGGAACCAGATCACTGGATCTCGATCGTAAGCCATACAGGCGAAGAACTTATGCTCATTGAAAAGCTCGAAGACCTACCGATCGAGCTTCGGACGATCATCAAAGAGGAACTCTCCTTTCGCGAACTCATCCCGCGAATTCAAAAGGTGCTTTCGGTATCGGGAACGACCGAACCGTGCGAGTGGATTGTTGAAACCGATCGCGGTCAGACCAAATTCGTGCTCAACAGTGAGGAAGACATCCGAAGACTGAGCGTCCATACGGTCCAAATCGTCGATGCGACGGGCGTGAGATTCCGGGTTGACGACATGCGAAATCTCGATCGCCGCAGCCAGCAGTACATCGAATGGTATGTATAAGAACGCCTACTAATTGAATCGTAGAATCCCAGGACTTTGCCCCCCCGGAAAGTTGCGGGGCATTCCGGGTCCAGTTAAACTTCGATGAAATGGGTAATCTGTCCGGCCTCTTCCAACTCGGAGCTACACCGTGATTTTGAAGTTTCAATGGCTCGCATGCGTTGCGATGCTTTTAGGAGCAACGTTTACCTCAACTTGCAATGCAGGTTTGATCTTTTCGTTTGCAACGAATGGAGGTTCGTTTTCTATTACTCCAAGCGGAACAGATGTAACCGCAGGATATCGTTTCAATGTCAGTAGCACCATTGACATCGATGGACTTGCATTTTGGGATGATGGCAACAATGGCATTGGAGCGCATACAGTAACCCTCTGGGATGCTAACACACAAGCTGTGTTGCGGTCCGCTGTGGTCGACGGTTCTTCAGGCGTTGATACCGTTGTACCCGGCCTTGGAAGCTGGCGAGTTAGTTCGGTATCAGCCTTAAGCTTGACAGCTGGCTCCTACGTGATTGGTGCTGGTATTCCCTCTTCAAACACAGATCCAATTTGGACTGGTACAACCGTTTCTGCCGTAACTGGTGCTTCATATGTGGAAGCACGGGACGGAGCAGGGTTGAACCTATTCCCAACGAGTAACCTCGGAACTAGCGGATCGTACTTCGGTCCCAATCTCAGAATCGCCGCAGTTCCAGAACCAAGCTCGATGGCTCTTCTGGGTATTGCGGGACTTGGCTTCGGCTGGCGTAAACTCCGCAAGAAGACCGCCAAAGCTTCGTAGATCGAATAGCCTCAAAAGTCGCACTGTCAAAGTGCTAGGCAATCCATTGAAAAGAGCTTCCGAAATCGGAAGCTCTTTTCTTATCGACATGCATTCAAGAAGCTTTGTTAGCGAGTCATCAACACTTCATCGAGATTGAGCAGGACATTAGAAAGAGTAGTCCACGCTGCAAGATCAGCCAGTGTTACCGATTGCAGTTGCTCATCACTTAAGGCCCCGATCGGATCAAAGGCCATACGGCGAGCAGCCGCTGCATCCTCTGCAAATCGTAAGCGAGCTTGATTCAGCATCTCCTCTAAGATGGCCACTTCTTTGACCTGGGGTGATCGCGAAGTCACGATCCGAAAGGCCAATCCAATTCGTTCGGACTCCGAAAGCTTGGACCCGTCTTGCAAGAGCATTCGCCGGGCCAATCCCTGGGCAGCTTCGACAAACACGGGATCATTGAGCGTCACCAATGCCTGCAGAGGCGTATTGGTACGATCTCGTTTCAAGGTGCATACTTCGCGGTTCGGGGCATCGAAGGTTGCCATGGAAGGATAGGGATTCGATCTTCGCCAAACGGTATAAAGACCTCGGCGATACCGATTTTCCCCTTCCGATGTTTCCCAATCGGTTGCACTTCCGAAGGCAGCCTTGAGCCCCAAAGCTGGCTGTCTTGGACGCACAGGTTCGCCATACATCCGATGGCTCAACAAGTCCGCCGTTACCAAAGCTTGATCGCGGACCTGTTCGGCCGATAGACGAACGCGGGGCCCTCGGGCAAGCCAAACATTATCGATATCGACATCCGATCCAGAACCTTGGAAGTGAGACTGTTGACGATAGGTGTCGGAGGTACAGATCAATCGCAGCATCCCTTTGACACTCCACTTCTGCCGCATCATTTCGGTCGCAAGCCAATCCAACAAAGCGGGATGCGATGGCCGATCCCCTTGCGATCCAAATTCTTCACTGGTTCGAACAAGACCTAACCCAAAGAGACTTTCCCAAAGACGATTGGCAACAACGCGAGCCGTCAGTGGATTGTCTTCGTGGACCAACCAATGCGCTAGATCGAGTCGATGGAGGGGACGATCTGTCGGCGCGACCAATGGATGAAAGGCCATGGGGACTCCCGCTTCGACCACTTCCCCTTGCACACGATAATTTCCGCGAACATGAACAAAAGTCTTCCGCCTTTGAGCGGCATCCAGTTCTTTTTGGATTGGGACGGATGTACTTGGCTTTTGGTCGGCGATTCGCTTGGTTAGATCTTTCCACTCTTTTCGCATCGCTGCATACCGAGGCGACCGATCGCGTTGGTAGTAAACAGCGAGCTTCTGAGCATCCTCTTCAGTTCGATCCGAACGTTTCTTGAGAACCAAAGCAAGCCAAGGAGCCGCCACCTCCGACCGTTCTTGCATATGGGGATCGTCAGTCCAAGCCACACGAAAGCGTCGCAGGATGTGCTTGGCATGTTTCGATTCAAATTGCAATTCCAAGCGAAGCTTTTGCGATGGCTTGCCTTCATTTTCGATCGATAACGATTGACGATTGCTGGCGGATTCTGGCGTAGAGGAATCTCTGACGAGCGTCAAAGAATGGGGGCGGTCCAAACTTCCTCCGACAGCCCAACCTGTATCGGCGTTTTGATCCAAGACCCCTGCCGCCGCAAATCCTTCTTGCTCGTAATCAGCCGTTGCAGCGGTCCATTTCCACACTGGTTGATCGCGAACCGTTTGCTTCTCTGGTTTCTTGGTTGCCTTTTCGATGGCCCCGCTCCATAGTTCGTTGCGATTGGCATCCAACACGAGAATCTTCGCACCACTCAGACGGCTGAAAACGGAATCGTCCGTGCGATTATGAACAACGATCTGTTCGACGCTTCTATTCTCTAAGAGATCGACCTCCCACCAAGGATCCTTGGAACTCGCCGTATGGGTCGTCGATTGATCGGTGTACTTTCCACTGACGTTGCCATCGATGGCTCGCGGTGCGTCACCCTGATAATCGGTCGAGCTTTGGGTCGCTTTGCCTTGGCGAGCCCAATTCTGTCCCTGTCCAAGCACTTCGACTTCAGCCAAGGAAAGAATCTTGGCATCGCCTGGTAGCTCGATGCGAACATATCTCCCCATCGTTTGCTTTTGTTCCGAATCCAAGACCAGCCCACGCACTTGCGAAAGGACAAAGTTTCCATTGCCAAGACCAGCACCACCTCCGGGACCACTAGGATCCGGTACCGTTTCAATGCGGAGTGCCGTTACTTTGGATGCGTTGGGAGGCATTGGAAAATCTAAACGCAACGTTGCACGATCCTGATCGGTATTCCATTCCACCATCGTTCCTTGCCATTCCGCATTGCCCGATGTCGGTTCCATTCCAATCGGTTGCATGGCATTCCAAGCTACTTCGGATCCCATGCGAGCTTCCCAACGCAATTGCTCTTCTTGAAGCTCCGGATTCGGCTTTTCAAGTTCTTGCTGAAGGCTTGCTGCTCGGGATTCCCACTGGCTTCGCATCCGTACCTGTTCGTCGGTGTAAAGATCCAGGATGGGACTTTCATCGCGTTTGTCGGCGTCCTGGGTTTGATTCAGGATCGAGAAGACTTGAAAGTATTCCTTTTGTGAAATGGGGTCGTACTTGTGGCTATGGCACTGAGCACAAGCCATGGTCAGCCCCATCCAAACGGCCATCGTGGTGTTCACGCGATCGACGATCGCTACATTCCGAAACTCTTCGTCGTTGGTTCCACCTTCGTTGTTCGTAAGGGTATTGCGATGGAAGGCGGTAGCGATGAGCTGTTCTTGGGTGGGGTTCGGCAGCAAGTCACCCGCGATCTGTTCGATCGTAAATTCATCGTACGGTTGATCGCGATTCAATGCTCGAAGAACCCAATCGCGATAGGCCCAAATCGTCCGCGCTGGATCGTCTGCATATCCGGCCGAGTCGGCATATCTGGCGAGATCCAACCACTTGCGCCCCCAATGCTCGCCAAAGGCCGAGGACGCTAACAATCGATCGACCTGTTCTTCATAGGCTTGAGGCGAGGTCGATCCCCAAAAGGCATCTAACTCTTCTAAGGTTGGAGGGAGTCCGGTCAGATCCATGGTCAATCGCCGCAAGAGTGTAGCTCGATCAGCCTCAGGTGCGTGCGTCATCCCTTTCTGCTGGAGAATCGATCGAACAAAGCGATCGATAGGATGATGCGATTCCCCTTCAGGCAACGAAGGTCGCTGAGGTTTTACGAAGGCCCAGTGCTTGGGAATTCTTGCGCCTTCCTCAATCCATCGGCGCAGAATAGCAATCTCCTGTTCGGTCAATCGGGAACCGAATTGAGGAGGAGGCATTCGCTCCGATTCGTCCTTGGCCACAATGCGATTCAATAGCTCACTCGCCTCGGGCTTTCCTGGCACGATGGCGCGGTTGCCTGAGGGCAATGGAAGCTGCGATTTGGAATTATCATCGAGCCGCAATCCGGCTTCGATTTTGGCTTCATCGGGGCCGTGGCAAGCGAAGCATCGATTGGAAAGAATGGACCTAGCTTGCTGCGATAAATCCTCGGACGACTGTGCTTGCAAGGCATAGGATGCCAGCCCACACCACAGGAGGACACCGACCTGCAGACCTTGATGAAAACCAAAAAAACGAGGCAGACCAAAACGCATCGACGTCATCACCATGATCGTCTCCGAATGGGATTTCGCGGGTGGGGGAATCCGAGGTAGGTCGCACAACGTACGGCTCGCCATGCACTCACTGGCTCGCTTTCAAATTGAAATCGAAGCCTTTTCTGAAGCCAATCAACAGGGAGCCGTATAAGGAGGTTGTGTGTGAGGCTATAGTGTACACGGGTCAAACGGCACTGTCGTCGTTTTTCTGACCGCGGGACAACACACCCCATCTATTTTTACAATGCTTCAAGCACCCGAATCATCCCCTTACGATCTCAAGTTTCCCATCTTCGGATTCGATGTCCGAGTTTCCTGGACCTTTTGGTTGATCGCAATCGTCCTGGGATACAATAACGCAACCGCCACCGATGCGAACTATGCGTATCAAAATCTCGACTCGCCGGGCCCGATAGCTCTGCTCGCCATTTGGGTCGCTGCGATGTTCGTTTCCATATTGATTCACGAGCTTGGACATACTTTCGCATTTCGGTTTTATGGGATTGATTCGCAGATCGTCCTCTATCATTTCGGGGGATTAGCGATCCCAACTTCGTTCCTGAGTTGGAATGGAGCAAAGACGCGGCGGATTGCACCTTTGGAACAATTGATCATCTCTGCAGCGGGCCCAGCGGCTCAGCTTGTACTCGGTTCGATTTTTCTCATCGGTGCCATCTCGCAGGATATCAAACCTGCCATGATCCCTAACACTCTCTTTGGCTTCTCGCTCATTTCTCAAGATGTACCATTACCATCCAATGCAGCTCTCGCGATGTTGCTCGACTCCATGATCTTCATCAATTTCATGTGGTCCTTCTTGAATCTCCTGCCGATCTTACCGATGGATGGTGGCCGCATCGCAGAGAGTTTGATTGCGATGTACCGACGCGGAGATGCTCTCCGTGAAGCAAGCATCCTCAGCATCGCTTGCGGTTGCCTCTTCGGTTGGTGGCTTCTCAACACCAGCTATTCATCGACCGGAATCATGCTCATCGTTCTTGGACTTTCCAACATCGAGAATCTGCAACGATACAGTCGTTGGTAATGATGGAAGAAGATGAAGGGCAATAACGCTCACCAACGTTGGCTGATTCTTGGGGCAAGCAATGTACGACGTAGCTTAATCCCCCTGATCGAGCAGATTTTCCAGGTATCAAAGGGACCTACCGATATCCTTTTCGCTTGTGGGCACGGTCGAAGTTATTGCCGACCGAATCGTGTACTCGGTTGGAGCTTACCTGGTTTATCAGAATCGGGATGGCAAGAAGCATGGCGACGTCACGATCAGGAGGTGAGTTCACGCTCTGTGATCCTGACCGATGTGGGCAACGATCTACTTTACGGTATCGAACCTGACGAGCTTCTCTCACACGTTGAACTCTGTCTTGATGCGCTTCATCCGAGTGATCGCATCATGCTCATCGGGCTTCCAATGGATCGTTTAGAGCAGGTTCGATCGATTGAATATCAAATTTTCAAAAAATTTTTTTTCCCCGGATCGACCATCGCATTCGAGTCTGTCATGAGGTCTGCGCGCGAGGTCCAACAGGGTCTTGAAGCGCTCTGTCGAGCGCGTCAAAACGAGTGGTTGATACCACCTTCCACCTGGTATGGAGTGGACCCTATTCACATCCGACGATCCCTTCAACGAAAGGCATGGGGAACCGTCATTCAGCATCTCGAGGCGAGTAGTGAAACCGAGTCCTCCAACGCGATGATCAAGCTTTCTACGGAAGCTAAACCGTCGATGCAACGAAGCCCTACGTGGCGACTTCTGCATTCACTTCGCCTTATTTTTTCAAGGGCGCAGCGACAATCATGGCTTAATTGGACTCGCGATCAAAGCCAACCTTCATTGCATCTTGAGGATGGGTCGACAGTCTCGTTGTACTAGCGCATGCGAACTCGATCGCATGCCTTCAGAAAGCGCATTTGCATCGCGCTGCAAGTCCGTTTCAACGCATGGATTTTGAATGTCGATCACGCGCATCTTTTGTTCCAACATCATGCGCATGATGAGCGATGTCGCAAGCCAATCATCAACGCGCGCATCGCATCGTATGTCATCGATGAATTTCAAAACTTCTTTTGTGTTCGTGGAAAATTCGTTACTTTTGTGTGCAAAAAATGTCGAAAAGATGTTGCATTATGTACGGTGTTTCGTACAAATACATCTCAATGGACTTTTGGTACCGGAGTTACTCATCGCGAACGACTCGCGACAGACTTCTGTCACAGTTGCGAACGATCGGATGAACGAAGACGGATTTTGTTCTCGAGGTTGTTGCCACCACCGAGCTGCTTCGGTTGGAAACGACAACAACCCAGTTTCCGATTATCGGAGGATTCGACGTGGCCAAGAAGAAAGCTGCAAAGGGTGCGACTGTTAAGAAGGCTGCCAAGAAAGCTGCCAAGAAGAAGGTAGCGAAGAAGGCTGCAAAGAAGGGTGGCGCTAAGAAGAAGGCCGCTAAGAAGAAGGCCAAGGTCACCAAGACCCCAGCAGCCAAGTAGTTCGAAACCCTTTCGAATGAACGGAACGGACCAAGTGTGCCTCGTGCCGCTTGAGTCACTCTAAAACATGCCGAACCGCCGCTGTCGCGAAAGCGTCCCAGCGGCGGTTTCTTTTTTGCTATCAAATGCATTTTTTCGGCAATGAGCCTATCGTTTCACGCCCCTCTGGCAAAAGATTCCCCCGTTTCTCGGGCAGGCCTCGCAACCATTTTCAGACTCGCGGCCTAAAAAAATACCCGTGGCTAGTGCCGGATAACCTCATCCGCGACGATCGCCACGCGGCTCACGCAAGCCCCAACGACTCTTCGATTCCCTTCATCGCCTCGATGCAAAACGCGATGTGATCATCGAGATCCACACCCAAGTCTGCGACACCTCGCGCGATATCATCGCGACTCACAGCCGCTGCAAAACTAGCTTGCTTCAATCGCTTCTTGACTCCCTTGGGATCGAGGCCATCGAGCCTCGTTGGCCGCACCAATGCACACGCCATTAGAAATCCACACAGCTCGTCGCATGCATACAAGGTCTTATCGAGCCGCGATTGGCGAGGGTATTCGGCAAGATAATCGGCGTGCGAAAGAATCGCATAGATGATCTCTTCGGAATACCCTTTGGAACGCAGTATGAGGCTCCCCTGAACCGGATGATCTGGTGGATTCGGCCACCTCTCGTAGTCAAAATCATGCAACAACCCGACCGTGCCCCACTTCTCCTCATCTTCATTCCATCGACGCGCATAGGCACGCATCGCAGCTTCTACCGCATACATGTGCCGCCTCAACCCAACATTTTGGACATACTCTTCCATCAGCTGCACATCCTCTGCACGTCCCATTCGTCTACCCTTCCAAGCAAGCTGTGTTTCCTAGTGGTTCGCGACGCAGAGCGAACTCCGCGCGACTAAGTATAAACGGCGGAAAGAGATCGAGGTCATCCATACCCGCAAGGGACTATTCCTTTGTCCCTCGCAAGCCCGAGACAGTTTGCCTCGTTGACGTCGCATGTCCAAAGGGGTAGTCTATGGCAAATTACTTGCCCCAAGAATGGCTTTAAAGGCGGGTTGTACGGGCTTGGAAAGTTTGCGACTGCACTAGCAGTTGCACTAATGGAATTGAACGATCTTTAGACACCGAGGACCTAGTATGAATTTGAATCGACCTATGAGCGGTTGGTTAGGGGCCGGAATCATCGGCATGTTCCTAGCCTTCTGTTGTCCTTCGATGGCCGCGTTTGCATGGCAGGAAAGTAGTCCCGCCGTGACGAGTCAGTCTGAAACTCCGCCCGCTGCGAGTCACGGAGGCGAGGCCAATCTAAAACTGCCTTCGTTTGAAGGGACGAAGATGATGGGCGTACCAGCGAAGACGCTGCTGCTCTCCGGCCTCGTCGTCAGCGCACTGGGATTGATCTTCGGTCTCGTGATTTTCAATGAACTCAAGAACCTACCGGTTCACAGCTCGATGCGAGAGATCTCGGAGCTGATTTACGCAACTTGCAAAACCTATTTGCTGACGCAAGGCAAGTTCCTGCTCATCCTTTGGGTTTTCATCGCCGTCGTTGTTGGATTCTATTTCGGAAAACTCGTCACGTTCGAGGATCCTCAAACACATCAAATGATTTCGGGTATGCCACTCGATCGCGTGGCCATAATCCTTCTCTTCTCGCTAATCGGGATTGCGGGAAGTTACTTTGTGGCTTGGTTCGGCATCCGAATCAACACGTTTGCCAATTCGCGAACCGCCTTTGCGAGTCTGAGCGGAAAGCCCTTCCCTTGCTACGACATTCCTTTGAAGGCAGGGATGAGCATCGGGATGTTGTTGATTTCGGTCGAGCTCTTCTTGATGCTCTGTATCCTTCTCTTCATTCCGGGAGATTATGCAGGCCCTTGCTTCATTGGGTTTGCGATCGGCGAATCCTTGGGTGCAGCAGCACTGCGGATCGCTGGTGGGATTTTCACCAAGATCGCCGACATCGGCTCTGACTTGATGAAAATCGTTTTCAAAATCAAAGAAGACGACGCTCGTAACCCTGGCGTGATCGCCGACTGCACCGGCGACAACGCGGGCGATTCGGTGGGTCCTAGCGCAGACGGTTTTGAAACCTACGGGGTGACAGGCGTAGCCTTGATCACCTTTATCCTTCTTGCAGCCAAACCTGAAGTTCAAGTCCCACTGCTCGTATGGATCTTCATGATGCGCGTCATGATGGTCGTCGCATCGGGAGGTTCTTATTTGGTCAACAAGCAACTCTCCGATTCGAAGTACAAGAATGCCGACAAAATGAACTTCGAGCATCCGCTCACGGTTCTCGTATGGCTAACGTCCATCGTTTCGGTAGTCATCACCTACATCGCCTCCTATCTGTTGATTCCCAGCTTGGGCGATGGAACATTGTGGTGGAAACTTTCGACTGTCATCACCTGCGGCACACTGGCCGGCGCGATCATTCCCGAGTTGGTCAAGATCTTCACCTCGACCGATTCCAAGCATACCCGCGAAGTAGTGACCAGTTCGCGTGAAGGGGGAGCCTCGCTCAACATCCTTTCTGGCTTGGTGGCCGGCAATTTTAGCGCCTATTGGCTTGGGCTTACCATCATGGGATTGATGACGATCGCTTACCTCGTCAGCCAATATGGTTTCGACAGCATCATGCAAGCTCCAAGTGTTTTTGCTTTTGGTTTAGTGGCCTTCGGATTCTTGGGCATGGGTCCGGTAACGATCGCCGTCGACTCCTACGGTCCCGTGACCGACAATGCGCAATCGGTATACGAGCTTTCGACCATCGAGACGATTCCCGGAATTGAGAAAGAACTCCGAGATCAATTTTCGATCGACGCCGATTTTGAAAAAGCCAAGCAACACTTGGAAGAAAACGACGGTGCGGGAAACACCTTTAAAGCAACGGCCAAGCCCGTGTTGATCGGTACAGCCGTGGTTGGATCGACGACCATGATTTTCTCCATCGTCATGGAATTGACTGAGCACCTCAAACCAGAGCTTGTCCAAAACCTATCGTTGATCTATCCACCCTTTTTGCTCGGCTTGATTGCGGGTGGTGCGATGATCTACTGGTTTACCGGGGCCTCGATGCAGGCGGTTACCACAGGTGCTTATCGCGCGGTCGAGTTCATCAAGCAAAACATACGTCTTGATGGCGTCGCCAAGGCTTCGGTCGAAGATTCCAAGAAGGTGGTCGAGATCTGCACGATCTATGCTCAGAAGGGTATGTTCAACATCTTCTTGGCCGTCTTCTTTTCGACGTTGGCTTTTGCCTTTGTGGAACCTTTCTTCTTCATCGGTTACTTGGTCTCGATTGCTCTGTTCGGGCTCTTCCAAGCCATCTTCATGGCCAATGCCGGTGGTGCTTGGGACAATGCGAAGAAGCTTGTTGAAACCGAACTTCGCAGCAAAGGAACGCCGTTGCATGATGCAACCGTGGTTGGTGATACAGTGGGTGATCCATTCAAGGACACCTCCTCGGTGGCTATGAATCCAGTCATCAAGTTCACCACCTTGTTCGGCCTCTTGGCGGTTCCCTTAGCCATGTCGATGAAGAAACAATACGGCTTGGAAATGACTTTGGTGATCGCAGCCGTCTTCTTCTTTGTGGCTCAGTTCTTCATCTGGCGATCCTTCTATGGCATGCGGATTGGCGACGCTAAGTAGATGGACTCAGCCAAGCCTCTTCTAAACGAAAACACCACCGCCAACGCGGTGGTGTTTTTTATTTAGACTGTTCTTGCTCGATGCAATTCACTTACGGACGCTCAGCGATCACATCTCCATAATCGCGAGTCGTCAGAGCGATCAGAGATGGAAGATCGACACTTGCGGCGATAAACGTGACGGAACCATCTGCCGAGAGAAAATTAGCACCTCCCGAGTGGAACGCGTAGATTTCTCCATCGTTGACACAGTTGATGGCGCAGTTGCCATTGAGCGTCACGACACCGGCGCTGGAAGTTTTGTTTTGAATTCCCGCTGGACTACTTCCGTCCAGACTGAATCCAGCGTTGATATCGGCCCATCCCCATCCATCTTCGGTGACGGGAAGTCCAAAGGCGGCTCCTGACTTGGGGTTGTTGGCCTTCTTCCCGCGAATATAGATACTTGGACGCCCTGCCCCTTCAGCCACAACCACCGTGTTGGACAATCCATCGGTAATCGAGGCCAATCGCACTCCATCGGGTCCACGTCCAAGACATCCCATGACCTCGCGAGCGTTGAGCGAAGGGAGTCCTGCAGCCACGAACATCGAATTGCGAACAGCATTGATGGAACCATAATCGGAATAACCCCAAAGAGGTCGGTCCGTTCGAGTCCCTGCGGTCACCGCCGTATACAAAGCAGCCGTAGGAAGATCGCGATCCGCTGGTGCCGACGGGCATAGGTAGGTTGGAATACGGTTGGTCGTAAATGGATCATTGACAGCGGCAAACCAATTCGTTCCGTGGGTATAACCGTTCGATATATTGCCTTGCTCGATCTGGGGCAGAATCATCGACATCCACGATTGCTGAAACAATCGAGGCGTAGCGATATCGATTCGGCTCGGTGGAAATTTGCGATAAGCGCTTTCATAGTTGTGCAATGCCAACCCAAGTTGACGCATGTTATTGCTGCACTGCATCCGACGAGCGGCTTCGCGAGCTTGCTGAACTGCTGGTAGAAGCAAGCCGACAAGTATCCCGATGATGGCAATGACTACCAGCAATTCCACCAATGTAAAACCTTGCCTCCGCATGTTGGCGCGCATCGTTGCTACGACCTCCCAATCTCGATTTCATACTTGGAAACATCCTATCTCCACCATCGAATCTCCCCT
This sequence comes from Pirellulales bacterium, assembly GCA_046349875.1. GTDB lineage: Bacteria > Planctomycetota > Planctomycetia > Pirellulales > Pirellulaceae > JAXMBN01. The sequence continues at coordinate 53,212 of JAXMBN010000013.1, forward strand.
CCGAGATTTCGACCTGGAGCAATGCCCCTTATTCAATCGATTCTGGCTTCATTGGGAATCGTGAAGGCAATTAAGGTTCAATGAAGTTTGTATCCGAAATTAACACGCCCTTCATATCATCAATAGGCAATCCAACATGCCTAATCCAGCAGCAGCACCGTTCGTCTCTGCTGCGCGCTCATCATGGCGGTATCGATCAATCGTTGTCCGGTCAAATTGATCGCCATCCCCAGAGGTCCATCGATGTCCGTTTTGCGATCCAGGCAGTCGACAACATACTCTATGGGATTGCATGCTTCGCGCTGATCTCGTGGCATGGATGGATCGTACTTAGCGAGAGACGGCACATCGATCCCATCTGGATGCTCACGGTTTTGCATTCGAATGCACGACGCATAGTCGCTGCTTTGGATGACACCCTCCGTTCCAAACAATGTGTATCCCGTTGGTGGAATGGTTTCATTGTTCCAAGGATCCGTAAAGGTGCCCCAACGCGTTTCCATTCGAGAAAGACCGAATGCATATCGGCAAATCGTGATGGAATGCTCATCGACCTCCAATCCCGCTGGCTGATCCACTACCGTGGTCACCTCCAACGGTTGACGATTGTTTAAGTACCACGACCCGAGCGTGGCACCATATCCCAAATAGTCTAAGAGCGAACCGCCACCGGAGGCCTTTTGATAGAACCAACTGGTCGGTTTATTGGCCGCAACCTCTTCTGCAGTTATCTCAATCTTGTCGAAGGTATGCCAAAGCGGACCGCGATTGCCCCCGTAGTAGTTGACTCCGACGAGTTCACCAATCGCCTGCTGGTAATTTGCATACTCGTATGCGGTTCGATGCGTGGCAACCCAGGCCAATGGCCAGTTGATCGCCAATTGACAACCTCGCTGATCTGCAATCGCCATCATGCGACGCGCTTCGGATAGCGAACCTGCAAAAGGCTTTTCGATCAAAAGCAATTGCCCTTTGCGAGCGACTCGAGCAACCCACTCCGCATGCTTGGCCGCGGCGGGACACAAAACAACAATGTCAGGCTGTGTAGCATCCAACATGCGTTCACAATCCTCCCACAGCAACGATGGTGGAAGCTCCAAGCCACTCAAGACGGGATGAACGCGTTTCGGCTGCTCGTCATGAACGCCAACCAGTTCCACCTGGGGATGGTTCTTCGCCATCCGCAAAAGGTCACCCATGTGAAAGTGGTCGAAATTGATCCCAACAACGCGGTACTTGGATGTCATCGATGGATTTCCTCACTGTCTGTGTGCCCGATTACCACTCGCCAACCGGATTCCCACGATCAAGATCACAAACGGGTAATTGCTAGCACAGGGATTTTGTTCAAGAAAAAGGATGTTCGGCAGGTTGATCTTGGCTAGGAGTCCCAATGTCTCCTATTATCCGCAACGAGTTGAGATCGACGATCCCAATGGGAGCTAGAAACATGCATGGAATGTGGAACAAGTACGGTATGAAAAGGCAAACGTGGTTGAGTAGCCTGATGGTGGTCAGCCTCGCGTGCGTTCCAGCGCGATCGCAAGAGTTGCCAACCCAATTATCCAATGTTCCTCCTCCCTTGAACTCGCCTAGCACACTTGCGCCAGCACCGGTAAGTTCGGCACCTGCACCCGTCACAACAGCGGGGGGACTCTCTGGGCCAAATTCGAATGCATCCGTCCCTTCGATGGAAACAACACCGCCTGCCAATCGATCCCGATCTCAAGTCAACAACAATTATCAGCTCCCCAAAGATGCTGGCCAGTATTGGGAAGAGTACGACCTTCGCCCTTATACGCAAGCCGCGCGTTCTTCCGATCACCCCGAGCAAGCTATACTCGACTGGATTCTACGCGATACAGGTACCGACGTGTGGTTCACGGCCCCCATGGGTGTCCTGAATGCAGATCGAAATACTCTGCGTGTCTACCACAACGATGCTATGCAGAAATCCGTTCGCCAAGTCTATGAACGCTTCTTGAATGGATCGATGGACGAACAAGTATTCGGCGTTCGCATCATTACGATCAACAATCCCAATTGGCGCACGCGAGCCATGGGATGGATGAAGAGCGTGCAAGTTCAATCGCCTGGTGTTCAAGCATGGTTGCTTCCCAAAGAAAACTTGGCGATGCTGTTGGCATTACTTCGCGGAAGGACCGATGTCCGTGAAGTTCAAGCCGTCGATCTACCGATCTTCAACGGTCAAACGCAAACCTTGGAACAATTGAGAAGCCGCAATTACGTTCGCGAATATCAAAAAGTCGAACAAGGCTGGCCTCCTTACCTTCCTGTCACCTCCGAAATACAAGAAGGTTTTCGATTTCAGATCAGCCCTTTGCTGAGCACGGACCATCGTACGGTGGATGTGGCTCTCAAATGCAACATCGATCAAGTCGAAAGACTCAATGGAGTCAACGTCGATCTACCCTTGATGAATGGGCAAACCCAATCGACTCAAATTCAAGTTCCACAAGTTGCGTCCTGGAGACTCCATGAGCGATTCCGATGGCCCTCGGATCAAGTCCTCTTGCTCTCGTGCGGCGTCGTCGCCGCTCCCACCGGCAGCGTCAACAACACCTTGCTTGGGCAGGGAGCCAACGGTTTAGGGCTTAGCAAGATCATTCCACCGATGGCCGCCGGCGATCGAACCGATGCCATCGTCATTTTGGAATTCAAAGGTGCACGCTCAACCCATCTCAGTTCGCCCAACGCCAACTCCGCTCAATCGCAATCAATGACTCGAGGCCGCTACTAAACGACAGCTCGTCTGTAATCTGCTTGCTACGGAATAAACGCATTCGTTACGGCGCTGATCTTAAGTAGTCATCCAGGATCGCTCGCGTCTCAGCGATCCAACTTGGGTCTGGCAACCATCCTGCTCGGTACTGTGGGTGTCGAAACGAACCGTGAAGCTGCCTGCATCGGGTCGCTTCGAGAATTCTGCGGGCGTTGGTAGGCCGAACGCCACTGCCAGGCAAGATTTGAATTCGTTGATGAGGATCGGCATTCCAAATGATCAACTGATCGAGACCTTCGTCGGCACGATCCGCGCCGCCACTGGTCAAAATTCGATCAACTCCTATGTTCCGCAAGGACGAGATCAAGCCATCCTCAAACTTCGCCACATCGATCGCTCGATGCACGACGAGCTCTTGGCACGGTAACAAGGCCCGCACTTGACCTAGGAATCCCAAATCTAAGTTTCCATTGGGCAACAGACAGCCGACTGCCACCGCATCAGCCCCGGCATCGCAAAGTTCGCGAACCTCATCCATCATCAGCAACTTTTCGCGGTCCGAGTGGACAAAATCGCCACTACGACATCGCACCAGTGCCACCAATGGGAGCCCACATCCCCGCCGCAAGTGCTTCAAAAACGGAGTCGTGGGAGTCACTCCTCCCACCTCCAAAACGGAACAAACTTCTAAGCGATTCGCTCCGGAAGCCATCGCAATTTCAGCGGCTTCTATGGAATCGATGCAAACTTCAAGCATACTAAATCCCGGTACCCTGCTCGGATTCTCAGTCCAAATTTGCCCATTCGGACTGACATTTCTCAATCCGATAGCACTGGATAACAACCTCGTCTGTGATGTCAGTTTAGCTTGTTTGACAGAAAAATGGCCTATGGCTGTTTTGTCGAATCGAAAGAGCCGATGGATAAGACGTTGTTAGAAATCGAGAACAACCATCTCAATGCTTGCATTATTGTCAGAACGTTAGGGTGAGCGCGATGAGTACCGCGAAACGTTTTTCGATCCGCGAAGCACAGGCCTTGGTCAAAGATCTAGGGCAACCCAAAGAGTGGATTTATTGGACCGACTTCCTCTGCAGCATCATCACGGGCCACGTCCTCTTTCATGCGGTCCTCTTCGCAGATCGATGGATGGCTGCCGACTCCGCTTGGTTCTGGCCAGTGCGAGCCGGTATGTTTGCATTGACGGTGTTGCTGTACTCACGAGCTGCAATGTTTACCCACGAGTTGGTTCACTTGCCTCGCAATGAATTCAAAGCCTTTCGCATCGTTTGGAATATCCTCTGTGGTATTCCATTCATGATCCCTTCGTTCACGTACTATCCACACGTGGAACATCATCGTCGCAAGCACTATGGAACGGAAGAGGACGGCGAGTATCTCAATCTGAGCCATCGACCACCGAGTCACATCGTTGGCTATATGATGCTCGGCTTTCTCGTACCCATCGCCGTTTACGTTCGCTTTGGAATCCTGTCGCCGATTTGCTGGGTATTCCCCAAGGTTCGAAACTGGATCTTCCATCACGCATCGACCATGGTGATGGACCCATCTTATTTTCGACCTGACGCGAGCCCCGCAGTGCATCGCATTCGCATCATCCAGGAAGCCGCATGCTTCGCATTGTGCGTATTCCTTGCTGTTCGCGGCCCATTGATTCGAGGAGTGTGGTTCGATCCTTTTTGGATTCAAGCTTACTTGATGGGGCTTTCGGTATTGATGATGAACAACATTCGTACGCTTGGAGCCCATCGTTGGACGAGCAAGGGTGAGGAACTATCGTTTGAAGAACAACTTCTTGATTCGCTCAACTATCCCTATCGAGCATGGATTACCGAGCTATGGGGGCCGGTTGGCTTGCGTTACCATGCGATTCACCACCTCTTCCCAAGCATGCCCTACCATAATTTGGGAATCGCTCATCGAAGGTTGATGGCCAATCTTCCTGAGGACAATTTGTATCGCGATACTGTTCGAGTCAGTTTGCTCGGGGAAATCGCTGATCTTTGGAAGCGATCTTTCAATGCTCATCGTCAAACGGCGGAAGAAGTCAATCCATCGCGCCGCGCTGCCTAGGATGGGATCGCACCCTCGGCTAGGAACGTGGCGACAGATCTTGCCATATCGATTCCAAGCCAGGGTTCGCTTGGGACGGTAGTGTGAGGCGTTGACTTTCCAACGAGGCGACCGGATCGGAGCAGTAGTCGGCTGCGTAGGAACCACTGGGGCGATGATTGCCGCTCGATCCTACACCACCAAAGGGTAGCTTACCGCTCGCTCCCGTGGTTTGGCGATTCCAATTGACGATACCCGCTCGGACTCGCTGCACAAAGTGCTGATAAACATCCACTTCATCGCTGATCAATCCCGCTGACAATCCAAAGCGAGTTTGATTCGCCAGTTCAATTGCATGATCCAGATCGCGAGCCCTTTGCACGACCAACAAGGGACCAAACCACTCTTCATCTTGCACGCTCTGCGCTCCGCATTCAATCAATCCAGGTGTGAGCATGGCACCATGTTCATTCTTGCGTTCCATCCTTACATGCGAATCCGCGCCCTGACTTAACAACATCTCTTGGAACGCGTAAAGCTTGTCGGCCGCGTCGGACGAGATCACCGTTCCCATAAATGGTTGCGGGTCCGCAGTGGGGTTTCCAACCGCAATCTTAGGTAGCAGTTTCTTCAATCGATCGATGACGGCATCTCCTTGACCACCTTCAATAACGATCAGTCGCCGTGCACAGGTACATCGTTGACCTGAAGTGATATAGGCGGAGAGAAGCACTTGATAGACCGCAGCATCCACATGCTGTGTGCGATCGATCACCAGAGGATTGTTGCCTCCTAACTCTAAAGCCAACAAAACCTCTGGACGCCCTGCTAACATTTGGTGAAGCAATTTGCCAACGCGATAACTGCCCGTAAAGAGCACTCCATCACACCGCGGATCTTGCACCATCTGCTGCGCTACCTGCCCAGCACCATGAACGAGATTCACCAGCCCTTTGGGAACTCCCGATTCATGCCACGCACGAAGCAAACACTCGCCCACACCAGGCGTGAGTTCGCTCGGCTTGAATACGACGCTATTCCCAGCCAGAATCGCCGGAACCATGTGAGCTCCTGGGAGGTGAGCCGGCAAATTGAACGGGCCTAATACAACCATCGTTCCGATGGGACGATACCGAATGACCGAACAGGGATCGGCGCCACCCTCAATGACGGTCGAGCGACGGTGCAAGAAAGCATCGATGGAATTCTGCACTTTTCCGATCGCCGCGCTAACTTCTGAATCGGCTTCCCATCGAGGCTTACCCGTTTCCTGAACGATGCGCATCGTCAATTCCGATCGCATCGATTCCAGGGAAGCGGCGAATTTTTTGACGATCGCTATCCTCTCTTGGACCGCGACCAAAGTCCACGATCGCTGCGCCTCGCATGCGGATGCCATCGCCTGATCGATCTGCGAGGAACTCGCCCAGTTTCCTTCCCATGCGATCGCCTGATCATAAGGATTCTTGCGAATCGAGGCTTGTCCTTCCCCTTCGATCCGTTGACCAACGATCCATTGGCAACCTCGCTGGCTCATCATGAATCTCCTTGCGACTCCGATTCTGATTCATTGCCACTCTCCTCGACCACTTCGGCTTCCGGATGCAACCCCATCCACCACACCGCTTCCCCTTTCTTCGCGCGAAGCTGAAGGGCGGCCTTTTCGGTGATCGTGATTCCATCATCTCTGGGGATCGCGGGACCGATCACGGCGCGGAAGCCTTCGCGGTGATGCGCGAGCAGCACCGGTTCGGCATCGATACGGTCCACCACATCGACCAACAATCGCGGACGACACCGCTGCACCGCTTTGATGTGATCGCGCAAACAATGAATCTTCGGACCACCATCGAAAATATCAATGCGATTGGTGCGAACGAATCCCTCCGCTTCCAACATCGCCATGGCGGGTTGTGTCTGTGGATGAACACCACCCATCACTTCTCGCGCGGATTCAGGTAATAGGCATGTGTAGATTGGATAGGCTGGCATGAGCTCTTCGATAAACGACTTGCTGATTGTCGATAACGAATCTGCTTGAGGGAAATCCATTTGGAAGAAGTGCCGCGCTATCGCATCCCAACAGGGACTGGTACCAGCTTCGTGCACGATGCCACGCATCTCTGCAATCACTTCGTGTGAGAATCGCCGCGGGTGGGCTGCGATGAACGCAAACCGAGCCAGGCTGAGCAGGCGTCCCCTCCCCTGCCCTCGATACTCTGGTAGCAAGAATAGGCTTCCAATTTCGGTTGGCCCGTCGTGCACTTTTTCTAAGTGCAATGATGACACATGACGAGTCGCATGAAGAATACTGCAGTGAATCTCCTCTTCGTGGATGCGATAGCCATAGAAAGGCTCATAGCCACCAACCTTGGAAAAGATGCAGGAGGTACCAACCAATTTTCCTGCGGTAAGATCCTCCATGACGAATACATACGGTTCCCCAGCGGGCTTTTCCGTCTTTCGCTTAAATGCAAACTCGGCAAGTTCCACGCGATCGGTCAGTTGATCCTTCGATATCTGAAGGGTGGTCAATCCATACGTCGCCTGCGCGATCAGATCCCACAGCTGATCGATATCTTGAGACGTTACCGATCGAACAACGACAGTCATGCGCAAGTCCCTTCCCTACACTCAATCCTAAAACCTTCGATCGCTATTCTGCATCTCCGGTCGCATCCACTCACTTGATTCACAAACGTTTGAAACAGCCGCGTCCAGAACTTTTCGTTGGAGCTTTGAATTCGACCTCGAAACGCAGGCTTCGACCTTGGCCTTGAGATGCTGGCCCTTGTGAAATCGCCTGCTCTACTTTACCGTTTGGGAGTCATTCGCGAAACCAGCGAGTCCGATCGCTTAGGGCGATCCACTTCGCGAAGAAGAGCGTCCTTTGCTGTAACAGCCCTTAGAATCATAGCCCATAACCTCGCGGAAAGTCGCAGGATCTTAGGCTTCTTCTTGAGGAGTGATTTGTACGATGAATACCACACAACGAATTGTTATCGTCGGGGGCGTTGCCGGAGGAGCGACCGCAGCGGCTCGTTGTCGCAGGCTCGATGCCCATGCCTCGATTACAATCCTCGAAAAAGGCTCGTACATCTCTTTCGCCAACTGTGGGCTTCCATACCACGTCGGAGGCGAAATTCCCGATCGCCAAAAGCTGTTGGTGGCCTCGGAAAAACTATTTTGGGATCGATTTCGGGTCCACGTTCGATGCCGTCACGAAGTTCAGCAAATCGATCGCGAAGCCCGTTGTGTTCGCGGAATTCGGCACGATACGGGCGAACCCTTTGAAATCCATTACGACAAACTGCTCCTTTCGTTGGGATCCGAACCAAACACGCCTCCCTTCTGGCAACCAGCCAACAATCTACGCCATCTGTGGACGATGGAAGACATGGATCAAATCCTACGTGTCCTCCACGAAACGGTCGTACACCAAGCCATCGTGGTTGGGGCAGGTTTCGTAGGACTCGAGATCGCCGAACAACTGCAACAACGAGGGGTGAAGGTAACGCTGGTCCAACAGCAGTCGCAAATCCTAGGACCGCTCAACCTACCCATCGCTCGGTTGGCAGAACGTCATTTGATCGAGAATGGGATCCAACTTTGCCTGTCGCGATCCGTAAACCGACTTCAGATCGAGAATGGCTGGATCCAGTCCGCGACGTTGGATGATGGCACTGCGATTGAAACCCAATTGGTGATCTCTTGCACGGGAGTACGACCTCGAACTCAGTTAGCGTCCCTCGCGGGTATTGAACTTGGTTCATCGCGCGGAGTACGGGTCGACAACCAAATGCAAACCAACGACCCGCATATATGGGCTGTAGGCGATATGGTTGAGTATTTGCATGGCGTCACTCAGTCACCTTGCTTGATGCCCCTTGCAGGACCCGCCAACCGCGCAGGTCGCGTGGCAGCCGCAAGCATGACGGGACCATCGAATCGTTTATTCAATAGGGATGATGCTGAGGAGCCTCATGAAGTGATGGGCCCTGTGCTTGGCACCGCGATCGTCCGTCTCTTCGATTGGACGGTAGCTTGCACCGGTCTCAATCTGGCAACCCTTCGTGCGAAAGAGATCCCCCCTCGATATGCGATCATTCAAGCACCACAACATGCGAGCTATTTCCCTGATGCGCATCCGTTGACGCTAATGCTCTGCTATGCTCCAGATGGCAAGATCCTTGGCGCCCAAGCGATCGGACGCGAAGGAGTCGACAAGCGGATCGATGTCATCGCAACCGCCATGCACTTTGGTGGAACAGTCCACCAACTCGCACAGCTCGATCTTGCCTATGCTCCACCTTTCGGAAGTGCGAAAGACCCAGTGCACATGGCAGCATTTGCAGCGTGCAATGATTTGGCAGGGCGACCAGTGCTCGTCCCTGCCGACATCTCACTTGCTGATAAACAAGTCGTTGACGTTCGAACATCGCGTGAGCGGGAGCAACTTCCACTTCCAGATAGCATCCCTATTCCTATCGACGAGCTTCATGATCGATGGCAAGAACTCGATCCTCATCGCGAGACCATCGTCGTATGCCACTCGGCCAAAAGAGCTCACATCGGAGCCACCTTATTGCTCAGCCATGGCTTTCGCGATGTGAAGAATCTAAGCGGTGGTATGTCGATTCGAAGCTTGCTTTGCGGATGAGGCGCATAGGACCATTGCGAGTTTGAATGATTCCAATCCGCAATCATCTAGGCGTGAGCAACTAACCTGGATATCTAGTCGTAGAGATATCTAGGCGTAGAGATATCTAGTCGTGGGCGATTCACTCGTAGCTAGGAAGCTGCGTGAGAACGATGCGGGTGCGAAGCTTCTTACCACCTCGCAATACAATCGCTTCCACATCGCGACCAACCGGCGTTAGTCCAACGGTTTGCACCAGATGCCCATCATTCTCAATCCGCACACCATCGAACTCGAGCACCACATCGCCAACTTTGAGCCCTGCTTTCTCGGCAGGTGACCCCGATTTGATCGCTTTGACGAGCGCCCCCATCGGATGATCTAGACCAAGTCGGTTTGCTTTGATCGTATCAAAAGCATTCTCCATTTGAACTCCGAGATAACCTCGCTGGAGCTGTCCTTGATCGATCAACTGGCCCGCAACGGTCATGACGAGATTGATGGGGATCGAGAAACCAATCCCTTCATTGCCACCCGAGTTGCTGGCGATGGCTGTGTTGATAGCAACCACTTCCCCTTTCAAATTCATGAGAGGGCCGCCGCTATTGCCTGGATTGATCGCCGCATCGGTTTGGAAGAAGTCTTGGATCTCGATCGCTTTGTTACCCAATTCGAGATTGCGCCGCCCCTTGGCACTGATGATGCCATAGGTCACGCTATGCGCCAAACCAAAGGGACTTCCCACGGCCAACACGAAGTCACCGATCTCCACGTCATCGCTATTGCCGATGCGAGCTGCGAGAACATTAGTATTGGGTATACTCATCACTGCGATATCGGTCGAGGGATCAGCCCAGACTCGCGTAGGATGGATGATCGTGCGATCATTCAATTGAATTCGAACGGATTCGAGTTTCGAAGGAAACACCACGTGGCGATTGGTGATCACATAGGGTTTGCCGCGAAGCTGAACCACCACACCTGCGCCCGCTTCTTCCACCCGTTTGCTATCGGCCTTGCTGGCCGCCAAATTGCCGTCTTGATGAGCATCTTTCGTGGCTTCAATATGGACCACTGTCGGCGACGTTAGTTTGACCACGCGACGCAAAATGCTGAACGACTTTTCAAAACTTGAAAGCTCGGCCTCGAGCTGTTCAAACTGACGATCCCGACTTGCAGCATCGGTCACACTCGCCATCGAAGCATCACGAATGGTCGTGTCCGATGTCGGATGAATCCGCACTTGCCCATGGGCTACCGAAACGCTCAAGGTTACCGCTGCCAAAACGCTCGCGCGACTTAGCAACACCGGAATTCGTGAAAGGCTCCAACCCATACAAGGTCTCGCTGGCTCGGGACATCAAAGGGGCGTCATCGCATGCGCAGTACAGGTGCGCACCAAAACCGCTCCTCGGAGATCGGGTAGGCTTGCCAGCATTCCTCAAACGCTTTCACTCGAGAAGGTGAAAAGCGAAAACTCCACGTCGAACTCGCCGCCTGTGCCGAATCGCTCGTTTAGTCCAAAGAACCGCAAAATCCTCGCGTGAGGTTTATGACCAAGTTCCTCACCTACCGAGCCTTGGCGATTATGTCGGTTGCATCATGAACGACCGTCAACAACAGGTCGGTGAGAAGTCGCCCAGGAATCGAAAACAAAAAAGGCCGAGACGCAAGTCCCGGCCGTTTTCCTTGAGCCTAAGCGGTTTGGTGCTTCGCTCCTCCAGCAAACTTGAATCAACTACGAATAGTAGTGATGCGAGCGAGAGGATGCGTTGGTTTTCTCGTTCTTGCGTTGGCACTCGATGCACATCGAGGCATAGGGAACAGCCTGCAACCGCGCCAAAGGAATTGGCTTTTCACAGACGTCGCAATCTCCGTATCCCCCTTCGCGAATCTTTTCCAGGGCCTCTTCGATCCTGGTCAGCTCCCGACTTTCAACTTCCGCCAGCTGGCTTGAAATTTCGTCTTGGGCCGTATCCATGGCAACGTCCATCACGTCACCACTCGATTCTTGGGCAAGCTCGTGGAGGAGACTTAAATCACCGTTCAACGCTTTTCGCAGCGCGTCGCGGCGGCGAAGCAGAACATCGCGTAACTTGGAAAGTGCTTCTTTACGTGACATAAATCATCCTCCATACCACCAATTTGGCTGACATCTTCTCGAGCCCAACCAGTACGAAACTATAGTACGCGGCATCCCGGAAAGTGGTTCTTTTTCCGGAAAACCCATTAATACTCCACCTCACACAATAACCACATCTAATAATAGCGATTTTTGGGGAAGTTTGCGGGCATTTGGGTTCGCTGAAACACGTCGGGGATGGGTGCGAAAAAGCGATCACCGGTTGGACACTTGTTCTAGCAATTTCGTTTTCGCTGCCTCTTTGCCAACTTTGAGGTTTTTGGCAAATCTAATCTTTGGATCATCCGATAACGGAGGAGTCAGGATCTCGTGTCGACATCCATTTTCTGATTGCCTCACCCATGAACTCAACCTCCAACCCTTCCAACCAGCGGACGACGTCTTCGGACCCGCGACTTGCCGGATGCGTGGGAGAGATTTCACTATTGGGTCCGGATGCAACGGTTGCGAAGTCTTGGGTAATTCGCCATCCCCAGTGCTCCGTCGGAAGTGGCCGAGAATCGACGATTCAAATTGAGTCGGCGGGGCTTGCCCCCAATCATCTGATCCTCACGTTTGGCCGTAAGCACGTCTCCGCCAAATCAGCTCACGGGTTCTGGGTCTCGGGCAGGACTGTTCGCGAATGGCTCTTCGATGAACCTACAGAAATTCATCTTGGCTTCAACTTGAGGCTTCGAATTTTTCCGGCCAAGTCCCTCGTGCAACGTCCGACGGATTCGAGTCCGCCCTTACAAACACCACTTGGCACTTCGACCTATGCGGGCGGTCCTCATGTTGCCGATCCCACTGCAACGGTGTCGAGTGAGAGCCTTCATGTGTTGCTCCCTACGGTTGAAAAAGTAGTGGAAGGGTTGGTGGCTCCTTTACGCGGCACGATGGAAGAGATTCGTACCAAAGTATTGGAAGCGGTTCATCGCCACGATACTCCTGAGACATCGAAGGACGCTCCGCCTCCACCGGTTTCACCCGAGTTGCTCCAACAAGTCCAATCATCTTTGGAGACCAAACTCGAGGGACGTTTCGCCAGCGTGATGGAACTTCTGGAACGACTTCGCAATGAGTCTGTTGAAACGACGAAGCTACTGAATGCCACGTCTCAGAAGCCCGTTACCGATCCAAATCTGACGCTCGCATTGGAAAACACTCAGCAGAAACTCAATCTATTTGAACAGGAAATTCAAAGGTTGCGCGACGAGCGAGACCAAGCTCAATCGCGTGCATCGACCCTCTCGAAACAGTTGGATGACATTGCGGTCGCGGCGAAGAAAGACCAAGAGTTCGCCCAGAACGTCAGTCAAGAACATGGGCAATTGCTCCAACAATTGGGACAGCTCGATACCGAACTAGCTCGCGTACAATCGCTTGCGGAACAAGATGCTCAAAGCTGGCGTCGCTCCAACGAAGAATTGCAGCAGCAGATCAGCTATTGGCAGGAGCGTGTTTCGCAGCTTGAAGCGCAGATGGTACAAGTTCAAGTACCTGCTTCTCCATCAGCTCAACCAACGCCATCGTATGCCAGCGTGGAGGAACCACGTCAAGAACCTTCGGCTGTTTTGGATCGCTTTGGCCTTGCGAGTCAAACGTCAACACCCTACGGTTCCGAAGCTGAAAGGCCCAGTGAATATTCGTCCGAGTCCGAGCTTCGCTCGTATGGCGCGGATCTCTATTCGAGTGGCTCTGCTTCGCCCTACGAAGACACCGACTTCCGATCGAATGGAAGTGCCAACGAGGTTCAAGGCTTCGAACAAGATCCTTTGAATGACTCCTCGCATGACAGCGACCTTTGGAGTTCATTCCGCAACGAATCGAATGCGCTCGTTGAAGCGGAATCACAGGAATCCGAGCTTCCTTACACAGGCAGTTCGCTTCACGGTTATGGACATGCGATAGAATCCCCAGAGGTGAATGAACCCTCGCACGGTGAGCAACTCCATTCGCGTGAAGTCGAAGAAAGCGATCCATCATCGTATTGGGAACAGCGTTTTGCGGAGCTCAATCAGCGGAGCGAGGGAAATGAACATCGCTCGCCACTTGGGTCGTGGGAATCATCATCCGACCAAGACCTCGACGAACCATCTTCGATGGGAAGCCAAAACTCTTGGGAACGCAATGAAAACGACTCATACGATTCGAGTGTCGATTCTTTGAGAAATCTCGCTTACCAATCATCGACTTCTGAAGAAGATGATTCTCCCTTTGGCGATTTTCGATCTCAACAAGATGATCGACTGCCACGATCTTCCATTCCTCAACAACCAGTCTTGGATGAGGAAGAAGATCTTCGACCAGAAGAAACCGAAGAGGATTTGGATCTCGACGCGCGTCTCGGGCTCGCTTCGAGCCAACACCGCTCAGGTCGTTCGGCCATGTCGGAATTGGAGTCGCTTCGATCATCTCTCCAAAGTTTGAGAGAAGAGCCTGAAGAGTCTCCAGAGTGGAATAACGAAGAAGAACCCCTCGCCTATCAAGACGAAGAAGTCGTCGAAAGCTCGCCTTCGCTCATGTCGAGTGCGACAGGATCCTCGTCGAACGGAAGTGAAGAGGAGGACGAAGAGTCGATCGAGGCCTACATGCAGCAATTGCTGCAACGGGTCAAAGGATCATCGGGTGGAACGACCAGCTCCAATCGAAGTTCTTTTGAATCGCAATCGTCATCCAAATCGAGCGTTCGAAGAACCGGCATCACGGAAAACAAAGTCTCGCAGCCAGTTGCAAGTCCTGTGATGGAACCAACGAACGAATCATCCGAGGATGAAAACGCGTTCGTCATTCGCAATCCTGTTGCGACACCTCGCACGACCGATCATTCCAACTATGCCCCTCGCAAGCAAGCTCCAGAGCGAGGTCGGGATATGGAAGCGATGCGAGAATTGGCCAACGTAACGGCTCGAAAAGCCATTGAAAAATCCGATCGTCGCCGACTTGCGGCACAAGGTTTTTTCAAATTGTCAGTTGCTTGCATCGGTCTGGCTGGTGCCCTTTTCCTTTTGCTCATCAATGGCACAAGGATGAATATGGCATTGGTTGGCATGTTCGCAGGATTCGGCGTTGCAGCACTTTGGGGCTGGGAATCTCTTTCGCTCATCTCCAATTTGGCAGCTCAACCTTCTGCAAAACGAGGCGCACCGAGCCTCGCCGAAGGGCTTGAGAAGCCATTACCCGCCGACACCAAACCGTCGTAACGGGCTCTCTCAATCGCTGGATGATGGGATGAGTCGATTGCCTACGGTTTTCGATTAGATCGAGAGCCAGTACAATCCCCACCAGTCGACGTTAACTTCGATGGACTACCGACCTGTCGGATTCCATCTTCTTTGTGATTCGGGGACGAAACTATGTCATCCATCGATACTCCCAGTGATGCTACAGGAACTGCACCTGCGTGGCGTCCGCTTACGGCTAGGCAACGTCGCGTCCTCGGAACGTTGATGGAGAAATCCAAGACCACGCCTGACGCCTATCCGATGACGTTTCTGGGGCTCACGACGGGTTGCAATCAAAAGTCCAATCGACAACCGGTCAACAACTATAGCCAAGAACAGATCGAGGAATCGACCGAACAGCTCCGTGAGATGGGAGCGATCGCGATGGTGTTGGGGAGTGGTCGCGTTGCCAAGGTTCGACACTATGCCTATCAGTGGCTGGGCATCAACAAAATTGAAGCCGCGGTCATGACCGAATTGCTATTGCGGGGTGAACAAACCGTAGGTGAACTGCGGACACGTGCCTCACGCATGGAGCCCATCAACGATCTCGCAACGCTGAATCAAGTTTTGGATGGCCTTCATTCGCGAAACCTCGTGGTCTACCTGACACCTCAGGGGCGTGGACAATTGGTTTCACATAATCTCTATCAAGAACACGAGTTAGAGCAGATCAAGAAACAGGTTGCCGAAGGTGGCTATACATCTACCGAAGAGTCTGAGCCGACCCCTTCGCGCACGTCCACTACGTCATCAGCGTCGAACACGAATGAGATCTCGGAGCTGAAATCGGCGGTTCAACAATTGCTCAAACGAGTTGCCTATTTAGAGGAACAACTCGGTGTCACCCCTCCGACATAGTTCGATGGACACAAGACGGGGTCAATCATCATCACTGATCCGAGGGTCTGAGGGCCATTAGGATCGTCAAATTCGATTTGCGTGCCGTGAACCATTCCTCACGGCATATCTTTTCTAGTGGGAACCTTTGTTCCCCATCGATTAAGGCCACATGCTTGGATTCGTTGGTACGCACTCCGAGTCTCACTCAGAGAACGATGACGAAAAGTGGAGTTATGTCGTTCCTGAAGGCCGATAGCGAAAAGTCTACCATGGCTAGCTAGGTCTTGGTCATCCTCGCTGGATCGGCAACCGATAACGTAGGAGACGGTACCGTGTATCCCCTTGCTTGGTTGTCCCCATGTCTTCAACCACACCCGATCCCAATTCTTACTCGCCACATGGGCAACCAGAAGGAACTGTCCTTCCTCGCAGCCCCATTGGACGATCACCGATTGGACGGGGAACTTTACCTCGCGATGACAGTGCGTTTGTGGCATCAGCGCCTTCGTCGTTATCGGCAAACACCGCAAGCTCGACCAGGCCTTCCATATCGGCCCCACAAGACCCCAATCATCACCGCATGGTGCACGCAAAATTGGGCATCGTATCGAGTCTTTTTTCTGCCTTGCATGCCAAACATGTCCCCACCGCTTCCCATAGTCTTCGGGTCGCGTGTTGTGTATCGACCTGGGGAATCCACGAACGGTTGCGAGAACGAGAACTGGAACAGGTAGAGATTGCAGGGCTATTGCACGATATCGGCAAGATCGGCGTGCCAGACAGCATTCTGCAGAAACCGGACCGACTATCAGCCGATGAGCAAGCTACCATCGGGCTTCATCCTCAGATTGGAATCGAAATCCTTCGATCCGCAGGTGCCAGCTCCAATTTACTTGAATCGGTACGAAATGTAGGGGTATGGTTCAATCAGCTTTCATCGTCGCAAGGAAAATTCGACGAGATCGCGGCACAGATGATTTCCATTGCCGATGCTTTTGATTCAATGACATCTGATCAAGTCTATCGAAAAGCACTATCGCAAGAGCAAGCGCTCAAAGAACTTTTCAAGAATAGTGGCACTCAATTCAATCCCAAACTGGTACGCAGTTTTGCAAACTCGTTGACCCAGCGCTCTCCGCAAGTTGATTCGATCTTTCAGCAACGCTGGTTGGGAAGTTTGCACTCGACCAACATCAACGCTCCTTCGCAATTCACTGCAATCTCGATGCTGAATCTGAATGCGGCTCAACAGTCGCTGACGAGTATCTTTCGGAATCAGCTTCTCGACACGATGCAGGACGCTGTCATCTTCGTCGATTTAGATTGTCAGATTCTGGAATGGAATTGCACTGCCGAGCGACTATCGGGCGTCACCAAGAATTCGATTTTGCAACATCAGTGGAACTGTGAACTCTTGGGAATGCGCACATCGGATGGCATTCGCATCGATGAACGAACGTGCCCGATCAAAAGTGTATTGCGCAGCCGTACGCCACTGAACCAACGCATTGAAATTCTTCATCGCGATGGACGCGCGATCATGGTAGAAAGCGATACAGTCCCTGTATTGGATCAGACGCGATCGATGTGTGGTGTCGCCTTATTCTTCCGAGATGCAAGTGAACAAGTCAGCTTGGAACAACACGTTCTCACGCTACACGAACGGGCCACCAAAGATCCTTTGACCAAAGCAGCCAACCGAGCCGAACTCAATCGAAGATTGCCCGAATTCGTAACCATGCATCAAGACCAGCATCTCGATGGAAGCTTGATCATTTGCGATATCGACTTCTTCAAACGCATCAACGATACCTATGGACACCCAGCGGGCGACGAAGCTCTGGTGGTGTTCGCTTCAATATTGCGAGAGCTTACTCGCGACACCGACTTGGTTGCTCGCTATGGTGGTGAAGAGTTTGTCATCTTATGTCCAAGCTGCAACATGGAAATGGCGGTTGAAAAAGCCGAACGCATTCGGCAAGAACTCGGCAATCGTCCACTCCCGTCCTTGCGAAGCAGCTGCATTTCCGCCAGTTTTGGTGTCAGCGCTATTCTTCCGCAAGATACGCATGAGTCATTGCTCAATCGCGCGGACCGCGCACTTCTCATGGCGAAAGAAGGGGGACGCAATCGCGTTATCAAACTCAGTGGAACCGATGCACCTGCCGTCGAGCTCGATACCAATAAAGCAGGTGGCGGCGGATGGTTGCGTTGGCTGGGCTTAGCTCCCGGCGAGGTGTTACTCGAATGCAAATTCATGTCGCTCGTACCGATGGACTTGACGATTGAAAAGATTCGGGGATTCGTCGCCGACCACCACGCCGAAATTGGTTCAGCTGAAAAATTCACGATCGCCATGAAAGTCGATAGTCGTTACATCAACGCCAGCCTGCGCGACGGTGACCGCCCTGCTCTTTTCTACATCGAACTTGCCATCTCCGAGATCGATTACCAACATGGCGACTCCAAGCAAATTCGCACCCTACTCGGACTGCGAATTAGAGCCGGCAAACAACGCGATCGCCGAACTCAAAATCTTGTTCATCAGGCTGAAAAAATGCGTTCGGTGATCCAATCCTACTTGGGTGCTCAACCCTACGAAGCCAAAGATCGCGAAAGAATCAAGGTCATTCAAGGAGCCGAAGCCGCTGGATAAACCCAGTGCCGGATGATAAACCCAGTGATCGGCGTTCCGGTGGCAACAGGGCTCCTATGGCCCATCTACTCAATTGCCTCTATAATTCCCGGCCTCAACGCCACAATGTCTCCCCAGACAACCTATGCTCGCAGCCATGAATACCCAGGTATAAATGTCTTAGGACCGGCGTTCAATGAGCTGAAAACACTTTTGCTTTTACGAGAGATTTAAATAGATGAGCGAAAATGATTTCCAATCACGTGCCGACGAAGTGCGCAAGCGACTGACTACTCTCAAGGACGGTCTTTGACTACGACAACAAGTCGAATGAAATAACACGGCTCGAAGCCCGTATGGCGGAGCCCGATTTTTGGTCCAATCAAGAGCAAGCGCAGGAAACGGTTTCAGCGCTCAAGGGCCTTCGCAATGTAGTGCAACCACTTGGCGATGCACTCTCGGGGATCGAAGATCTCTCTGAGCTCATGCAGATGGCCGAGGAAGATCCATCGATCAAAGAAGAGATTCGCGGGGAGCTCGAACGCATCGAATTGGTTGCGGATCAACTCGAACTACAAGCTTTGCTCAGTGGACCGTTGGATAACAACGGAGCAATCCTCAGCGTGCACGCTCGCGATGGTGGTATCGATGCCAATGACTGGGCTGAGATGCTGCTTGGCATGTACATTGCATGGGCGAACAAGCACGACTATTCAGTTGAGCTGCTTGACCGAAGTGACAATGAGGAAGCAGGCATCACTCAAGCAACCATTGCCATTCGTGGCCCCATGGCCTATGGCTACCTCAAAGGTGAACAAGGGATGCATCGACTCGTTCGCATCAGCCCCTTCAATGCCGAAGGAAAACGTCAAACGAGTTTCGCTGCAGTGGATGTGTCTCCCGAGATTAGTGATTCGGTTGAAATCAACATCGAAGAGAAAGATGTTCGCGAAGACGTCTTTCGTGCTTCCGGTGCGGGAGGTCAGCACGTTAACAAAACGAGTTCTGCCGTCCGGCTGACCCACATCCCAACCGGCTTGGCGGTGCAATGCCAGAACGAACGAAGCCAGCACAAGAACCGGGCTCAGGCCTGGAAGATGCTTCGTGCAAGACTCGCACGTATCGAAGAAGAAAAACGCGAAGCTGAACAGGCAGCCAAATACATGAATAAGCCTCGCGTCGGTTTTGGATCGCAGATACGCAATTACTTCTTGCACCCAGACCAACGCGTCAAAGATGCAAGAACAGGCTTTCAGATTGGCAACTTCCACGCCGTTTTGAGTGGCGAGCTCCAAGGCTTCCTCGATGCATTCTTGAGTTTTCAAATGAAGGAAAACGCGCCGAGTGAACCGCGATCTTGAACTGAAGACGTCGAAATGGAAAGTTCGCTGCGTCTACGTTATCGACCGGTATACCATTGAGATCCATCGTTATGATGGATCTCAATGGCAACCGCTACTAACGACACCACTTGGCGACACCACGGATGATTGGCCATGCAATCCTCCGCTCCAGCAGATCTCCTACGAGGAATTGGGGCAAGCATCGCCTGCCATTCTCGGCATGGGCATGGCCGGTACCTCACATTGGTCACTAAGCATTCACGAAGATCGCGACCAAAGCTTGGTAGTAGACGTTGCCTGTCGCTATTCCAATCTCCCTCGCTCACTTGAGCTTACATTTCAGCATGCAGCAACTGCCGATACATTCGCTCGCAACGGTGATTTGGTGGAGCTTTCGGTAGGCACCCACCGAATTGAATTCACCCCAGGCGCGGACACGAACCTTCATCTCGCAAACGACCTTCTCATCGCCCGCCCCAACGCGATCCCTGCCCCTCGCGCCACCGCTCGTTGGCTCCTCACCCTCAAATAACCCCCACACACCCAATAGGTGCCACCCACCTTTTATTGATATCGGCCAATTTTGTGGGGATTTTGGGGGCTCAAGAAAAAACGGATGCTGCTGGTGGTCGGATCAGGGGCTCAAAGAAGAGATCCGGGCTGGGTTGCTAACGCTGAAACGCGTGCGATCGCGAAAGAATGGGTAATTGGGCCGTTTGATGGGCAAGAATGGCGAGGATCACCATGAAATTCGCGATGTGGAGATAGACCGCGAGCGACTGCAGGCAATGGATCGCATGCTGCATTCAGATTTAGAAGGCTGCGTGAATAGTTTCGTTACGAGAGAAACAAGCCTTGAGCTGACTTTTGACCCTTGAGCCAGATGCGACCCTGCTTGGAGGCTTCAGCCTTCATGCTTTCAGGACGACCAGCGGCTTGTGACTTGCCGAAGTACTTGGAGTACTTCCATACAAAATCACACCACATCGAACTATCGATCCCAATTCGCTCGAGGATCGGTTGCAGGTCCGCAGGGATACTGCCTCGTTTTCCTTCGCGTCCTTGCTTGCCAGTCCAGTCTAGGAGCGTTAGGTACTCCTCTTGCTTCATCGGCAAAAAGCCCTTGTCGCTGGCGCGTGTTTTCAAATGGCTCGGCATGGGACCAGGAGCTTTACGCTCTTCTATCTCCAGAGGACACAGCCAAGAATCCACCGGCATCTTCTTGGAATACTTCATGCCTTCTGATTCACGTTTCCTGCGTGAATCACTGACCTTTGCAAGATGGTTCGCATTTTCAGACTGAGCTTCAAACTCAAGAGCAGCTGCAATCCCTTTGACTCCCTGGCTCGCTGCAATGCGATCGTAAGCCGAAGTAAACTTCGACTTTTCAGGAGTCGCTGCCAAGGCGGCTCGCACCGGATTCAAATCGACATACATTGCGCAGGCCAAGAGCCCTGCTTCATCCACAATCTTCTGAGCCTTAAAGCGTCCTTCCCAGAAGCGGCCCGTACACTTGTCTTCAAAATTGGCTTGCCTTGCAATGGGCTCGCAAAGAGCCCGCATAAACCAAGAGATATCGCTAAGCCTTGTGCGAAGCAGGGCAAGCCGCTTGGCATCGCCAAGGACCTTGGCGATATCGGCTTGGGTAGGACTGCCGAGATATTCTTCCAGCTTTTTACCTGGAAAGAGTCGCAACCAACGCGAAGCGACGTCTTCATCACTCCATGTTTTCACCACATCGGGCCTAGTGCGGAGCATGACGTGGATGTGATTGGAGAGGACCGCGTAAGAGAGAACATCCATCCCGAAGATGGATGCCAATAACTCCATTCTTCGTCGGATCCATTCCCTTCGATGTTCGAAGGACTTTTGGGATCCTGTATCGATCCCAGCAAGATAGGCTCTTCGAACGCACCGCTGGATGCAGTGAGCGACGGCAACTTCATTGGGCGGAAACTGTTCAGCGCGTTTAGGTCTGGGCATGTTGGAACTCCTTGCAGGCAATATACGCATCTGAAGAGCGGTAGTCAACAAAAGGTGGGTGGCACCAATTGATGTTGGGGAGGGGATTGGGTACAATCGGGGTTTTGGAAGGAGTGAGAAGATGCAGAAGTTATTGTGCGGGGTCTTGGCGTTGGTTTGCATGGCTGGATGGAGCTGTGCTCAAGAAACCAGCGGGGCCAAGAAAGAAAATTGGATCCAGCTATTTAATGGCAAAAATCTCGATGGCTGGACTCCGAAGATTCGCTACCACGACCTCGGTGATAACTACGCCAATACTTTTCGCGTCGAGAACGGCGTTCTCAAAGTTGGGTACGAAGGCTATACCGAATTCAATGAAACTTTCGGGCACCTCTTCTACAAGGATACGTTCTCGCACTATCGCATTCGTGTTGAGTATCGATTTGTAGGCTCGCAGTGCAAAGGTGGTCCTGGATGGGCACTTCGTAATAGCGGCATCATGGTCCATGGGGAATTGCCACAAACCATGTCCAAAGACCAAGACTTCCCAGCTTCGATTGAAGTCCAACTGCTAGGAGGAGATGGCAAGAACGCTCGGACCACCGGAAACCTCTGCACCCCTGGAACCAATGTCGTAATGAACGACAAACTCATCCTTCAGCACTGTACCAATTCCAAGTCGCAAACCTATCACGGCGAACAATGGGTTACGGCCGAGGTGGAAGTTCGTGGGAATGAAGTCATTCGTCACCTCATCAATGGTGAAGTGGTACTCGAATACAACAAGCCCCAACTCGATGATCGCGATGCACACGCCAAAGAACTCATCGCCAAGTATGGAGACAAGATGCTCTCCTCAGGATCGATCTCACTTCAATCCGAAAGCCACCCCATCGAGTTTCGGAAAGTGGAATTGCTCGATCTGAGCAAATAGCCTGCGACACAAACCAGCCGACAGAAGGTTTTGATCGCCTATTAACTCTATCGATGAACTAAGTATCCCCCCAAGCCCTCAGGGCTTGGGAATTCGGTTCAGTGTGTAATAGGCCTCAGGATGCAGCAACGGTTCCCCGCTAAGATTCTTCACACCTACAGCACGAATCTCGTGCACAAAATGCGGGCGCAATCCTTCGACCACCAATCTGACCTGATCCTGTCTTCCCATCGGCACGACCTCTTTGATCTGCAGACGTCGCGTTAGGATCTCTTCGCTACCATACTCTGAGTGGTAATTGTAGGTATAGCTTTCTACTTCATAAGCATCTGGCTGCATTGCCACTGCTGGAAGGACGGGTTGCGTGAATTGAAGCATGAATCCATCGGAGGTTGCATGGACTTCTTGAATCTCGAAGGGAACCTTGCCGGACCACTCGATCGCCTGAAGCCCATACGACGCTTCGCCAAGGCTGCTCCACCCCCGGTTTGTTAGCCCTGCAAATACCTTGCCATCAGAAGCCTGTTCTAACCGTAGAACGGCCGATGCCAGGCCGCGTCGAAAGGGAAAGCAGGCCCCCTGATACTCGCCATCCACCTTCTCCAAAAACACTCGCTGGATGCTCGCCTGAGTAAACTCTCCCACAAACAGCTGCCCTGCAAACGGCCCAAATTTTCCTTGGCTTCGATCGACCATGATATCCGTCGTTGATTGCCCCATCTTTTTGTATGGAAACCAAACAGCGGGTGGGCGCATCGCGGGCCACTTGCCAAGCGCCTGAGGGTAAGGCAAGCCTTCAGGCAATACGTCGACGCTTGCCAATGGTGAATCGGGTTGCGATGCAGACGCCAACGACTCTGGATGATGATAGAACGCACCTCGCTGGAGATGGTGAAGTGCATTGGTCGGAACCCAGTTCCCTTGCTGATCGGTATAGAAAGCATCTCCCTCCAGATTGACTCCGATTCCACTCGGCGATCGCATCCCGGCACACATAGGGACCAAGCTTCCTTCCTTATCAATGATCAGTCCCCAACCTCTCCACTTGGCTTGCCGGAAATTCAAATGAGGCTCCAGCAGAGTTCGCTGCAACTGATCGCCCTTTAACCCCAACCCAATATTGAGGGTGACCCACATGTTGCCTCGGCCATCCAGTTTGGGGCCATAGGCGTATTCATGATAGTGCCCCGTGAGCCCCCAACCTGATCCCACGCAGCGAAATTCGTCTGCTATCCCATTGCCATCGCGATCGGCAATTCGCGTGAGTTCACTTCGCTGAGCAACCCAAAAGCCCCTTCGTGCCACAGCAACCCCAAAGGCTCATGCAACCCACTTGCAAATCGCTTCAAGGTCATTGATTCTGGACCTTGTTCGACATGATCGGCAATCCAGATTTCGCCTTTTCGAATAGCGATGCCTAAACGGTTTCCATCCATGATGGCAAGGCCGCTTACTTCAAGGGCCGGCCCTTCCCCACCCGGTTTCCAGTTGGTTGCTCGCGAATCAGCGGTTGCTTTTTGAACGAACAAAGATCGTATCGGATAGTAGTCGGACTCTTGTTGTGCTTGACCAGAAGTTGCATCCAACAATGCCAAAGCACATACGCAGAGCACGAACGCAAAGCGTCGCGATCTTTCGAATCCAACCTGTTTGCCTGTTCGCACTACCATTGCAACTCCCACTTGAGTTGTTTCGCAATCGCGTCTTTCAACTGAACAACCAGATACGTTCGAGCCTGCGACATCACCTGTTTGATCTCGACTGAATCTTCGGTCGCGCGAAAGGTCAGTGTGAGCCCTTCCTGAGTCTTCCATACATTCGGTTCAACATGCTGAATCGCATGATCGCTCTCGAGAACTTTGATCCAAAGTGGTGGCGTTTCCTTTGCATCGACACTCGGTCCTTTGCGATTCACGCTTACACCGATTTGAAGCGAAGCGGCGTTCGAGCCAACATACGAAGTTTCGACTTCATCGTGTCCGATCGAATAGAGAATGATGGGGTTTCCCAAATCATCGAGGCGATACCCTTGGAATCGATAGGACTCATCGGATGGATTGGGAACTCCATTCTTCGCCCGATACAAATCCGCTCCACGGGAAAATACGAGACGCTGACCGCTTAGCGGTTCGGCCGGCGGCGAAAACCGATCAAACCAAGTTCCCTTGGCATCAAGAAACTTCCCTTTCCAAATTTCCCCTACGCGAAATCGTTCTGCATCCCAAGCCATGCTTAGTTGGTTCGGAAACCCAATGGCAATCGCGTGGAATCCACTATCTTTCATAAAGGTTCGCATCACGATGGGCGATTCCTTTGGGATGAGTTCGAAATTGATGGATCTCGCCTCAGCGATCTTAGCTGGCAACTCCGATTCTTCGATGCGATTGAGGTAGAACCACAAGGATCCAATTTGCTTTTCGATATCGCCCTCGAGCACATGAAGGTTGCGATTCTCTTTAGAAAAGAATGTAGGCATGCGAGTTCGCTTCTTGAGCTGCACTGGATTGAGCAAGAACTCGCGAAACCATTTTTCATTGAGCCTCTTACCGACATTGGCAAGATCGACACCTACCGTACTGGGTAAGGCCTCTCCGCGAAAAGCGTGGCACTGCACGCACCCCGTATCCGCCAATAACCGCCCTGCTTCAATCCAAACTTTGGACTCACCCTCGGGAACACCTGCAATGTTGGGACGATCGTCCTTTTCGAGATTGGAAGTCAAGTGAGCGGCAATCACTTTGGCGTCATTCGCAGCGTATAGGGGCATTCGAATTTGAAGATAGGGTCGAATATCACCAGCGCCAGTGAGAACCTTCGTTAATGAATTCGGCTGCAATTTTCTCTCAACACCAGTCAGCGAAGGAGGCAATCGCCCCTCATCACCTAAATCTACATGCCCAGCCGTTTCAAAGAACGGAGTTCTACCTTTGGCTACGCCACCAAGCCCCTCGCGTTCATGACACGCAAAGCAGTTATACTGCGCGAGAGTCAACGTGCGATGCTCCTCATCGCCTAAGGGCTTCGAGTGCTGAGAATGGTTCAATAGCCAATGGCGCACAATGTCCACTTGCCTGGAGTCCATTCCATACGATGGATGAAGCGTACTTGGACGGTCGATGCAACTCGACGCAGCGTTTGCATCAAGCCGTGATAGAGGCTTTGCTGAAATTCGATCGGCGTCCGGTTGCGGATGGCATGCACTACATTTCAACTGCTGAAACCACTTGCGACCTTCCTCAATCTTGTTGTTATCACGGTCTTCCGAGGCAACCGAAACCCCTTGGTTCGATTTCATTAAATACGCAGCGATATGCGAGGCTTCACTGGGAGTCAGCTTGAGCAAAGGCATGCGTCCACTGGGTCGAGTTGACGCAGGATCCAAGAGGAACAACGTTAAAGATTTGGGTGTGTATTTGGCAGACAATTGGGGCAACGGAATCGAAGGCATCGTACGCGATGCATGAGCCAACCCCATTTCCTCTATTTGTTCGGGCTCCAGTTCTTCAAGAAGTTGTTCCCATGCGGAAACCTTCCCACCTTCTTGGATGCGAAGTGCATCGGGTTCGTGGCAAGCGACGCATCCAACTCGATGAAAGAGTTCAGACCCCTCTTCGATATTCCCTTGCTTCCAAAACTCGTGCGCGACTGGATTCGCACCACTTGCTTTAGGTTCCTTCAAAGGAACCACTTGTGTTTGCAAGTAAGCGGCCACACAATCCGCAATGCGGCTTCGCTCCTCTTCAGAATAGGCCTTCAACAAGGAAGGCATGGTCGTACCGGGCTTTGTACCGTGGGGATCTTCCAAGAATCGCTTCACCCAGGAACGATTCATTTGAAGGCCAGCACTTTGCAACGATGGAGCCAGAGCGGGAGCCAGCGTCTTTACTTCAGAAGCATGACAGGCAGTGCAACGCAACTCGGTGATCAGCAGTGCGCCGGCAAGCCGTTCACTCGCTTCGCCATGCCTGCCGATGCGTTCGAAACCTCCAACGAGGGGCCCTTTGTCTTGCGCGTACCCAATATCGATTCCCAAACCCAACATACCAGCCATACCGAGAAGTACGCCTGTGATGCAAAGTTTGAAGAGAGTACATTTCCAAAATACAAAATGCAGCGGCGGGAGCATAGAAGCAGCAATACAAGGCGGGGTTGTCGCTAATCTATCCTGAAAACGTTCGTGGCCGTTTTCAGAACACCGCTTCTCATTATGATGTTGAAATAACTGAAGTGGGTGCCCAAACTCTCGATTTGACAAAGGAATCATTCATGGCTGATTGGATTGAAGAAGGTACCAAAGCCCCTTCCTTTACCCTACCCACCTATGAAGGCAAGAAGATCAAACTGTCCGACTTCAAGGGAAAGTATGTCGTCCTATACTTCTACCCCAAGGATAACACCCCTGGCTGTACCAAAGAAGCCTGCGCATTTCGCGACGCTGATGCGACTCTACAAGAACAAGGCGCCGTTGTCCTAGGGGTCAGTCCCGATAGTGTGGCGTCTCATGAAAAGTTTCAAACCAAATTTGAACTGACTTTTCCTTTGCTCGCTGATGAAGACCATGCTTTGGCAGAGAAGTACGGTGCATGGCGCGAGAAGAATATGTATGGAAAGAAATCGATGGGTGTCCAGCGATCTACCTTTCTCATCGACCCGCAGGGCAAAGTCATTAAGGTCTGGAAGAAAGTCAGTGTCGACGGTCACGTCGATGCTGTCTTGGAAGCTCTCCAAGCCGCACAAGCATAGAGTTCATTGGCTAAGAGATCGTCATGCCCCACGACCAACCAGCGTATTGTATCTGGAGTCTCGCTCGTTCTGATGCCAGCCAAATGGCGAGCATGGGTGCCGAACTGTTCATCGACACGTTTGGCCATTTGTACTCGCAAAGGAACCTCGAACTGTTTCTCAATCGAGTCCACACCGAACAAGCCGTGCTTCAAGATATGGACGCTGGAAGAGTTTTCTGGATCGCTGGAAATCAAGACGAGTGGTATGGATACACCAAGTTCGGGCCGATGAGCCTTCCTATGGCGGACCACTCTCCTTCCGCGGTGGAACTCAAACAACTCTATGTTCGACGACCCTACCATGGAAAAGGGGTCAGTCATCGGCTCATGGCCAAGTTCGGCGAATGGGTTCGAGAGAAACGAGCTAGCGAGGTTTATATCAGTTGCTGGAGCGAGAACTATCGCGCGTTAGCTTTTTACGGCAAATATGGATTTGAGACGGTGGGCCGCTATGAATTTGAAGTGGGGGACCACCGCGATGACGAATTGATCCTTCGCGCAACCTCGGAAGCCCTGCACCAGCGAATCGACGAACACCTCGACAAGGAAAGAGCCTAACGCTCGAGGGTGGCTCGCATTTTTGAACGAGCGCGACTCAGCATGGGCCCGACGCTATTTTCTGGCATTCCCATCTGATTCGAGATTTCTTGGTAGGTCTTGCCTTCAAAGTAGAACATTCGAACGGCGGCGGCTTCGTTCTCGGGCAGACTCGCCATCGCGACTTTGACCTGCTCCTGATCGCCAAGAACATTCTGAGGGTCCAATTCGCGTCCCTCCGTTTCTGGCACCTCGCCCGTCTTTTCAGAAGTAAGCTTCAGTTGCTGCAGCTTCCGAACGACGATTCTCCGTCCCACGATGGTGAGATAGGTAGCCAGAGAACTTTGGCCGCGGAATTTTCGCAAGATGGCGAAGTCGTCGCGAATGAGAGACGCAAATACCTCGGCCACGAGATCTTCACGCAGTTCTTGGACGAGTGAAAGCCCTCGCGTGCCAGCCGAATGCTCGACGACATGGATGACCAACCCCAGAAATCGGTCAACGAATTCCGTCCAGGCTTGATCCTGTCGATCAAGACATCGATTCAAAAGTTGTCGATCAATACTGGAAAGAACCACGTCTACACCCAATTTGAGAAGGCTCTTTCCATAGTAGGTGCTAGCCTTCGCAACAGCAAGCGATTTTCAGGGCCAGACGGGTTGGAAACGCCGATAAGGATCGGTGGGGGATCGCTTGACACCCGGCTTGGGGCGTCCTACCATGCGATTTTACGTCGAGGCCTCTATATTGCCGAAACCTCCAGCGTTACGCTGGCGGCGAGAGAGCCCACAGAGTCCACCAAGCCACCTTCAATTAGGGAAAGGTTCATCGATGGCACACGTTGTTACGCAGCCATGCGTGGGTTGCCGATATACAGATTGCGTCGTGGTTTGCCCCGTGGAATGCTTCTACGAGGGCGAAAAGATGCTTTACATTCACCCTGAAGAATGCATCGACTGCGAAGCCTGTGTTCCCGAATGTCCAGTCGAAGCGATCTTCCACGAAGACAACGTGCCTGAAGATTGGAAATCCTACATCGAAATGAATGCTCAAATGGCACCGCAAACTCCGAGCATCACCGAAAAGAAAAAGCCCTTGGCTGAAGGCTAATCGCAATTCATCCTACACGGCATAACACAAAGCCCTGAGTCTTCTCAGGGCTTTTTTTGTGCGCTGCTTGCCGTCCCATCCAGTCCCTTTTAGACCGAAGCTGGAAGGAACGTCTTCCACGATTCATAGCGAGGATCTTTGAGCGTTGCCGTTAGCCCTGGGTTGGAACGAGGGCGAATCGGAGTCGAAAGGAGTTGCATGCTGGCCTGCAGCGGTGTTCGGCCTCCTTTTTTCGAATTGCATGAAAGACAACTGCAAACGACATTTTCCCAAGTGGTTCGGCCACCCTGGGATCGTGGTACGACGTGATCAAGACTCAACTGACTTGTGGGACGAGCCTGCCCGCAGTATTGGCATCGATAACCATCTCGAGCAAAGAGGTTCTTTCGATTGAACCGAACAACCGATTTCGGGACCCGATCATAGATCACCAAGCGAATAATGCGAGGAACCTGCACTTCTTGATGAGGTGTTCGAAGATAGTCCTCGTCGGGTTGTTTTTCCATCGCATGAAGTAAAGAAACTTCGCACCAACTATCGAAATCGTAATTGCAATATTGATCATCATCGATGGTGATGACCTCCGCGCAACCACGATAAAGAAGGGTCATCGCTCGACGAACATCTACCACTCGAATCGGCATATAGAACCGATTGAGAACCAGAACGCTACATTCCAAGCCTGAGCTTTCGCTCATTCTGATCTCCTCCATCCATTCGTAACGTCGAATTAGGAGGAGCAGCTTTCCGTGTCGATCAGCAAAGTGCTCCTTCGAGCATTCTAGCGAAGTGACTTGCGAAATGCCAACTTTTCCATGCCCCTTGAGGCCCATTCCTAAAGGTCAGCACCACAGGGGCATCCAGCAAAAGTGAGCCTACATTAGGCCCATCGCACCTTCCACTGATCGGTGTTGACGATATGCAATCGTCGGCTAGCACGCGAAACCGCTCGTTCGACGGATCTAAGCTTGCGCATGACGGCTGGTCGATTCTCGAAACGAGAGAGCGAGTTTCGATACTTCAAGTAGAACATGAAGGTCTCGGCGAAGTCCTCGCATGCGCAGGTGGCTGCATAATCGGTAATGAACTGTTCGCGAAACGCACACTCCATCAATCGAGTCCGACCTCGCTCGGTACGACAGCGGTTCTTAGCAAGGTTGTATCGACGACTTCGATGCAGTTGTCGCTGCCATGACTTGCGAGGCTTTGGATTGCAATTGTTGTACGTTGCACCAAACGTCTTTACAAACCAAGAATCGCGAAAGAACTCAGGATCTGTACAGTACCACGCATGAGCATACTCATGTCGAATCGTATCCATCAACGTCGCGCCTGGAACGTGTTCGATGTATGGCAGATCGGATGGCAGATAAATGACACCTGGTCGATAACCAGCGCGCTTCCAACCTGTTGCATCTTCGAAGAGATAGCCTGCCACTCCATTGCTTGGGGCTTCCGCAATGCACACTTCAATGTGGTCTAAGTAGAAGCCTTCCGATAGCAAGCCAACGTCAGCTAATTCCTTGCGAACCTTGTTATATGCTTGATCAACGCCGATCATGGATGTCATTTTCCGGAGCTAGTCGCGATGTGCATCGCGAGGGAAATGTAAAACGATTCCTGCTCCGTCAGAACGATGGTGAACCACCTGCTTCCTGCCACCATCAAGTCTGCTTCCGAACGCGTCTGGCATCAAACCAAAAGGCGAAAAATACACCTTATGGATATTTCGCACAACCAAAAGAGGGTGCTAATAATCCTAAGTCCTTATGCGAAACTGCCGCCAAACCCACCCTAAAAGGCCATGTTCTTTTGGACACTTGGTTTTGCCCTAAAATTCAGAACCGCAACCCCTCCCTACGGGTGAAAGGCGCGATGGTAACAAGTGTGGATTCGATCGATTGTTCCGATGGGATCAGAGGCGTTAGAGCCCTTACCACCCTTACAATTCCGTCAGAAAGTTCGTCTTCACGTTGATCAGGACAGAACTCCATGAGGACGAACGGGTTAGTGAAAGCATCATCCTTGGGCTTTCATTCGAAAGCTCGTCTCCTTCAACCCGCTAGCCCGATAGCAATTGCTTTGTTTGTCCTCGAGGATTCACCTTGAATAGCGATGCGCTTTTGTCTCTCTTAACAGTTGCCATTGGAATGAGCTTCCTGATAACGGCTCGCATGCTGTGGAGGCTATTTCGAGGTGTTCGGCGTCGAACGTGGCTCGATGTCGCAATGGTGGGTGCTTGCCTTCTGGCTGCAACCTGCTTGGCGACCGATGGCCTTCACGACACGGCCTTCGGGTCGGGTGTCCCACGACTTTTGGCGACCATCGCAGCACCACTCTTGGTAGGTTTGATTGGGCTATTGGCTTCTCTCGAGTTTCAGCGAGTCGAACCGGCATGGGTGGCGAGAAAACGACCGGGGTTTTGGTTTATGGCCTCCTTGTCCTTCGCGTTGTTGGCTGCGAGTTGCTTCCGCTACGACCTCCGCAGCAATCAATACTTAACCTTTGGAATGAACGTAACCGCCAATGGCAAAGTGGTTCTCGATCCAAATCACTTTGCGGTCACCGACAAAGGAACCAAGATCCCATTGTTTCACTTCACGATGTCCGACGAAGAATTCGACGAGTATCAAATGGGGACCAAAGAGCGATTTGCCGCGTTTGGAACCGCGTTGATCCATCGTGACGACGCCGATATGGCTGCCAATTGCCATGGATGGGTTTTCACCAAGGGACGTTTCTTGGTACGAGGCGAGGACGTGGACGCTATCCTTGCCGAAAATGGGTATGAGGTTGTCACGTCTCCCAAAATCGGGGATGTCGTCATCTATCGCGATTTCAACAAAATCGTTCGACACACAGGATTGGTCCAAGGCGTCCTGGGGGATGGAACGGTTCTTATCGAAAGCAAATGGGGAATCGATCAGCGTTTCCTTCACCGGCCCGAAGATCAACCTTATTCGACGATTTTTCAATACTATCGATCAACGCGCGAAAATCATGTCATCGATATTCGCGATACGAAGCGTGAAATCGATCCGGACACAGTCTAAGGGGAATGGGGATGCCGAGCTTTCGCCTTTGGATCCTCCCATCCATCGTTCTCGGCATGCTTTGCCTGGGACTGATTTGGAACCGCCCATCTCCATCCAGCGCCATTGTCTTTCCCGCGATTCTTGACGAGGAAGCCCTCTTAAAGGTCGTTGAGCCGACGCCGAACCTCCATCCAAGTGACGTCGTACGCCGTCAAATCTTAGCTTTGCGGCGAGCGGGCGAGACCCCTTCGGAATTAGCGACTTGCTTCGCTTTGGCGTCGACGTCCAATCAAATGGTCACAGGTCCTTTGGAAAAGTTTTCTAAGCTTGTCCTCGCCGAACCTTATCATTGGATTGCGAATTCGTCTCAATTTTCGCTGACCTCTCCCGATACGATCGATGATCAGACCGTTACCATCATCGCATCATTTGCGAATGACCTTGGGCAACACCATTCGTATCGATTCATCGTCGTCCGTGAAAGTGAAGGGAAATTCCAACGCTGCTGGAGAACCGATGGAGTGTTGGCACTTTTCCCCAAACAAGAATCGCTCGAACTCGAAGAAAACCTTCCCAAGCCTTGAGCGAATGGGGCAAGCAACAAAAAGAACCGAGCGAACGGGATCTTCCTCGGTAGGTAAGAAAACGGCAATGCGACTAGGGAGCAACGGTCGAGGAAGGGAATTGCCGACCACGGATCGCCGCTTCGCACGCTTGCACCAGTTCCGCGACGGATCGCTCGAGCCCAACTGCATCGAGCTTCGCGTTGACCCGAACTTCTACTCTTGCCGCCAGTTGCGTGATCAAGGGAAAGCCATAGCCTGCCCCGGCCCCCTTGAGCTGATGAGCCATTCGCCCAAGATGGGTTAATTCACTCTTAACTAGGTCATCGCGCAGAATGCCCGTTGTTTCCCGAAGCGACTCGATAAATCCATCGATTAGCTCAGCCATCTCGGGATCGTCAGCGTACTGACTGGTGATAACCAAATCGTCCCTGTCTACATTCATCATCGGCACCATCGCTCTCCGATTATTCCCGTGGAGCATGCGAAAGTGCTCCATAGATGGTTTAGCTCAGAGACGACGTTCAATTCCGATGAGCTTAATATTCACAACATCCAAGAATCGATTTCACGAGGATTCTTCGTTAGATTCCTCGCCATCGTCACAATCGGTAGGATCGGATGAAGAGCCATGGTCCAATCGACGGGCATCGATCAGGGCCCGTCGTAATAGAAACTCTACTTGCCCATTCAAACTCCTCAATTCGTCATCGGCCCAGCGCCGCAACGCATCGAGGAGCTTGGGATCCAAACGCAGAAGGTACGAGCTTCTTTTGGAAGCCATAGTGAAAACCTCTGCCGTGTTTAGTGATAGATCGATCCAGCGTTGACCACTGGCTGTGCGTGACGGTCACTGCAAAGCACCACAAGCAGGTTCGAGACCATGGCAGCTTTGCGTTCGTCATCCAGTTCGACGATCTTATCTTTGGCCAAATGATCCAAGGCCATTTGCACCATACCAACCGCCCCTTCCACAATTTTGGTTCGAGCAGAAACGATCGCTTCCGCTTGTTGGCGTTGAAGCATCGCGGCCGCAATTTCAGGCGCATACGCAAGATGACTTATGCGAGCCTCAATGACTGCCACTCCCGCTTTGTCCAACCGCTCTTGGATATCGTGTTGCAGTTGATCGCAAATCTCTTTCGTGCTTCCTCGCAATGACATCGATTGCTCATGGCTATCGTAGGGATATCGCGATGCTAGCGATCGCAAGGCAGCTTCGCTTTGAACGGCCACGAAATCCTCGAAGTCATCCACCTCAAAGACCGCTTCGACGGTGTTCACAACCTTCCACACCACGATCGCCGATATCTCGATCGGATTTCCATCGCGATCGTTCACCTTCGATGGCCGTCCTTGGGTTCTCGATTGCGTTTCGATGACATGGCCTGCCGCATCCTTCTTCTCAGGCGTACGCCGCGACCCTGTTTCGAAATTGCGGACGCGTAGCGATATCAGCCTCTTCGAATAGAACGGGTTGACCCAGAAAAAACCCGACTCGGTCACGGTGCCGATGTAGTTTCCAAAGAGCGTGAGGACGCGAGCCTGATTGGGCGGAATCGCCATCAGTCCGAAGAGCCCGATAAACCCGCTGAGTATCATCGCAATTGCCAAGATCAGACAAAGCACTCCCAGCAACGGGCGCTCGTTTGAAAACATGGTTCCCATCAATACCAACATGGGAATGCCACCTAGACCAACTACCAAAAACACTGCCAACGGCATCCACCCCGCTTGGGGCTTCATTCGAATCTCTTGCATGTTCCTCGTTCTCCACGTTTTCAGCCAGATATCAAAGTGATATCACATTATCAAAAACGGCTGGAAAAAGTGAGGATCGAGGCGCGGAAAATCGAAAATCGTCTACGATTTTTCGGGACCGAAATGAGCCAGGGCGACCGTTTGCATCCCCTTGAGATCGAGTTTACCCGTCCCAAGAACCGGAATTTCGTCCACCTGTAAGAAGCTATCTTCACCGGGCAAAAAGAGGTTGGGCAGCCCTTCACCGCTCAGTTTCTTGAGCAACTCAGACGCGGACATCCCCAACCCCGTATGGAGCACGATGAGCCGTTCCCCTTTCTTAGGATCAGGAACCGCCGTCACCACCGCGGGGACTTTGCCATCTTCGCCAATGCCCAAAATCTTGTGGATCGCCTCTTCCAATTGAATGTGCGGCACCATTTCACCACCGATCTTCGAGAAGCGGCTTTGCCTTCCCGTGATGTGGATATACCCATCCTCATCGATCATGGCGATGTCGCCGGTTTCATACCATCCATCTCGAATGACTTTGCGAGTGAGCTCCTCTTGGTGCAGGTACCCCTGCATGACATTGGGCCCTTTGATTTCGAGCATCCCAGATTCGTTCACTCCGAGAACATGGCGATCATCCAAGTCGACGATGCGCGCTTGCACTCCGGGAACGGGACGTCCGACCGAACCTTCACGCAGCCCTTTGCCCGGATCGGTAGCTGTCGAACGCTTGGGCGGCAAGTTCACCGATACCAATGGACTAAGCTCAGTCGTTCCGTATCCTTCAAGGGGTCGGATACCGAAGGTCTTTTCAAATTCATCCGCAACCGAGATAGGCATCTTCTCGGCACCGACCACGACGACCTCGAGCGTTTTGAACTGATCGGGAGTGACACGGCGCATGTAGTTTCGCAAGAACGTCGGAGTCGCCAAGAGTACGGTCGCTTTGTACTGTTCTGACAGCTTGCCAATCTGCTTCGCATCCAATGGACTGTAATGAAACACTCCCGTCGGAGGCAGGGCCATCGCCGTCCAAAGTGTGACTGTGTATCCAAACGAATGGAAGAAAGGAAGAATACCAAGGATCACATCGCGTTCGCTCAATCCAATCGCATCACGAATCGCATGGACGTTGGAAGCCACATTGCCATATGAAAGCACCACCCCTTTCGGAATCCCTGTCGAGCCCGATGTGAAGATGATGGTCACAGGTTCCTTGGAGTCGACCGACTTCAAACCAAGATGCGAAAGCAGCATGGGAATCGGAGCCAACTTGCCCCAAACAAATCCACTGACTTTGTCGAGCAAAGATGCTTTGTCGCGGAAATCTTCCAAGTACACAACTTCTGCATCGAGTTTGACATCCAGCTTGTCGAGCACTTTGCGGCTCGTCAACACATGCTTGATGTCGGCCATCTCGATGCATTGATTGAGTGTTGCGGAACTGACGGTGTAATTCAAATTGACCGCCACGCGCTTCTGAAAACTCAAGGCAAAATTAGCCACGGCCGCAGGGACGCTGGGTGGCAACAAAACTCCCACATACTTTTCGTCCGCTTTCAAGACATGCTTCGCCAGGATGTTCCCCAACACGAGCGAACGAATCAGCAGATCATTTCCGCTCAGCTTCACTCCTGTCGAATCGGCAATCTTGATCGCATTTCCTCGTTTGCGACATTGTTCAATCAACATCCGTGGGAGGTTGACATCTTGATCTTCAAAGGAACTCATGGATGGATCGATTCTAATGAGAGGACGGTGTGACTCAACGGTTGGATTTAACGGCAAGCAGCTAAGGATTCTTTCATGCAACGCATACTCTTCTCCAAGATCGTTTCAATTCCAGGTGAGTAATCGAAAACTTCGACCGATACCCACCCTTGATAGTCGACATCTTGGAGTGCTTGAAAGATGGGAACGAAGGGGACCTCGCCCATACCAGGCCCAAGCTTGTTGGGGTCGTTGGCATGGAAATGGATCATGATGTCTTGGTTTTGGTGAATCAACTCAGGAATAGGAATTCCTTCGGAACTCATAGCCTTAACATCGAGATGGAGTTGAATCCATGGTGAACCGATGTGTTCGATCAAGGCACGAGCTTGCGATGCGTGATTCAAAAAGTTTCCTTCCTGTGGCCCCAATGGCTCCACTGCAATACGGACGCGATTTTCTTGCAGAGCAGGAACGACAGCCCGCAATACTTCTTGGGCATTCTTTGAGGCTTCCTCATGGGTCATGTCGGGACCAAAGTTTCTTTGCAGAGGAGAGCCAAGCACCATGAGGTCGCCACCAAGATCACGACACAATTGGACCAGTTCGATCAAATACCGTGCCGTCTTTTCGCGTATATGCTCATCTCGAGTCGTCAGGTGGTAACCTTCGGTTTTGGCGAGCAACCAGTGCAAACCCAGAATCTCGACTCCTTCTTCTTTCGCTGTCCGCACGAAATCTTGGCGCGTGGTTGGCGAGATCGACATGGCATCCTTTCCCAACGTGAAGGGAGCCACTTCGATTCCGGTATAGCCATGTTTTTTGGCCAAACGAAACGATTCAGACCAAGGCATATCACCAAACAATTCATTGCAAATCGCGTACTTCATGGCATCCTTCAACGAGGAGGGGGACTTCGAGATGCCATAGTATTATCGATTCGCTTTCGGACTTCTACATCCCGAAGCAAGGACGCAAATTTTCTGGTAGATCAGGCTGCTGCCAAATGCTCATGCCACCATCCACATAGATTGTTTGCCCTTGGATATGCCGGGCTTCATCGCTCAAAAGGAATACGGCTGCAGGACCGCAGACGTCGGGTTCGGGCACCTCGCCGTTCGGTGTATGCAACTTCATCCAAGCCAAAACGGCTGGATCTTGCGAGAGTACGGAATTGGTGAGGGGCGTCCGCACGAGCCCTGGAGCAATGGCGTTCACGCGAATATTATTGGGAGCGAGCGATACCGCCAAGGACCGCACCATAGCGGACACAGCTCCTTTGGAAGCATCGTAAAAAACGTGATTGGGTTCCGATAAGAGCCCATTGATGGAACTGGTGAAGAGAACGCGTCCTGCAACATTGCGCTGCATCCATGCTCGCGCAAATCGCTGCGTCAGGAACAGTCCGGAATAGACGTTGATCCGCATCGTTCGCTCGCAACAATCGACGTCGGCTTCCAAGAAACTTGGTTCGCGATAGGTACCAGCATTGTTGATGAGCAAGTCGATACCATTGAGCTTCGCCTGCGCTGCGAGATAAAGACTATCGATGATTTCGTTGGGATGTTGACTCAAATCCCCTTCCACAAAATCGGTCGCTCTTCCCAGGTCGCGAATCGCCCGAAGCGTCGATTCAGCCGCCTCGTCATATCGCAATCCATGGATTAGCACATCGGCGCCCGCCGCTGCGATCGCTACTGCCATAGCAGCCCCAACCCCTTGCGTCCCCCCTGTAACCAATGCTTTATGACCATCGAGTCGAAACATCTTCCACCTCGCTCCCCCTGCAACGAATGATTCCCAATCGCATCAGCCTCCTGCTGTTTCTCGTATCGTACTTGAACAGCACACTGCTTGGGATGCCACGCCCTGTTTGGGATCGATGACGATTCAGCCCCCAGGACTCGATAAAGCCGCTGCATC
Organism: Pirellulales bacterium; assembly: GCA_046349875.1. Classification (GTDB taxonomy): domain Bacteria; phylum Planctomycetota; class Planctomycetia; order Pirellulales; family Pirellulaceae; genus JAXMBN01. Next base: position 91,144 of record JAXMBN010000013.1, read on the forward strand.
TCTTATGCCGAAGCTTGGAGGCGTTGCAGAGTTTTTCTTTGATCCGGGAACTTTCGGAACCAGCCGCTAACGATCGCTAGAGTTTCCTCACGCCGCTGGTATTGAACGCCTACATGATTGTCTTGACTCAACCATTGCGACACTTCTCGTTCGGCCCGCTTTCGATCGCGAGCCGATTTAGGTGCACGGATCGCATGTTCCACCACACCGCGTCGAATCAAATACCAATGCGATCGACCATCGTCACTTTCGATGGGATAGACACATGTCAGCTCATGGCGAGCTCGTTCATGTTCTTCAAGGCGACGCGTTAGCCACGTCAAGACCCGAAGATCCTCGCGCCACCGCATGGCTTGCTCGAAATGCAATCGCAGCGAAGCCAATGTCATGACGTGTTCGAGTCGCTCCAATACTCCCGCCGTTTTTCCACGCAAGAAATCACGAGCTTGGTCAACATGCTTTTCGTATGATGAACGACCACAACCTTGAATGCATGGACCTAAACAGTTGCCAATCTCATGGCGCAGGCATCCAGGTCGCACTTCGAGATCGAACAGTGGTAACTGATCCGAAAAAACGAACTTGGTTTGACTAGAACAGTCTCGCAATCGAAAGAATCGATTGAGCACATCGGCCGCTCGTCGCACTCGGCCCGATCCAAACAAAGGACCATCCCATGCACGACATTTGGGATCGGGTTGATTCGCAACATAGAACATCTCTGCCGGAGATTTGCCAAGGCAGAGGAACACAGGCTTCTGTCGATTCGGAATTCCCTGCACGTTGAACCGCGGCTGAAATTTGCGAATCAAGAATTGTTCTCGCAAGAGCGCTGCAAATTCGCTCGGCTGCGTCTCGTACACAATCGCCACCGCAGCTTGAACGATCCGCCCCGACTTTTCATCTTCATTGGTCGGCATGAAATAGCTGAGCAAGCGGCCGCGCAAAGCCTTCGACTTGCCAACGTAGATCAAGCGTCCGATGGCATCGATCATTCCGTAAACGCCAGGAAGCCGCGGCACCTGTTTGCGAACCGCGTTTCGAAGGAGCTCGGTCGAATCACCTTCAACGCGCTGAATCGGCGCCGGATCCCAAGCCATCAATGGGTCATACCCAAACTCGACAAAACATTCCTGTTGAAGAAGTGCATCCATGCTTCAACACCGTACGTGGCGAGCCTTAAGAATAAACCAGTAGTATCGCCATCGAATGAAGAAATTTCCATGGCACGAATGAGAGATCGAGCCTCAACCCCACCGAGCAAGGCCCTCGATCCTTGGCAGGCATTATCGCTGCCAAAGGATGAGCCCTCAAGTGTGTTCCTCGCTCCGTTAGCTCTTTCTTTCAACTCCTTCCGAAGTCGATTGCCCCCAATATCCATGATCGCGGAGCCATTGCACCGAGTCACGGAGGGTTTCCTCGATCGGTCGTATCGTATATCCCAGTTCTTTCTGAGCTCGCTCACTGGAATACCAATGAAATTGGGCCGAAGTACGAATGCTAGCCGAATTAAAATCGGATTCACGCTTCCGCAACCAAGTCCTTCCATCGCCGAACCATCCACCAAGAATTCTCCAAGGAAGTCGAGGCGTGAACCAAGGACTGGGCCGCCCCACCTCTTTGGCAATACGACACCAAAGCTCGAAATACCGAAGGTTTTTTCCAGCAAGAATGTAGTGCCGACCTCGCTCTCCCTTCGTCATCGCCAAGAGAACCCCTTGGGCAACATCGCGAGCATCGCAGAGACTGCAACCACCGATCGGCGTGAACATCATCCAAGCGGTATTGGCGATGGCGGTGATCATGCGCCCCGAACTGGGCTTCCAATCCCATGGTCCCAACATAAAGCCAGGATGCACGATGACCGCATCGAGCCCTTCCTTCACCAAGACATCAACCACGCTTTCCGCTTCGCGTTTGCTCAGAACATAGCTGCTTGGAAGCTGGCCGTCACCTTGTGTTTCTTCATCGACGATGCGGCTCTTGCTACCGATCGCGAGCGTATTGACCGTGGAAACATAGACGAGCCGGATTCCTTTTGCGAGCGCCGCGGTTGCAACGTGCTTGGTCCCTTCGACATTTACTTTGCGCGATTCGTCGAGATACTTCCAGCCAATATGGATGAACGCTGCGCAGTGGATCACTGCATCGACATCCTTCATTGCCATAGCCAGAGTTTGAGGATCGTCGAGCTCACCGCAAGCGAACTCAACCTTGAGGCCTTCAAAGGGTTGTGCAATCGACTGGCGCACATAGACGCGAACATCGTGCCCTGCGGCTAAGGCCGCGCGAACAATATTATTTCCGAGTAGCCCTGTTGCTCCCGTTACCAAGACGCGCATTACCGATCTCCGATCGAGCACTGATTTGCGAGCCTCTCCTGTGATGCTCGTCCACCAAGTTCGGTCTATTCTACGACAGGTTCCGTCTTTGGGGAGAACAGCACCCCATCCTCCACTACCCTGGATGGACGCCTCCGGTTTTACCATTACGATTGAGACTTCCTAAGTATCGCCCCTTTGCCCAACGAAATTGGTATGCGATTTTTGCATCTCCCCTCCTGGAACTCGATCGCAGACGGTTGCATTGCTTGGCGATGGCTTCTCCTTGTATTGGCGGCTTTGGCATTCTTGTGGGCAATTCCGACACGTCAAAACCTTCGCATGGAACGCCGTATGGAGACCATGCTCATCGAAGGTGATCCCGCGCGGACCGATTTCGAATTCTTAGCCAAACGCTTCGGTGGCAATGAAATCGTCCTGTGTATCTTCGACATCCCCGATCTCTGGGAGGAATCGGGAAAAGGCATCCAGACGGTCCAACAATTGGGTGATGCATTTCGCGAGATTCGCGGTGTTGCCGATGTCATGGACCTAGGACGATTAGATCAGCTACTACGATCGACCCAGCCTCAACCTTGGCTGAGCGCCGCTCCTTGGTTGGGATCCAAACCACCAACGACTCCCCTGCTCTCCCCGAACCAGCCTTTCGCGAAAGCGATGCTAGAACTTTTCGAGGGGTACACGCACATGCGCGGTCAGACGACGACTGCGATTGTTTGCGTTTTGGATTCGTCCGATTCCTCCCTCGCATCGCGTCGCGCGACGATCGATGGCATCGCAAACGTGATTCACCATTCGCCAGTCGTGCAACAAGAATCATTGCATGGTGATGCGATTGGTGAACCGATTCTCATCCATGATGGGTTTCGTTTGGTGGAAGAAGATGGCCGAACCTTGGGGATCGCCGCGGCAATGGTGCTCACCATTATCCTCTTGCTAGGCTTTCGCTCTTGGCGCTGGACACTCATCGCCATCTTCGTCGTGCAATGGTCGCAGTGGGTGACGGAAGCAATCATTGCGTCGACCGATATGCAATTGACCATGGTCTCGTCGATGTTGGCATCACTGGTCACGATTATCGGCGTTGCGACGACGATCCACTGGATGATGGCCTATGAGTACGAGCATCGAACAACGGACTCGGTCGTGGAATCGATGCGACTCTCACTTCGATCGGTCATTCGCCCCATCGTGTTTGCATGTCTCACCGACGCCTTGGGCTTTGCGTCTCTCTTGCTGGCTCAGGTGGGCCCCGTCCGCGACTATGGATTGATGATGAGTTTAGCGTCGATGGTGGTCTTGGCATCCATTCTCTTGATCATTCCTGGGCTTGCGACGTTGGGCCATTCGGGGACGCACCTTCGACTTTTGCCTGGAGACGAGTGGGTTCGTCAAGCATTGGTTCGTTCGCTACACCCTTTTCTAAGATACGGCAAAACGATTACAGCATTGATGGTGGTCGTGGTGTCTGCTGCCATCTATGGATCGCTGAACATGGAAGTTGAAACCGACTTTATCCGCAACTTTCGGTCGGATTGGCCGATGGTGCGTGCCTACGATCGCATTGAACGTCAACTCGGCGGAGCCGGTGTTTGGGACATCATGCTGCCGGCCCCACGCCAACTAACCGAAGATTATCTTCAGGGTGTTCAGCAATTTGAGACCAAGTTGCGAGCGATTTCTATTGGCGAAAACTATCGATTGACCAAGGTCCTTAGTTTGGCAGATGCAGAATTGGCTTCGCGATCGGCGCCGGGCGCGAGTCTTTTAACGAGTTCAGCCCGATTGACGTTGATGGAAACCATGATGCCTGGCTTTTTCCATGCGATGGTTGCACGTCCCGATGCGAGTGAAACCCATGGTTGGTTTCGCATCATGCTTCGTTCGCCCGAACGAGCCTCTGCCGACGAGAAACTCGCTTTGATCGATGCCGTCCATCAAGAGACTCAACGATGGCTCGATGCGCAGTCCCATTGGCTCCGCTCCTCACCCAGTGATGCAGCGACGCGACCGAGAATCTCTGGTCACTTTGTCTTGCTGACCAAGCTCATCGATAGCCTGATTGCCGATCAATGGCGATGCTTCTTCGTCGCTACCTGCGGCATCGGCGTTGCATTGTTGATCGCGATTGGAAGAATCGATTGGGTGTTGATTGCATTGGTTCCCAATGCGATTCCCGCATTGATCGTGCTAGGGACGATGGGATGGCTAGGGTGGAAACTCAATTTGGGGGCTGCCTTGATCGCAGCCGTCTCGATCGGGATCTCGGTCGATTCTTCGTTGCATTATCTTTTGAGACTTCGTACCGAACTGAGGGCTCAAAAATCGCTCGAAGATGCACTGCATGCATGCCAGCGCGATGTTGGCATGGCTATGCTCCTTTCAACCATTGCCTTGATGATGGGATTCCTCTGGCTCACGACCAGTGAATTCCTACCCACGGTGGTCTTTGGTGCCTCGGCTGCGCTCACCATGCTCGGTGGATTGCTCGGCAATCTTTGGCTCATGCCCATGTGGATCTATATGCTGGAATCGCGTCGCAAGTTGATTCGAGCGAATTAGCGAAGCGAATCAGCCGTTTGGATCAACTGAGGCAGATCGTCTTGCTTGGAAGAACGTTGCCCTTCCCAGCGTTTGCGATCAGGTTTTTCCATTCCAATGGCGATGGTATAAGTGCCCTCAGAAAAGACTGGGGGGCGAAAGCGATTCCCACGCACGCGTTGCGTATAAACAATTTCCTTGGTCGATTCGTTTTGAACCTGGAGCACAAACGAATCGGTGCCAGTGACCTCTACGGTAGGAAGCCATGCCACTGGAGTGCGTCCATCATTGCCATTGGCAGCGATGGTAATGGGCCAACCAGGATATTGCTGGCTGTCGCCTTTCTTGGCATCCGAAAAACGAGGCCAACACTCGAGCGTGATCTCGTTCTTGGCCTTATGAAACTTCGCGATTCCATATCCATCACCACGTTTGCGTTCGTCTTTGATGTCTTCGGGATTGGCATAAGCCAACATCGAAATCTTGTTACCAAGTCCATCGAGAAAATCGCCCGTCCATGGCAGTGGACTTCCCAAACGTGGATTCGGACCAGGCTTTTCATCCAAAGGATGCCACCAGCGACCATAGATCGTGTTGACGAGCGCAGGGCTCGTGAACGCATAAGGGCCATCTCGCCATTGGTCGATTCCATGTTGAACCACCACAGCCAAATGCTGATCCCCGCAGAGATGAATCGCGTGGGCCGATCGAATCCAACGCAAAGCTTCGTTGCGGCCCGACTGAGGCCAACCATTGCAATCCAAGTCGGCAAGCAATCGTCCATCGCGAGTACCATGCATATGCACTGCACCGCAAAACGCCGTCTGCGATAGAACGGCTTTCATCGTGGCTCCTGTCCAATCTTGCGACCAATCTTTGAGGAAACGGAGTTGCCGACTACCCAACAACTCAAGTCCTGGCAGGTCGATGGATTTGGGATCGTAGCTTGGGTCATTGATATGATCGGGACGCGGCCCCATCTTGGGAATCTTTCCTTCGGGCCCACTTTTGAACTTGCGATCTTCCAAAATGGCAAAGTCGATTCCACCCAATCGATAGCGTGTGAAGTACACGCCAATTCCACGATCGACAGGCGCTGGATCAACGGGATCGGGTAGATGCCACGTTTGTTGACGCTGGACCATGTTGACATATTCGACCGGATAGAAATAACCTCCATCGGCATTGTTCTTGGTTATCGAACGCTTCCCATTCTCTCCCCAAAGATTCGGATGCCCGACATCGTGATCATCGGGGATCGTAATTGCAGGGCGATCCTTCAATACATCGCGAAACTGAAGCCCAAACTCGATCCAACCCGCGGTGTGTTCTGTATGGCGGTAGGTTTGATCGCCACTAAAGAACAACAGATCGGGATCTTGATACATCAAGTTTTCAAGAATCTCGGGTCGCAATCCTGTGGTTCGACTGGAGTTGCACGACATGTTGGCAACCACAATCGTCTCTTTGTGGATTGGATCTTGCCGTATCGTACCTTCCAACATGGCATGCTCACCATGGCGAATGCGATACCGCTTTCGGACGTTCCCATCCCAGCTTTCGATTCGAAAGTGAGCACTCCAACCGGGATAGACGACATCGGTTTTTCCAATCGTCTTCCAAGCGTCGCCATCCTCGACTTCAAGTCGCACGCTTCGCGTTTCATCCGGCATCAATGGATAAAGTTGAGCCGTAAGCTTCAATACGGAACGATCGACGGTATAGATTGCAAATGCAATCACGCGATCGCGTTCGACTTGCATCGTGGGTGGTGGGTTTGGTCCCTGGGGAGGTTTCTTCTTCCACCACTCTCCAACGGCCAACGAATCTAAGTTGGGAAACTCATCGCCGAACGGTTTGGCTTCTTGCGCCAGCGCACCCTTCACGCTCCATAGCATCAACAAGACAACCAAAAATCGAACACCATTTAGACTCATATCGACCGCCCTCGGATGCCAGCTCATCTGGTGCAACGAAACTCAAACCATGTGTTGAGTATACCAACAGAAAGACCTCGAGTTGCCAGGTAGAGTTGCCAGGTAGAGGTGCAGGGCGAATTGCCAGGTCCAAGGCAATCCATTGCCATCGGTCGATTAGGTGCGGTCGCTTAACGAGCCAATTGCGCGGTAATGTCGCGAATCTGTCGCAGCAGATCTTGATGCAATTCGGTCCTTTCCGAGGCCGACGATTGCCTTATGTTCGTGGGCGGTTCATCGCCGATTCCGGTCGTCGACGAGCGTTTCAAGTGTGCGAGAATTAGATCGCGAACCTCTTTGGCATTGGAAAGTCCCTCGAGCACTCCCATATGGGAATTGCCTAACCCTTCCCCTTTGCCGACCGCTCCGCCTCCTGCTGTTTCAACGACGAGATTGGCGAACCCAAAGTATCGTTGCAATGGTCCCTGAGAAAAACGAATGTTCTGAATATTCTCGAACGTAATCGTCGTTTCATGGATCTTCCAGATGCCGCGTCGAATGCGCATCGATCGATCGGTCAAGACATACCAGGTCGTATCGTATCGCAAATGCAATGCGATATAGGCCACGATGTCAGGAAGGACGATGACGGCTAATGCAAGAGGTGTAATCAAGATTCCGGCAAGCGGAGAAACGAAAAACAGAAGGATCCACCCTGCAGTCAACGCAACATCGATGACTACGAGACCGATCCAAAAGAAGAATCGCAAATAATTGAGATAGCCTTCGGAAGGTCGGAACGAAGCGACATACTCTCCCGATTGTGTCGGCAACGTTGGAGGATCTTTAGGCACGAGAAGCCACTTGGTTAAGCCAAACCAAACGCCTTCGTAACACCACTGCGAAGCTCGCAAAACCATATCGCTCATGATGCCCCTCGCTGCTGCAATAGCTTTTGGAGATTATCGCGAATCTCCGTGAGGAGTTGAGCCGAATCCTCCTGAGAGGAACCAACCGTCGATGTCGCATGCACTGCGACCGAAGAGGAAGTGTTTGCGTCCGACAGGGCAGCCACTCCCCGTGCGCCTCGCATCCTTTCATAGAGAAAATCTCGCAAGGGTTCGGCTTGGAGTATTCCCTCCAGTTTCATTTCGGGCATGGCGCTCCCGGCTGCCGTTTGAATACTAACGGTTGCTAACCCCAACCATCGCTGCAAGAGATCGCGAGTCACATGAATGTCTTGAATACGGCGATAAGTCAGCACCGTTTCGCGCTGGAAAAAGATTCCCCATCGCATCGACACCCCTTCCTCATCGAAGGTGTAACGGAGTGTGATATAGCGAAACCACAACGCTGGTAACACAATGATCACGGCCGGCAAAGTCAGAATGGCAATGATCAGATAGTAGGTGAATAATTCGGGTGCAGGCCGCGTGATCGATTTAGGATCCAAAGGTGTTTGCAATGATGCAGTTGTTGAGGTTGACTCTGATTTCTACATACAAACCTTTCCGATCACTCGCTACCCGCATCCCATCGACGCTAGGGCGAGGAATCTCCGAGTTGCCGAAGCAATTCAAGCCCATAGATCCCGCTGCTATGGTCGTCTGAAAAACCAATGTTGTAAGCGTAGTTCCCGACTGGTCGCATCGAAACGATCTTGAGGGGTGATGCTTCCGCAGCACTCAAGATCATCATTTTCTTTTTAGGCTTTTCTTGCGACCTTTTTTCTTTGCATGTGGCACATGGGCACGCATCGCGCAGGCTCTGCAGGGATATCGCCGTTTGCTTTCCATCACTCCATTCGATAATCAACTTGGAATCTTGGGAAAGCTGAAGTTGAACGGGTACGAGATCAAACGACATAAATCTGACTTTGAAAGATGATCAGTAAAGGTGCCGCAAGCGAACAGGCCAACGCGGCTCCGAATAGGGGGATTCCGCGGGATTTTCCTTGAGTATCAATTCTAGCGAATCAAAATAGAAAGAGTTGACCCCTCCTTGGCCTTCCCCGATCCAACCTGGGAAGCATCTTTCTGGATCGCACCTTTACGCTGGTTTTCAATGCTGAAGGGTTCTCGAATCGACTCGAATTCTCCGCCTCTCGTCGGCTGGCGAGAATGGCTTGGACTGCCCGATTTGGGCGTCGAGCGAGTGAAAGCGAAAATCGATACGGGAGCGAGAAGCAGTAGCTTGCACGCCTTCGACGTTCAGGAATTTCGCCGAGGAAACCGGATTTGGATACAGTTTTCCGTGCATCCTCTTCAGCATTCGGCCGTTCCCACCATCACCACCGAAGCACCGTTGATCGAGTACCGCAAGGTTCGAAGTTCCTCCGGCCACTGGATGGAACGTCCGGTCATTCAAACGACGATCGACCTCGGTGGGTTCCGATGGCCGATCGAATTGACCCTTTCCTCGCGCGATGAAATGGGATTTCGCATGCTGCTTGGACGATCTGCGGTCCGCAATCGTTTTCTGGTCCATAGCGGCCAATCGTATTTGCATTCCTAATGCAGTCGACGATGCTCAATCGAGAAACCGCGCAGGTCCTTGGTAGGCTGGGCAGACGCCGTTAAGATTCTCTTTTTGGCAAAGAAACGAGAGCCTGTTCCAATCGGTTGGGCTTGTTTTCTTACGATTCTTCGAAGCACCGTTCGTCCAAAACGGAACCAGATTGGGAGCGACTATCACATGGATATTCACGATTTGACTCGCGAATTGCAACTCACCAACGACAACAAGATCGTCATGCTCGTCGCAGACGGTCTTGGCGGGTTACCAATGGAGCCAGGTGGCAAGACCGAACTCGAATCGGCCAACGTCCCCAACCTCAATCGATTGGCCACCAAGGGCGTGCAAGGGGCAAGCATTCCCGTGAAGCCAGGCATCGCACCCGGCAGCGGCCCAGGCCACCTTGGTTTGTTCGGCTATGACCCCATCAAGTACCAAATCGGTCGTGGCGCTTTGGAAGCGACGGGGATCGGATTGGATCTCCAGCCCAACGATGTGGCCATTCGTTGCAACTTTTGCACGATCGATGCGGATGGCAAGATCGTCGATCGCCGCGCTGGCCGTATCAGCAGCGAAGAAAGCGCTCCCATCGCAATCTCATTGCGTCAGATCAAGATTCCCGGAATCGAAATCATCATCGAACCGGTCAAAGAACACCGATTCGTAGTCGTCTTCCGTGGAGAAGGACTTGGGGGCAACGTCTCGGACACCGATCCTCAGAAAACGGGTGTTCCTGCACTCGATCCCGTCGGTCACGATGCCGCAAGCAAAAAGACAGCCGAGATCGCCAAGCAATTCTTGGCTCAAGCGAAGGTGCTGTTAGCCAAAGAAAAGAAGGCGAACTTCCATACGATGCGTGGTTTCGCCTGCAAGCCAGCCTTGCCAACCTATAAAGAAGTCTATGGCCTCAAGGCTGCTGCCATTGCGGTCTATCCTATGTACAAAGGGCTTGCCAAACTGGTTGGGATGGATGTCATCGGCAAGGCATCATCGCTCGAAGAACAAATGGATGTGCTCGAACAATCGTGGAAAGACTACGACTTCTTCTTCATTCACTTCAAGTACACCGACAGCACTGGCGAAGACGGTAACTTCGCAGAAAAGGTCAAACGCATTGAAGAGCTCGATGCCATCCTTCCTCGAATCGAAAAGCTCAATCCATCCGTTATGATCGTCACCGGCGATCATAGCACTCCGAGCTATCTGAAGAGCCACTCCTGGCACCCAGTGCCAACGTTGCTCGTATCCGATTGCTGCCGTCCCGATCCACACAAGGCATTCAATGAGTCGACCTGCATCACCGGCGGTCTTGGCCACTTTGAAGCTCAGTACTTGATGACGATCGCCCTAGCCAACGCAGGACGGCTTGGAAAGTACGGCGCGTAGTTTCAGGATCGATGAATGCCGCGTTGGCTACGATCATCATCGAACCAAAGGTGATCATACCCAAGAACATGGCGATTCCCAAATGCACCATCAAGGCCATGGCTAACGTCCATGGCCTTGTTGCTTTAGGCCACACCGTGGCGCAGTAAAACGTTTCCCAAAACAAAGTGGCATGCGTCAGGAATGCCGTCATCGTTGGATAGCGTCCAATCCAGGTGAGATCAAGCGATTGATATTCGTAACTCGCGGCTGCAAACCACAGTGCCGAACCATCCCACCACATATCCCCACGCAGCTTGCTAATCCCGCCGAACAAATACACGATGCATAGATGCAACTGCATCGATCGCGTCGCGATGGTGTTCCATGCATCGGGTCTCGATGCCGGAAACAAAAACGATGCAGGACGGTTCGTGCGATCTCTCCACCAAGCATCCCAAGACCATTCTGCCCCACAGACCGACACCATCAAATACATCGATAGCATCATCACGACTTGATCGAGCCCAAAGAGCAGCCCCGTCATTCGGTGGCAGACCATCAACGTCATGAACCACACCAAGGGAATAACCAATCGCGTTCCCATGCCGATCGCCATCGCTAACGATGCCAAGATCGCGATCACCTGATGAAGCGTAAGCAGTGGTACCGATTCGACATACCACAAGTAGCTCCACTTGTATCGTTGAACATGTAACGATCGAATCGTCTCACCATCGATCCAAGCATCAGGTCCCATGAAGGCGGCAACATCGTAGAGCCATACCGCATGAACATAGGCCAACATCAATCCTGTGGCGATTCGAATTGCAGCCAAAGTATGAGCGGAACTAGGATGAAACCAAAATCGATTCCATGCATCCCACGCATGATGTAAGGCGGTTCCCAAACTCATGGTTGTTTGCTTTCCGAAGTTGGAACACTCTTGGGAACGAGAAAGATCTCTTCAGGCATCGGCGTGGATACGCCTCCTTGGGAATCGCGAACCGCAGGAACATTCATTGGCGGTCGTAGAGGCGGCACAACTTTTATCGACTCCTGCCCCGGCCCCGCACTCTTGGCATCGCGCTCTTGTAGGGACTCCGGAACCACATCATAAAGCCGTTTGTCGGTCAACTTCCAACCTTGTTGCAATACTTGCACTTCGTTTGGCAACTGATGTTCGATCCTACGCAAACCAACTTCCGAAGTAGGAAACCGACTCTTGAGATGTTTGACGATCGAACCTTGAATCTGAAGATATCGGTTCAATTCAGCTCGCCATTCGCGATCGATCACAGGGTTCTCTTTGGCTTCAATCGGTTGGTCTGTCCACGCGTGTGCATTGTGGTAGAACTCGGAAAGCATAAAGTGGCGATGGTAAAAGAGCCGTGGCCAATGGACTCGTTTATCCGGAAAGACCAAGATCTGCTTTTCGCCATTCCCAATGGAAGGAATGGAAGATGTACCCTGCGAGCTTCCAGAAGTCATGTCATTAGTATTCTTGCTGTCAGCGGTCATAGAAGTCGCGGTCATAGGAGTTATCGTGCACTCCACCAAATGATTGGGACCAGGATTGGGTGCAAAGAAGAAATATCCATGGTCGAGATAAAGCATGTCGACATAGGGTCCAAGCGTACTTCGAATCCAAGCAACATCGGCTCCAAAAGGCCGAACGCCGGAACGCGAGAACATCGACATGGGTTCGACCAAGAGCGCTATGACGTGAATGCTGACGAGCAGACTGAGCACGATCCGTTTGCGTGTCGACCAAGTGGCTGGTGAAGGTACTTCAGTACCTGGACTCTTGCTTCTCGACTCTTTTTGCAACTTCATGACCATTTTCTAGGATGTGCTCGCGCCATAAAAAAACCCCCGTCTGCTAAGCGTAGCAGACGAGGGTTTTGGCTCAAAGAGAGTTCGAGAACTCTTGCGTCACTTCACCGCAAGCGTATCCGTCTCGGCCTTCTTGGCATCAAAATCGAAGGTCAATTCGAGCTGATCTCCACCGATCAAGCGAATGACTTGCTCTTTGGTCTTGCCTTCGTAACTTACAAGAATGCGATAATCGTCCCAAGCTTCCCCTTCTTTGAGATTCTTGGTGCGATAGGTTCGAAGGTCACCTTCGGTCTTGGTTTCATTACCAGCCAAAACAACCTTGGCTCCTTCGGGAACCCGAAGTGTCAACGCAGTGTCGACCGATTGTGCTGCTGGAACCAAGGCAAAGCTGAGTTGGTCCGATTGTCCGCCATTCAATACCACCGATTTCACATCGGATACTGGCTTGCCATCGCGGATGACTTCGGCGCGAATTTCAAAGCGGTACGTGCTTCCCGCATCCACACCCCGACTTACGAAGTGACGTACTTCGCCAGTGCTAGTCGTTGGGTTGCCGTTGACAAATACCTTGGCATCTTCGGGAACGCTGACGGTCAAATGAATTTCGTCGTTGTTCACTTGGGCCGAAGCGGTGAGATTTGGCTTGGCTGCCGAATACGCGATCGAGTTCGATACGGAACCGTAGCTGCCAACGGTGTATCCACCGGTGCTGCCATAGCTGGAATGCAGTACGCCGCCGGATGATCCTCCGGAACTTCCACCCGAGGAACCATAACCCACGCTGTAACCGCCGCTGCTACCGCCCGACGAGCCATAGCTGCTAACGGAATAACCGCCGCTGCTGCCGCCGCTGGAACCGTACGAGTAGGCTACGTAACCACCTGAAGACCCGCCCGAAGAACCACCGCTGCTGCCGCCGTGCCAAGCGTGATGTCGATGATGAATCGCATGAAGATGGCTTCCGATGTGGCCCAGAACGCGTCGGACTGGCCCTACGTGTCCACCGCTCGAACCGTACCCGCCAGACGATCCGTTGCCACCAGACGATCCGTAACCGCCCGAGGACCCATAGCCTCCAGACGATCCGTATCCACCCGATGAACCGTAGTAACCACCTGATGAGCCCCAACCCGCGTCAGCGCTCGGCGCCAAGGCGATTGCTAAGGCCACACCGACGGCAACCAACAAAGATTGTTGAAGCTTCTTCATTGCTTCTTGCCCCCCTATTCGACCCATATCCCAAGAATCCAACCTGCCAAAACTCCTCTGACAGCGTTAACCATAAAGATAGCTTCACTGCCCCCTCGATCAAGCAGATTAGGCAAGATTTGACGAATAGAAAAAAGGGACTGACTGCACAACACACACAACCGAGCCTCTAAAACCCCTTCCACAGAAGGGTTTTACATAAAAAAAGCCACTCCAATTTCTGGGAGTGGCTTTCTCAAATGCAAAATTCATCGATCAGAATCAGTTACTAACTCGCTCCACGTACTCGCCAGTACGAGTGTCGATCTTGATGACATTGCCTTCCTTGATGAATCCAGGGACGATGAACTCGCCACCGGTTTCGGTCTTAGCCGGCTTGGTTACGTTGGTCGCCGTATCGCCCTTGGCTCCAGGATCGCACTCGGTTACCAACAATTCGACGTGGTTGGGTGGTGCCATGGTGATGGGGTTCCCATTGAAGAGCACCATGCTGCAAACCATGCCTTCTTTGAGATATTTCCAGGCATCATCGACTTGGCTATCGCTGAGTTCGAACTGCTCATAGGTGGAATTGTCCATGAACACGAACGTTTCCCCCTGGCGATAGAGGTATTGGGTTTGAATTTCTTCGACGTCGGCGGCTTCAAGTTCATCTCCACCTTTGTATGTCCGGTCCAAAACGGTGTTGCGAACCAGATTCTTCAATTTGCACTTGTAAAGCGCATTGCCTTTACCTGGTTTGACGAAGTTCATTTCCGTCATCAGATAGGGTTCGCCGTCGATTTGAACTTTGATGCCCTTTTTGAAATCGCTTGTTTTGTAGGTTCCCACAACAGTCTTCTCGCCAACGAGTAACAATTTTGAGCAACTGCGTTTTTTTACGCCCTGCTCGTCCGAACGAACTGAGGTTAAGCTTATTTGGGGCGAGATTTTAACGGTTGCAGACGATTCTGTCGAAGCCAGTTTTGCTCTGTTTGCTGCCGAATGTTGCGGTTTGCCCTGATCTTTTGGTCCTCGCAACCCCTTCCGATGCTTGGAATTCCGAATTCATGACACCGAATGCGTTGCTCACAAGACCCGAATCTGGTTGGCAGGGATCGCTGCGACGGGCCGCGCGTTCGATGGACCAAATACTGGAATACACCGGGATCCCACGGACGAGCGTGTCGGGGTTGGACCGAAGCGATTTCCCTGCCTTCGCGACGCTTGAATATTTGGATCGCGTGGAACGTGGCAACGCCGCTGACCCCCTTTTGCTGCAAGTACTTCCCCTAGAACAGGAACGTGCCCCCTCCCAATGGTCTCTCGACCCCGTCGGTGATCGAAACTCGGAGGTTGTTCCAGGGCTGCTTCACAAATATGCGGGACGCATGCTCATGGTTCTGACCGGAGCCTGTGCTGTTCATTGCCGCTATTGCTTCCGACAACACTTCCCTTACTCCGAGATTCCCAAGTCGGTCAAGGAATGGGAAGGAGCACTCGACCACATTCGTCGCGATCCATCCATTCAAGAAGTTTTGCTTTCCGGTGGCGATCCCTTGATGATTGTGGATGAAAAACTGGAGTGGTTAGTAGAACAATTGGACGGTATCCCTCACCTCCGCCGGCTACGCATTCATACCCGACTCCCTATCATGATTCCATCGCGCGTTCAAGAAACGATGCTGCGATGGTTGCAGTCCACACGATTAAGCAAATGGATCGTTCTTCATGTCAATCATCCTCACGAAATCGACGAAGCAGTAACACAAGCGATCGAACGATTGAAGCATGCCGGCTGCCAATTGCTCAATCAATCCGTGCTTCTTCAAGGTATCAACGACGATGTGACAACTCTCGTTCGGCTCAGTGAACGACTGCTCGATGTTGGAGTCATGCCGTACTATTTGCATCAGCTCGATCCCGTCCGCGGTGCGGCCCATTTTGAAGTCGATGAAAATCGAGGCCGTCATCTTGTGGAAGAGATGCGTCGCATGTTGCCGGGCTATGGTGTCCCGCTTTATGTTCGCGAGATCCCTGGCCAACCTCACAAGACTCCTCTAACGTGATCACCTTGGGTGATTGGGAAGCATGCGAGGTACGGGCGTATGTCCGATGAACTGACCATCGACAAGATAATCGGACCGGGTGGAAGCATTGCCCGTCGAATCCCAGCCTACGAACATCGCTCGCAGCAGATTCAGATGGCAGAGGCCATCGAAGCAGCATTGTTTGATCGAAAACATCTGGTGGTAGAAGCGGGTACGGGTGTAGGAAAAAGTTTTGCGTACCTCGTCCCGGCCATACTCTATGCCACAGCAAGTGAAGGGGCGATGGAATCCGCGCCCTCCAGCGATGACGACGAGGAATCCGATTCAGAACATCGGCAACGTCGAATCATCGTGAGCACACATACGATCAGTCTCCAAGAACAATTGATCGCCAAAGACCTTCCTTTGCTCAATGCAGTGATTCCTCGCGAATTCACTTCGGTATTGGTCAAAGGTCGAAGCAATTACATCAGTTTACGCCGATTGGAGCTCGCCAAGAGTCGAGCGGTCGGATTGCTCTCGTCTGAAAACGAGTTCGATCAGTTGCAAGCCATTGACCAATGGTCGCAAACCACCGCCGATGGTTCCAAGAGCACGCTCTCCTTCAATCCGATGGCCTCCGTATGGGATGAGGTGGCAAGCGATACGAGCAACTGCTTGGGCAAGAAGTGCAAAACCTACGAAGCTTGCTATTACTATCGTGCACGCCGCCGGATGCGCAACGCGCAGATCCTCGTTGTCAATCATGCTCTTTTCTTCACCGATCTTGCGCTTCGACAGCAAAATGCGCAGATCCTTCCCGACTATGATGCCGTCGTTTTCGACGAATGCCATACGTTAGAATCGGTTGCGAGCGAACATCTGGGATTATCGATCGGGACGGGGCAAATCGATTACACATTGAGAAAACTCTACAATCCGCGAACCGACAAAGGCCTCCTTCAAACCTTGGGCCTTAAGACGTTATCCAAACAATGTTACGAGATCTATGAAGCCCTCGACGAATTCGTCATCGACTTGACCGGTTGGTTTGAAATGCAACGATCGACCAATGGTCGCGTCCATTCCAAAAACATTGTCAACGAACGTGTTTCAAAACGAATGACGACGCTTGCAGACGAACTTGGCCGTTATGGAACCAATCACAAGAATGCCAACGTGCGGCAAGACATGAAGTCCGCCGAAGGAAGGCTCAAGGCACTTGCTGAAGGCATTCGCAGTTGGCTTGATCAATCGCTAAGTGAATCGGTCTATTGGATTGAGCGTATCAAAAGCAGAGTGGGCCAGCGCATCCTTCTTAAGTCTTCACCGATCGATGTCGCTCCGGCCTTGCGATCCATGCTCTTTCAGAAAGTTCCGTCGGTCATCCTTACGAGCGCCACGTTATCGACGGGACGCGAAGATGGTTTCCATTTCTTTCAAGCTCGCGTTGGTGCGACCGGTACGCAGAGCATGCAATTGGGTAGCCCGTTCCACTATCAAGACCAAGCCGAATTGATCTTGATGAAGGATCTTCCCGATCCTAGCGAACGAGAGAAGTACGAATCGCAACTTCCTAAGATCATTCAACACTATGTTGGGCTCACCGATGGACACGCCTTCGTGCTGTTTACGAGCTTTGACTTGCTCAAGAAAACCGCTGCGGCCTTACAGCCGTGGATGCAGCAGATGAATCTGGCAACCTATAGCCAAGCGGATGGAACACCCCGAGGCCAACTGCTCGATGCCTTCAAAGCCCAACCTCGCGGAATTCTCTTCGGCACGGATTCGTTTTGGCAAGGGGTCGATGTTCCTGGCAATGCGCTGACCAATGTCATCATCACGAAGCTCCCATTCGCGGTCCCCGATCATCCGCTACTGGAGGCTCGCCTAGAAGCGATTCGCGCTGCGGGTGGCAATCCCTTTCGCGATTATCAACTCCCCGAAGCCGTGATCAAAATGCGGCAAGGATTTGGGCGATTGATCCGAACCGCTCACGATTCAGGATTGGTCGTCGTTACCGACCCTCGCATGATCACAAAGCCCTATGGCAAGGTATTTTTGGATGCCCTTCCCGATTGTCGCGTGAGCTATGTTTCAGCACGACGTTGGATGGACTCGTAATCATTGCAACTGATTGCTGATGCACCCTTTGCGATTTGTCGTTTTCCGCGAGAAACCTGCATTCTTTTGAAAGGAAGTCATTGCACTTCTTTGAAACGAGGGGATGCAAAGGACTGCACCATTCAAGCCTTACAAACGCCACGTCCGTTTTCTCAAGGGATTTTTCTTTGTAGTTCGTTTCGTACGGTACACGGCGAGGCGTTCGTCATGACATACCTCCCCAGGAACTCGTTACATCAAGGAGTCTCCTATGTCTGCAAGTCGTCGTCAGTTCTTGAATCAAGTGAGCAGCGGCATGCTCATGGCGGGGCTTGGAACTTCCCTCGCCACAGACTTGCAAGTTGGCATTGCATTGGCGGACGACGCTCCAGATCGACTGAACTTTGGTGCCTTGGAGCCCTTAGTGCAGCGAATGCAAGAGACCTCACCGGCCGATCTGCTGAGATGCTCGTGAAGCAATGGAAAACAGGAACGATTCTTAAGACGTTGGTGGCTGCGGGAGCCTTAGCCAATGCGCGAACCTTTGGCGGTCAAGACTATATAGGCTTTCACACCTTTATGGCTTTGGCACTCTGTATACCATATGTCAAAATCGCTCAATGCCGACTCGGCCGCACTACCGGTGCTCAAGGTATTGCATCGCAACACTCTTCGCATTCATGATTTTGGCGGAGCTCAAAGGAGTTGCTGAAAGCGGTGGTACCTGAGGCACTACCGAGTCAAGAACATCCAGGGGAAGCGTTGAGGAACATTGTTCGAACAGGCGACATTGAGCGAGCCGATCGGGCTTTTGCATCATTAAACAACCTCCCTGCAGGTGAAGCCTTCAATCATCTTCAACTCGAAGTCGATGATGAAATCGACGTCCATCGCGTGGTGCTTGCGTGGCGTGCAATGGATACCTTGGAGATCGCAGGCGATGCATGGGCCAATTGTTTACTCCGGCAATCGATTCGTTATTGCGCTCAAACAGAAAAGCAGATCCTCGATCAACATCGTGCTCCTTCGCCAATTCGACATGTATTGCCGATGCTCCTCGATCAGTACGGTTTGATGGGACGTGAACTAGGTCGGCGTATCGGTGACGATGTTTGGCTAGACGAACTGGCGGAGTCGATCTTTCGTGGTACGCGAGAGCAAGCCGCCCATGCTGTCGCACAGTCGTTGGTTGATGGTTATTCACCTGAAGCAATCGGAGAAGCGATTTCGATTGCAGCCAATCGACTCGTCCTCCATGATCCTGGGCGTCCGCAAGAATGGGCAAACGAAGAGAAGCCCGTCGGAAGCGTGCATGGTGACTCCATGGGAGTTCATGCGTCCGATGCGGCCAATGCATGGCGGAATATCGTCCGCATCAGTTCACCGAAGAACATTGTTGCAAGTCTTTTGGTTGGTGCTTTTCATACAGGAGGACAAAGCTCTCGCTCGACAGCCTCTCCTTATCCCAAAGAAGAAGATATCGATCGCATTCGCGATGAAAATATACATCACTTGCTTGCGCAAACCGAAGAGGCCATTCGAAACAAAGACCAATTTCGGGCAGCTGCAATCGTTCATCGCTATGGGAAGCTTGGTCACTCCGAACGCCCCATGCTCGACTTGTTCTTGAAGTTTGCAACCAGCGAAGATGGAGCCCTTCATGCGGAGAAGTACTATCACACGGCGCTGAAAGAGTTTGCATCGACCCGCCCAGCTTTCCGGTGGAATCAACTTGTTGCACTGGCTCGAGTAACGGCTAGTGAGTACGGAAAAGCGTCGCCTGGTTACCTTGCTGCGAGGGAGTTATTGAAGGTCGATGTTTAGCCATTCCTGACACTTCAGTAATAGCTGATTCGCCAAACCTCAAAAACCATCGTATCAAGTAAAGCTAAAGATCGGAGACGATGGGAAGCATACGATTCATTTTTCCGCTCTGAAGGCCTTCCGGATCGAGCAGCACTTTAGCAAACCCTAGCCCTAAGAGCTCTTGCTGAATGCGGCTCCACACCTCTTCCGCTTTCAGAAGAGGAAGCGAAGTCATGGGCACTTCGACCATCGCGACTTCATTCGGATAGAGCCGGACACGCACATCCTCCACTCCGCAACGCCGAAGATATGCTTCGGCAGATTCGATCCTTCGCAAACGCTCGGGCTCGACACGCTCGCCATACGCAATGCGGCTCGCAAGACAAGGCGATGCTGGCTTGGTAGCAATGGGAATGGACCATTCTGTGGCGATCTGACGAACATCGGCCTTTCCCAGGTTCAGTTCTGCGAGCGGAGCCAGAACTTGAAAATTGGATGCAGCTTCAAGACCTGGCCGGTAATCGCCTAGATCATCGGCATTGGTTCCCGAGAGAACGGAGCCATAGCCGTTTTGCTGTGCCCATTCGCTAAGCGTTCGATAAAGATGCGTCTTGCAATGAAAGCACCTTCGTTTGTCATTGATGCGATAGGCTTCATCAAACGATTCCTGTGTTTCTAGAAATCGATGTTGAATCCCAATGCTTTGCGAAGCAATGATCGCGTCATTGCGATCGCGCTGACTGACGGCAGCTCCCATTCCGGTAACAGCAATCGCCTTCGCCCCCAACACGCGATGGGCAGCGGATGCAACCACTGCAGAATCAACTCCTCCCGAATGAGCTATGACCGCCGACTCGAGATTGGTCATCCATTGCAATAGTCGTTGGGCTTGCTCGCTCATCGTGTGACTGCCCCCGTCGTACGACAATTGTCCCAATCGCGATTCTAAAACGATCGAGATGATCGTACTACACTTGTCCCAATCGCGACAGACGAACGGCCGGACGATCGCACTCTATTTGTCGGATTCAAGAATCTCGCTTAAGGAGCTTCTTCATTTTCTTTCGAGAGAGGTTCCATCACCTTTGTGTTTCGTTCCACAGCGATGACGATGGTTTGTTCATCGACACCATCGCGAGTGCAAGCCGTGGCGGGTAGAACCTGGCGGCGATCGGGTAAGGGAACGCGAACCGAAAATGTTCCATCGCTTTGCACTTTCACCGGTTCACCACCGAGAGTGACATAGGCATCAGGATGGGTGGAACCGAAGACGACCATTTCGGCATCGAGATCGAAATGGAAGTTGCGATGGCGACGCACACCGCTCTCAGCGCCGTTTCCGAACTGCGCTAACGCAGGGGCTCCCATAGGGCGCTTCAAGTGATCTTCAAACATATCCTGAAGATCCTTCGTATCACGCTCATCGTTATATCCGCCACTCAGTGCAAAAATGCGTTCCGCATCTTTGGCGATTTCGGCCCAGTGAGTGCTAATGGCTTCGTCGCTACCGGGGATTGGCGTCGTCACAACATTGCTTCGCACCAATTCATAGAAGCGATCCGATCCGCCGATATACCCAAGCAAGATGCGGAAGGAAGAAGGTGGATCGATCACATCGATATACCAATTGCGCACGCCACCGTGAATTTCGATATCGCGAAGAATGGTTTCGGAATTATTGGTCGTACCCGAGTTGTCGATCTTCAACAATCGCAAGACAGGTCGCACCATATGCCAATGTTCCGCCATAGCGGCTCGTGCTCGTTCGACGCTTCGTCGAGTAATCTCCCATGAGGCTTGCAACCAATAGGAGTCGCGAACGACAAGGACCATCCGATCCCTTTGAGGATCGTGCATGATGTCTTGCGTACCGGCAAAGCCAACTTCTGGAACGACGATATCTTGAGCAAGGTCTTTCTTAGATTCTTTGTTCGATTGCAGTTCGCGAATCTTCTTAACGACGGCAGGGTTGGTCGGCTTTGGAGGCGGCGAAGGTGGTGACTTCGGCTTTGCCACAGGCTTGGAAGGAGGACTTACCCGAGAGGGCATTCCCTTCGCGTCTACCTTAGGAGACTTGCTGGCAACTTTGGATCCGTTGACCTTCGCATCCTTCTTTGCCTCAACATCCTTGGTGGGTTTCGCAGGAGCTTTGGACGAACCTGCTTTGGCGGCCATGGTCTTGGCTGGCTTTGGACTTTCAGCTTTCTTTACAGGCGCTTTCGTTGCCACCTTCTTCGCATCGACTTTAGGAGCGACTGGGGCTTTGGCAGCCTTGGCAACCACGGGATTTACTTTGGTTTTCGCAACGACAGGTGCCTTCGCAACCTTAGGAGCTTCCTTCGCTTTTTTCGGCACAGCTTTGACCTCGGACTTGGAAGAAACAACTGCGGGTCTCTCCTCTTTCTTCTTGGCAGGTGCCTTGGACACCGGCTCGACTCGGGCTACCTTGGATGCGTTCGCGGGTTTCGATGGCTTGGCAGAATCAGCCTTTGTCACTGCGGTTTTGGCCACGGCAGTTTTGGTCACGGTGGACTTTGTGACTGTGGTCTTTGCGACGGTGGCCTTGGTCGGGCTGGTTTTCTTTGCGGCAGAGCCGGATTTCTTGTCGGCGTTGCTAATCAAGGTTCTTGCTCCAACGCAGCGAGGGGGAGTCAAACAAGTCCAAAACCCAACAACTTATCCCCGTAGTAGTTCTGAATTCAGAACCGAGCTTGCTGAACTATTCGAGCTTGACCGGAGGGGCGAAAAGCCGGGGCTGAGGCGGGTTTTTCCTAGTATGCTTGCCGCACCCCCAGATTTCCAGAAAGTATACAAAAAAACAGATCGCTTTCCTACGATGGAAGTGCGGGAAAAATAAGGGTGAAACGCGCCCACGAAAACGAAAGTCACATCCGAATTCTCTTTCACCTGTTCCTTTGACCACCACTCACAAACCCCCTCCACTAGAGCGAATCCATGGCCAAAAAGCCGGCCCCTCAGGTTTCCAACGCCGTCAACATTGCCTCTCGCATTCTGGCAGTTGTAATGTTGTTCATGCTATGCCCAGTTCTTTTCGGATGGTGGCTTGATCGAACCCTTGGAACCGCATGGATCACTCCGACCTCCGTTGTGTTCGCGACTGCCTTCTCCCTGTTTGCACTGACCATAGTCCTCAAGAAGATCGAGCTCGATGAGAAGATGGCTCAACAGAACGAGCCTCCTCCCCATTACAAATCCTCCGAAGAAATCGATCGTGAAGAAGAGGAATACCGATCATCCAACCGCGATCGAGGGGAGACGGATCGGTGAGTGATGGCAAGGAACAGCCGGATCGGGAAACCCAAAGGACCGCATCTCGAACGACTTTGCTCGTGCGCGACCTCCTACGATCGGCGTTCTTGGCATTGCTATGCATTTTGCTAGGAGGCTGGATTTCGATGCTCTGGCGAGCCGATGGCGGATGGGAGTTTTGGATTCTGAGTGGACTCGTCTCGTTCGCCATCTCGATTCCCAATCTTTTTTTGTTACATTCTCCCTGGTTCCACGAATATCCAGCGGCGGTCCCCCTGCTTGCAACGATGTGGCGAATGGGAATCTACTTCCTACTGGTTTTTCTTCGTGATGCGACAAATTGGCCCGCCGATAATTTTTTTCTCACATCTTTACAGGGCTGTTATTTTCCCTTCTTGCTATTAGAATCTGCGCTTTTCATAAACCAGGCGCGCAAGTAATTCTGCGACTCCTTTGATAATTGGAACGACATGGCTTCCGACATCCTCCACATCAAAGACAGCTACTACTTTGACGTCCCAAAGTCGTTGTGGAAAAGCAACAACAAGGCCGCCAAAGACTTCCCAAGCTGGTTTGTTCGGCTCGATGATAACTTCCTTCAATGGGAAGCCGATCGAACGGTCCAGGGTCTCGAGAAAATCGGGATTGCCAAGGAACATACCGAACATCTCAAGCACGAGTGGGAACATTGGCAACACGAAAGCCATATGAATCACGGCTGGTCCTTGCCTCGCTACCTCGAATTGCGTCTCAAGCAAATCGACACCAAAGCGCAGAAATGGGCCGGCAAGCAATCGCCTGCACCTCGCGATGCAACCGTAGCATTCTTGGCTGAAAACCCAAGCGAACCCTACGCATGGGTCCATGCCATGAAGGCCAATCCTTCCCAGTCCAAAGCATGGGAAGAGTGGAAGAAAGAAAACGCAAGCGACGCAACGCTCCAAGAGTTTCTCAAGACGAGTGGTGCGAATTGGTCGAAAGAAAAAATCGATGCCTACAACGGATCGCTTCACGGCAAGGTTTTGATTCCTCAACCGTTTGGTGGTCAGCTCATCAATGCCTATGAACCTGCGTCAGGGTTCTGCCTTTCGAAGTACATGATCATCGAAGTGGTGGTCGCCATCATCTGCTTGATTCTTTTCCGATGGTTGGCCAAGAACGTTTCCACCGGCAATGCGCCGAAAGGGAAAGCATGGAACTTCTTGGAAGGCCTGCTTCTTTTCGTACGCAATCAAGTGGTCGTTCCAGCGATGGGTGAAGAAGACACCGATGCATTCCTTCCTTTCTTGTGGACCGTTTTTGTATTTATCTTCGGTTGCAATTTGATGGGAATGCTTCCTTGGGTTGGATCGCCAACCGCAGCCATGGGTATGGCTGCGATCATGGCATTGATCGTGTTCGTGATCGGAGTCGCCGTGGGTGTGCGAGAGTTTGGTGTTCTCGGTTACCTGAAGAATATCTGCCCATCGCTTGGACTTCCCGCGTTCATGTCGATCATCATCGTTCCGATGTTGTGGTTGATTGAGTTCGCTTCGCTGCTCATCAAGCACATCATTCTGGCCATGCGGTTGGTAGCGAATATGGTGGCCGGTCACTTGGTGCTTCTCGGCGTTCTTGGACTCGCTATCGGCGCCAAAGCATTTTTGATGAATGACACGCAGTGGGGAGCGATCACGGTTGTATCCGTGTTGATCACCACTGCACTGAGTGTTCTTGAATTGTTCGTAGCCTTTTTGCAGGCTGCGATCTTTACGTTCCTATCGGCGCTGTTTATCGGCAGCGCAAAACATCACCACTAAGCGTTGGCCATCTCGGCCTGCGTTACCAAATCACCTCTTCATTTCACAGGAGAATTTATAGTGTTCAATCGAGTTCGTGCCGCTTTGTATGCTTTGGGAACCACCGTTGTGATGTCTGCTCCAGCTTCGGCTGCTGAAGGCGCTGGCGGTATTCCTGGTGCAATTGGTGCTGGTCTAGCGGCTATTGGTGCTGGTATCGGTATTGGTTTGCTTGCCAAGGGTGCGTTGGAATCGATCGCTCGTCAGCCAGAAGCTGCCGGTAAGATCCAGGTCAACATGATTATTGCTGCAGCTCTGATCGAAGGTCTCGCGTTCTTCGCGGTTATCGTCGGTATGCAACAAAACCCATTCGGCGGCTAATGCGTTTTCGCTTGGTCCGTTCGGAAGCGCACGCTTCCATTCGTTGATGGTTAGAGCCTTTGGTGTTTTAGGATTTCGGATGATGATACAGCGCGTGATGCAGACGTTGCGAGTGTTGCTTGTCGTGTCGATGGTTTGGAGTTGTTTTGCAGGCCAATCGGTATTCGGCGACGACAAAAAGGCGGACGAGAAGCCGCATGCGGTTGCCGAAATTTCCGACAACACGCACGCTGGTGCTACCAAGGATTTGTACGATCCTATGGCATTGAAGGGTGACTTGGCGGCCTTCACGGGCGTCGTGTTCTTACTTCTGTGCGGTGGATTGTATTTCGCGGCTTGGAAGCCACTTCGCGACGGGCTCAATGCTCGTGAAGCTTCGATTGCGAAGCAGATCGAAGACGCTCGAAAAGCATCGGAAGAAGCGCAAGCGAAGTTGGTCGAGTATCAGGCTAAGTTGGATCAAGCCATGCAGACCGCACAAGAAACCGTCGCGCAAGCTCGTAAGGATGCCGAAGCGGCTGGACAGCGTATTTTGGCAGAAGCTCAGCAGGAAGCCACTCGCCAAAAAGACCGCGCGTTGGCGGACATTGAATCTGCCAAGGTGGCTGCACTTAGCGAATTGGGATCCAAGAGCACCGACATCGCTTTCTCGCTAGCGAGAAGCGTTGTGGGTCGTGAGCTCAAACAAGCTGACCACCAACAGTTGATTCAAGATTCGTTGAAGAGTTTGGCAAGTCGCAACTAATCGTTAGCCAACGCTGAAGTTCCTCGACTTTGGTCGCAAGGCGGAGCATTCCGAATGGAAGAAGTAGTTCAAATCCCTGACGTGTTCGACGACGAACAACAGTATGTTGGCGAAGTCTACGCGAAGGCTCTTATTGGGGCCGCGAAGGCTGCTGGTGTATTGGATGTCGTCGTGGATCAGTTGTCTTCGCTGATTCGCGAAGTCCTATCCAAGAATTCGACGTTCGAGTTTGCTTTGAGCAGCCCGAAGGTTCCCAACGAACAACGGTTTGAACTATTGGATCGCGTATTTAGCGGTCGCATCGATGCAACCCTGCTGCGATTCCTCAAGGTGCTATGCCGACGAGGACGTCTTGGATTTTTGCGATCCATCGAACAAGCCGCGACTCGGATGCGCGACGAAGCCGCGGGCCGCTTGCGCGTTACCGTTGTGACGGCTTCAGCTCTTTCGGCTGAACAACGTAGCAACCTTCAATCGACGCTTAGCACCGCCTTCAAGAAAGAGGTTTCGATCCATTCCGAAGTCGATCCTTCGATCTTGGGTGGACTGGTTATTCGCGTAGGCGACACGCTCTATGACGGAAGCGTCGATGGGAAGCTGACCCAACTCCGGAAAGCAACTGCACAGAAGACCGAACAAGCCATTCGCGATCGCATTGGGACGCTGGCGTCCTAGCGCTTTGCCAAAGATACATCCTTACATTTGTTCCCCTATACAACACAAGTCATTCAACCTAAATCTTTCGCATAGATTTGGTGCCAATCTGAGGTGATTCATGAAATTCAATTCCGATGAAATTGCATCGGTCATTCAGAAAGAGATCGAGCAGTTCGAAAGCCAGATCGATGTCCGTGAAGTAGGAACGGTTCTCGAAGTTGGTGACGGAATCGCCCGAGTCTACGGACTCTCGAGTGTCATGTCCGGGGAAATGGTGGAATTCCCGAACGGTGTGACTGGATTGGCGTTCAACTTGGAAGAGAAAAGCGTCGGGGTGATTATTCTCGGCGATTACTTGTCGATTCAAGAAGGGGACGAAGTCAAGGCCCTCGGCAAGTTGCTTTCCGTTCCCGTTGGGGACGCCGTCATTGGTCGCGTACTCGATCCTCTGGGCAATCCTTTGGATGGAAAAGGACCAGTCCATGCCAAGGATCAACGCCCTGTGGAATTGATCGCAACGGGTGTTGCCGAACGACACCCAGTGCATGAGCCAATGCAGACCGGGATCAAAGCGATCGACGCGATGACTCCAATCGGTCGTGGTCAGCGGGAATTGATCATCGGTGACCGAAAGACTGGTAAGACAGCGGTTGCTCTTGATGCGATCATCAACCAGAAGAACACCGGTGTAAAGTGCTTCTACGTGGCAGTTGGCCAAAAGGACTCGTCGGTCGCTTTGGTGATCGATGCTCTGGAGAAGCACGGTGCGATGGAATACACCACCGTTATCGTGGCCGGTGCGAGTGCTCCTGCTCCTGTGCAGTACATTGCTCCTTACGCTGGAACCGCGATGGCTGAACACTTCATGTTCAACGGCGGTCATGCTTTGATTGTCTATGACGATTTGAGTAAGCAAGCCGTGGCCTATCGTCAGTTGAGCTTGTTGATGCGTCGTCCACCAGGACGTGAAGCATTCCCTGGGGACGTGTTCTACTGCCACAGCCGTTTGCTCGAACGATCCGCCAAACTCTCCAAGGATCTTGGTGGCGGTTCTTTGACAAGCCTTCCCATCATTGAAACGTTGGAAGGTGAAGTTTCGGCATACATTCCAACCAACGTGATTTCGATTACGGACGGACAGATCTACCTCCAACCCGACTTGTTCTTCTCGGGCATTCGTCCTGCGATGAACGTCGGTATTTCGGTTTCTCGCGTGGGTGGTGCAGCTCAGATCAAGGCGATGAAGAAAGTCGCCGGTGGTCTTCGACTCGACTTGGCATCCTTCCGCGAATTGGAAGCGTTTGCTCAGTTGGGAACGGAACTGGACCCAGCGACCCAATCGCGTCTTGACCGTGGTTACCGAATGGTTGAACTACTCAAGCAGCAACAGTATCAACCGATGGATGTGATCGATCAGATCATCAGTATCTATGCTGGTACTCGTGGCTACCTTGATAACGTTCCTGTTGCCAAGGTTCGCGAGTTTGAGCAAGGCTTGCTTCAATACGTGAAGGATCGCCACCCAGAAATCCGAACCAAGATGAAGGATACGGGCGACCTAACGTCGGAAGTCGAAGAAGCCATGAAAGCAGCGATCACTGCCTTCAAGGCCGGTTTCAAGTAAGCCTGGAAAAGGAATCGTCGAATGGCCAATCTTCGCGCTCTCGACAAACGTCGAAAGTCGATTCGAAACATCCGCAAAATCACGCGGACCATGGAGTTGATTGCAACAGCTCGCTTCAAGAAAGCAATGGATCGAGCTGCCGCAGCGACCGACTATACCGATCGCATTACGGCAATCGTTCGCGATCTCGCAAAGTCGGGAGCCAGTGTTTCGCACCCGCTCTTGGAATCGCGTGAAAAGCCTCAATCGGCAGACCTCATCATCCTCACCAGCAACCGCGGTTTGTGCGGTGGCTACAACGGATCGGTGGTTCGCGTCGCGTTACAGCGACGCAGTGAGTTGGCGTCTGAATTGGCCAGGAATGGGATTCAGGTGAGCGGTAAGCGAGGTATCTCGGCATTGCGTTTCCGCGGTGTCGCGATCGAACGAACCTTCACTGAATTTGAAGATCAACCTTCCTTTGATGCAGTTGCAGCGATTGCCGATCAGTTGATGGATCGCTACATCCGCGGTGAGTTGGATCGAGTCGACATCGCTTACACGAAGTTCCTAACGATTTCCAAACAAGTCGCAGTAGTCGAAACGCTGCTGCCTCTTGGAAAACTCGATGCGGCTCAGGCTCCTAGTGATGGTCCCAAAGAAGATTACGAATTCCTTCCTTCGGCATCGAGCATTTTGGAAGAAGTGGTACCGGCGAGCTTCCGCGTACGGCTGTTCAAGTGCTTCCTCGATGCTGCCGTGAGCGAGCAGATCTCGCGAATGGTGGCGATGAAGAGCGCAACGGAGAACGCGGGCGACATGATCAAGAGTCTTTCCAGAACGTTTAACCGCGCTCGACAAGCCAAGATTACACAAGAGATCATGGAGATCATCGGTGGTGTGGAAGCCTTGGGATAACCTTGGCTCGGACCGCTTTGTATTTTTCCTCCCCTACAATTGATTCATCGTTCATAAGAAATATCGGGATATCGAACAATGGCCACTGCCACGGCAAAAAATGTTGGACACATCACGCAGGTGATCGGATCGACTTTCGACGCGGAGTTCCCCGCATCGGCGCTTCCCGCCATCTACAATGCGGTTCGCATCGAAAGCGATAAGAAAGGGGTGAAGATTAAGCTCGTTGGAGAAGTCCAACAGCACCTTGGTGGTGGTCGCGTTCGCTGCGTGGCTCTCGGAAGTACTGACGGTCTCATGCGAGGCCTCGAGTGCGTCGACACTGGCAAGCCAGTTTCGGTTCCCGTTGGATCAGCAACGCTCGGTCGCGTCTTCAATGTTCTCGGTGATCCCATCGATAAGCGTGGCGACGTCCAAGCCGATGATTATCATCCAATCCACCGCCAAGCCCCGACCGTTTCCGAACTTTCGACCAACACGGAAGTTTTTGAAACTGGTATCAAAGTGGTCGACTTGCTCACTCCGTTCGTCCGCGGTGGTAAGGCAGGTCTGTTCGGTGGTGCCGGTCTCGGTAAGACCGTTATTTTGACCGAGTTGATCGCCCGTATCGCATCGTCGCACGGTGGTTACTCCGTGTTCGCCGGCGTGGGAGAACGCACCCGCGAAGGAACCGACCTTTGGCTTGAAATGCAAGAAGCAGAAATCGGTCAAACTGGCCGCAAAGTGATCGAGCAAACCTGCATGGTGTTCGGTCAGATGAACGAACCACCTGGATCTCGTCTTCGCGTGGCACTATCCGCTCTCACGATGGCAGAGTACTTCCGCGATACTACCGGTAAAGACACGCTGTTGTTCGTGGACAACATCTTCCGATTCTCTCAGGCAGGTAGCGAAGTTTCGGCTCTCTTGGGTCGTATGCCTTCCGCTGTGGGTTATCAACCTACCCTCGCCACGGAAATGGGTGCCTTGCAAGAGCGTATTACCTCGACCAAGAAGGGTGCTATTACCTCGGTGCAAGCCGTTTACGTTCCTGCGGACGACCCGACCGACCCAGCTCCTGCCACCGCGTTCGGTCAGCTCGACGCGTTTATCTATCTCGAGCGATCCATTTCCGAAAAGGGTATCTACCCTGCGATCGATCCATTGGCTTCGAACAGCCGTATTCTCGATCCGCAGTACGTCGGTGATCGCCACTACACGATTGCTCGCCGCGTTCAGACCATTCTTCAACGCTATCGCGAACTTCAAGACATCATCGCGATCTTGGGTGTTGACGAATTGAGCGAAGAAGACAAGTTGGTCGTGCACCGCGCTCGTCGTATCGAGCGATTCTTGTCGCAACCGTTCTTGGTCGCTGAAGTCTTCACTGGCAAGCCCGGGGAAATCACTTCGCTCGCAGATACCATTCGAAGCTTTGAAGGCATTTGCGATGGAAAGTACGATCACCTTCCAGAACAAGCCTTCATGTACGTTGGTCCAATCGAACAAGCCGAAGAACAAGCCAAGAAGATGGCCCAACAAGGCAAGAAATAAGGAATAACGGACCGTGGCAGCAATGCAATGCGTGGTGGTCACACCCGAAAAGACCGAATTGCGTTCGGAGGCCGACTCCATCGTTGTTCCCTTGTTTGATGGTCAATTGGGCGTGCTCAAAGGGCGTGCTCCGATGATTGGCCGCTTGGGCTTCGGATTGATGAAGCTTCAATCAGGTGGACAAGAGAAGGAATACTTCGTAGATGGTGGCTTCGTACAAGTCACTCGCGATGCGGTGTATATCCTCACGGACCGGCTTCTCGATCCTGCATCCATCGATGCCAAGAAGGCTGAAGATGATCTCCAAAAGGCGTTGACGCTCCCAGCGACAAGCCCTGAATTGATGCAAGCTCGCGATCGTGCTGTCGCTCAAGCCCGAGCTAAGGCTCGCTTTGGTAAGTAATGAGCAAAAGCTCGCAACCGTCTGATTCGGATGGAATTTCTTCTGATGCGGGCTCGCGATTGAACGCGAGACCCGCAGAGCTGCGACTTCAAGAAATCGCTTCCACGCTCCCCGGCAATACGATCTTGTCCACGTCGATTGGACGAGGCCAAGCGGCCGAAGGCCTAGCTCGCGCAAGGCCTGATGCTTCTGTCACTTGCTGGTTTATGGACAGTCACTTTGCAGCCTTGGCAAGCGACCACATCGCATTGCATTCCGAAGGCGCGCCAACAAACCTCGCCATCACCTGTATCGCGGATTGGCCCGAGGTCGAGTGCGACATGGCATTGCTTCCAATCCACTCCAAGTCGGAAGCGGAACTATCGCGAGACTTACTTCAGTCGGCTTTTATGAGGCTTCGTGAAGGTGGAGTCCTCGTGGCCGCAGTCGACAATCCGAAGGATCGATGGCTGCACGATCAGCTCAAGATCTATAGCAAGAGCGTCAAAGTGCGTCCGTTCGATGATGCTGTCGTCTACTTCATTATCAAAGATCAGCCGCTCAAACGCGTTCGTGATTTCTCCTGCGAAGTCTGCTTCAAGGATCTCGATGTCCTACTGAAGCTGATCACTCGCCCGGGAGTTTTTTCCCACCGCGAACTCGATAATGGAGCTCGACAATTACTCGACGCCGTCGATGTTTATCCAGAAGCTCGGCTTTTGGATATCGGTTGCGGAAGTGGTGCCGTCAGTATTGGTTTGGCCGCTCGAGATCCATCGGCTCGCATCCATGCGGTCGATAGCAATGCTCGCGCCGTTTGGTGCACACGTAAGGGAGCCGAAATCAACGGCTTGACGAATATCACTTACGAAGTGAACCATACCGGTGTGTATGGCGAACCTAATAGCTTTGATATGGCATTGGCCAATCCGCCGTACTTTGCCGATTTCCAAATTGCCGAACTATTTATCAATGCGGCGATCCGCAGCTTGCGACCGGAAGGACGTTTGGTTCTTGTGACCAAACAACCCAAATGGTACGAAGAAAACATCTCCCGATGGCTCGATGATGCAGAAGTCTTTGCTAGTCGCCGTTACCATATCGTATCGGGTATTAAACCAACGGTTTGATCGTCCTTGCACGACATCCCTACCTGCAAAGGCTTGGATATGACTCAAGAGCCTTTGCTCGATTCGATCCTGTTCTTCTTGGAGTCTCCGACCATGAAACGCGATGTTCTTTATCTTCTTAAAGAAGCATTTCCTGATGGCGGAGGACTTCCCTATTTTTGTCCTGACTGTGCCTATATCAATGGCGTTCTATCCTACTTCCCATCGCTTCGGCATCGTCTCGATATCCGCTATGTCGATTTCCCAAGACCGCGGCAAGAGATCGTCGATTTGATCGGACTCGAAC
This sequence comes from Pirellulales bacterium, assembly GCA_046349875.1. Classification (GTDB taxonomy): domain Bacteria; phylum Planctomycetota; class Planctomycetia; order Pirellulales; family Pirellulaceae; genus JAXMBN01. The sequence continues at coordinate 123,471 of JAXMBN010000013.1, forward strand.
ACCAAGGCTGTCCCGTTTTGATCTTGTCCTCGCCGCCAGCCATGGATGCGATGCAATTGATGACCGGTGAATCCAAAGGACGATTCTTCATCTCCGGCCCTAAAGCGATTTCGCAATACTGGTCCCACGTTTACGGTGTATCCCGTCCTCACTAGACCCAATAAATGATCACCGACTTTCGCAGGTGATCATTAGTCCTTACATTCGGCTCGTCGTTCTTACGGCAGTTGTTCTAACGATGAACGGAATTCCTTAGCCGCTTGAGCCAGAGAGTCTTGGGATTGGCCTCGCACTTGTTCGAAGAGAGGCCAGTTTTCAATGGCAACCCAGTCTTTGATCTGCGCGAAGTACGGTTTCGCGTCCACTTCATGTTGCTCCGCAACGTAGCGAAGGATGGCGAGTCCCTGCAGAGTCTCGCGGTAGTCCCGACGTCCACCTTCGATCGCCGCGATCGCGAGTCCACGACGAAGGTGGATTTCATTCCCTGTCTTGGCTAGTTGGGCGGCTTCGCGGAAAATGTACTGGCCCATCGACTGCAGATCTTCTGTACGTCCATCAAAATACGATCGGACCTCACGTCGGTGAATCGAATCCGAGACGAGATAGAGATCGGCTAGGGCCTGCCAAGCAAGATCCACTGGATGTTGGCCCAACTTCTCAAGCGAGTTCGTATGGGTGTAACCACCAACCCGCGACAATGATTCCCAACGGCGGAATGCGGCCGAATCTTTAACGGAAGGACGCGCCGCACTCAACTCTTTGAACACATGCTCGATATTCTCCGTTCGCGTTTTGGCATCGACACCGGTCCACTCTTGATAGAACGGAATGGAAATCTCTTTCTTAACTTGGTCGAGGTTCTTTCCTGCTTGAATCGCTTTTTGAACTTCGGAACGCAATTCGACAAAGTACTTCTTCTGGTTGGCGATCACTTCCGGTCCACCCATTTCACCGTGCCCTGGACAAAGTGTTTTGACTCCCAGTTCTTCCATGGCCGCCAAGGCAGCAATCCATGTTTCCGTTTGACTATCGCCCGTATAGTTAAATGGTCCATTGACGCACGCATCCCCGGTAAACAGTATTCGATGCTTCGGAAGCCACGCGACTGCATCGCCCGCCGTGTGACCATGTCCCAGGAACAACAACTCAACTCGTTGTTCACCATCATCGAAAATCAATTTGTGCGAAAAGTAAAGTGATGGAAGGGCATAGGACAATCCACCGTACTCGGTAGCGCGATCGGTTTGCGCTCGCGTAAATCCTTCACGCCCCTTACTCTCAAAAAGTGCTTGGCTTCGCTCTTGTGCAATGATTGTTGCACCAAGCTTGGTGTATTGCATATTGCCGTCTGCATGATCGCCGTGATAGTGGGTGTCGAATACAAAGCGAATCGGTTTATCGGTCGTCTTGCGAATGCTCGCCAAGACTTCGTCAGCTTGTCCTGGAAAATTGGCGTCGATGATCAAAACGAAATCTTTGAAGATGATCCAGCCTTGGTTGCACCCAGTGAATATGGGAGAAGTCTGTGCTTTTCGAAAATGGACGCCGGGCGCTACTTCGACGATTTTCGTCTCATCCGCAGCTTGAAGGATGCCACTCGACAAAAGGACAAGCGCTGCACCAATGACACTCTCAAAGAAACGCATCCGCGACATGTTTGGCCTCGACTCTCAGTCTTCCATCAAAAAAATCTTCTACTGTATCCAACTTAAGCGATCTCAGTTTGCTTTGGTTACGAGGAAGCGTTCAATGTTGAACGAATAGCGTGCAATAACTGCGATTGTGCAAAAGGTTTCGCAAGGAATGGCGTAGTGCTATCCTCGGTCAAACCTTGAAGGGATACTTCAGAATAGCCACTCATCATGATGAATTTGAGCCTCGGATTCCACCCCTTGAGGGCTTGGATCAAAGCGACTCCATTCATTTTGGGCATGACGATATCCGTAAGAACCAAATCGACTGAGGCCACATTCTGCTGGAAAAACTGCAACGCTTCGAGTGGCGAACCAACAGCGACGACTCGATACCCCTGATGCTCCAAGATCCCCTGAGCGATGCGGCAAATCTCAGGTTCATCGTCGACGACCAAAATGGTTTCTGTTCCGCGAGCATCGGAAGATAGCGCAGGAACAAACTCAGAATCGGCTTCACAGGATTCGATGGGAAAAAAGACGCGGAACGTTGTCCCAGAACCAACTTGGGTTTCCACTTGGATCTCCCCATGAAATTGCTCGACAATCCCATGCACGATAGCCAACCCCAAACCGGTCCCTTTGCCAACTTCCTTGGTCGAGAAGAATGGTTCAAACATTCGTTCCAACACATCGCTGGGCATACCGATGCCTGTGTCGGAAACCGTCAATTCAAAGGCATCGCAAGAACGGTGCAGGCCTTCAGCAGGGGCCTTCCATCCATGATCCGCACGATAACACGTTTGAATACCAATCACACCCTCGTTGGGAATTGCATCCCTCGCATTCACCACGAGATTGACAAGCACTTGCTCGAGGAGGATCGGGTCCACAACGATCACGGCAGGCGCGGGATCGAGGTCTACCAACATCTGAATCGCCTCGGGAATCAATCGTCGCAACATATCTTCCATATTGTGGACGATGCGATTCGGGTGAATGCGTTGCCACTGCGGCTCGCGACGGCGACTAAACGTAAGAAGTTGTTTGGTGAGGTTTGCACCGCGCTGCGCGGCGTTGCGTACGGCCGAAAGGTGATTCGCCACGGAATCCGATAAGGTTGGATCGAGCCCTATCAACTCGCTCGCTCCGAGTATCACCGTCAAGATATTGTTGAAGTCATGAGCGATGCCTCCCGCCAATCGACCAATCGCTTCCATTTTGTGAGACTGACGAACCTGCTGCGCAAGGTTGATCTCGGACGAGATGTCAATCAATACCGCACCAAAACTTGTTGGCACTCCCTCTTCGTGTTGAACAGCGGTTACGTATACAAGTGAATGCAGCGTACTGCCATCTTTCCGGATGTACTTGCGACGCGTCTGATAGTGACGTATCTCTCCCGTACGCAACTCCATGAGTCGTTTTGTTGAGAGCTCCCATTCATCGGGAGACACGATCTGCTGAACCGTCACCTGAGCAAATTCATCCGTCGTATATCCCAACATCTGACAGCACGTTTGGTTGAACCGAAGAGGAATTCCATCGAAACTCCATTCGGACATACCGACATTGGACGTTTCAAAGAACGCCGATAGTCGTTCCTCTTTTCTTCGTAGATCTTCTTCCACCTTGCGCTGATGCGTTACATCATGGGTCAAGAGCTGAAACCCAACTCCCGAACGCGTTACACTCCACTCCAAAATCGTCGACATACCGCTGAAGGATGCAACTTCCACTTCTTCCGTAAAAGCATCCCCGTTTTCCTGTATTTGCTCGATGGCAAATCGCAGCTTCTCTCGCAAAACGGATGGCGATAGTTGATCGATCGTTCTACCTAAGATTTGGCCGCGTTCGACTCCTAGGTGCTTCAAAAATGCGGGATTGACGTAGCGAATCACTCGGTGGTGACTTACGAGTAGCACACCTTCGCGCATCGATTCGAAGGCAGTTCGTAGCGTTTCCTCGTTCTCCTGGATTCGAAGCTCATTCTCTTTTCGGAGCGTGATATCTTGGTTCGTGCCTTCAATGCATTCCAATGATCCATCCGACTTCTTCACGGGTTGAACGCGACTTTCAATCCAAACGAGCTTTCCATCAGGGTGGATGATGCGAAACTCGATCTTGTAGGGTTCCCCTTCCGCCAAGGACAGCCGGTATGCCCTATCGACAATGGATCGATCCTCGGGATGAACACATTCGACAAACTCTTCATAGGTTGGAACGGAAGCATTCTCTTCCTTTCCGTAAAGCCGAAACATTTCTCCCGACCACCAAACACACTGTGAAGGCAGCTCCACTCGCCAACACCCGATGCTTCCAATCTTCTGAATCTCATTGAGCCGGGATAGGAGCTCTTCAAATTGGGTCGGAAAATCGTAACGCCGATGACTTGTTCTTCGGGTGCTCCATTTCCCTGACGAATTCAAAAATCGACCTCCTTGTTGAATAGGCATCGCGAAAGCGATGCATTAAGGCACGGCAGTGAATGCGATACGGCCATCGGAACCCGCAGCCCACACACGGCGCACTGTCGCATCCCATCGGATCACATGAAAACCTTCGTCGCTCCATCGTTCCCATGATGAGCCATCACGACTTACATCGCCACCGCTTGGTCCGATCGTGAGCGCCAACGGCCCCAGACTCGATTCAACCATAGTAAGCGACGAGCGATAACCTGATGGTGGAATCTTGGCTTCGTTCCAATGGCTACCATCGCGGGACCAAATGGCACTAGAACTGCCATCATCGGCTCGCATGTAGTCACCTCCCACGGCAATCCATCCCCATTTTGGAGCGAACGCGATAGCAAAGACTCCACTACTCTTGTTGGAACGGATGGGTGCGGTCCATCGACTCCATCTTCCACTGGCGTCGCGAATATGAATGCGAGCCATGCCGCCATCTACATCACCACCTGTCGCCAAAGCCCCCTGCCCTTCCCCGGTAAAGACCCACGATCCATTGCTGGCCGCAAAAGCAGCTTCACCTTCGGCTGCTCTTGGACTGTTCTTGGTATCCAATACGCTCCAGCTGCGTCCTTGATCGTTCGATTCCACCAAGAGCCAAGTCCCATTCAGCGGGTCGCTAATACAGAGACCATGGTCGGCATCGGAGAATTGAGCCGCATCAAAGAATGCTTGCGGATCATCGTGCCGAAACACTTCTTTCCAATGTGAACCGCCATCCTCTGTTCTAAGAATGATGGCTGGTTGTCCTGCACTCGCTATGCACGCTTTTTGATCGTCCCAAGCATGTATGCTGCGGAAATCAGCTTCTCGAAGCTCCAGGAAACGTCTTTCCATGTTTCCCTCCATGACTCTTCATGACCGTGCCTTGACTTCCCGACACCCATTGCGATCCGTCTGGAGTCACGACAAGACCTCGGTAGCTGACGCTGGCCTTGGGTCGCACTGTCGTCCATACAGCCTTAGTAATTCCTGCCCTGAGACCGATGTTTCAATCGAAACCCAAAAGCAGGCAATGCATGCAAGTAGTATCGCAACACGTAAACGAGAATCGATCATCGTCAAGCAACTCGTTTCTAATACAAACCTACCCCAATCGCGACTAGGATTTTTTGCGCAGCGACATGAGGTACTCGACCAAATCGACGAGCCCTTCTTCGTTCATCGTTTCCTGAAGGTTTTCAGGCATCAATGACTTCTCACTCTTCTTGAGCGTTTCGATATCAGAGCGTTTGAGAACACGATCAATGCCCTTTGCATCGCGAAGCGTTACCGATTCACCACTCTGTGTGATCATCAATCCTGTCATTACCTCACCATCATCCAATAAAGCAATCCAAGCTTCATAGTTGTGACTTATCCCGGCACTCGGCTCGAGAATGGAAACGTACATTGCCTCCTTGGAAAGCTTGGTACCGATTTCACTTAGATCGGGGCCAACATTTTTTCCTTGGTTATTGACGATGTGGCATTGGGAACAGGTTGCGATTCCATCAAAGAGCGTTTTTCCTTTTTCGATGTTGCCTTTACGCGACACCAATTCGTTTATAGGCGGCAAGGATGCTTGCTTCGTCTTCTTCGGAGGAAACAATCCTACCGATTCCTTTCGAACACCTTCATCACGAGATTGAAGAAGTAGAGGTCCAACAAGGACCTTGGCTTCACCAGGAAGCTTGCCAGATTTTGCCATTTCGATGAGTCGTTTTTGACCTGCGGGGTTTCGGGCGAGTCCCAGCGAAGCATCGATCTTGACTTGCGAGGGAACTTGTTCGTGAATCAGCAAGTCCTCCAATGCCTTCGCAATATTCTTGCCATTGCTCAGAGCCAACGTCTTGCTCAATGCTCCCATCTCCGGAGTCGCGACATCCCCTTTCAACTTCGCAAGGATCAAAGAACGATCTCCTTGGTTCAAGATGATGTCGAGTGCTTGAACCGAATCATTGCCGGGCCCCCATGACTGAATCAACTGGAGAAGATGTTCATCGTATCCTTGCAACTTCAGTTGGCGAATCAAGCGAAGTTGCTTGGGATCCTTGCCCAGCCGACCAAGATACGTCTTGACGATTGCCTTGAGCTTGTCATCTTTCTCGATATCCGTGCCCAGCCGAACGGCTGCCTCAATCGCAATGCGTTCCGCGGCGGCCCCATCCTTTGCCTTCGACTCTTTGGCCAATCGTTCCCAAACGGTCTGCTTGTCTTGCGTCGATTGGAAATCGAGTCCGCGGAGCAAATGATTGAATTCCGACTCGTCAACGGTCACCAATAGTCGATCGGCGATTGCCTGAGCAGCTGTGCTACATCGCGCCCGCCAAAGGATCTCCATACCTGCAGGCGTTGACTTAGCAGCGGGAAACTCTTGCATCCAAGCCGCAATGCACTCGCTCCATCGATCCATGGCCGCGATTCCGAGAGCTTCCAAGTACCAACGATCCTTTCCGTCGTATCGCTGGGCAAGCTTAGCCCACAGTGTGGGATGATCTTTGGAGGTATCTTCTCGCAATGCAATTGCCAGTTCGCGCAGGACACCCATGTCGGAATCGCTGCTCATCTTGGAGACATAATCCGCTGTTGGCATACGAAGCATCCGAGCCAAGCGGATCGCGGTGATGCGAATGTTGGGATCGGAATCGCGCATCGCTTGCTGGACAGATTGCATTCCGCTTTGCGGCATACGCCCAAGCAGCCACAAAGCGCGGGCTCGAACGCGTGGATTTGCATCCGCACTCAATTTTTCCAAAGCGGCTTTGGCCTTCTCACCCATGCCCTGCAATGCCATCCAAGCTTTCGCACGTACCGCATTGGCCGGATTGCGAAGGGCTTCGATCGCTCCTTGCGGTGTTGAGTAATCAAACTTGGAAACTTTGTATGGAGTGTTGGGTGGGGCGACGCGAAAGAGACGACCGCGTTCCATGTCCACCATGTTATGCCCACCAACACCAGGATCGTACCAATCGGTTACATACAATGATCCATCGGGAGCCACACAAACATCTGCAGGGCGAAACCAGTTATCGCGTTCGCCAGTGATCAAGTTGGCGATCTCAGCAGAATATCCAGCCCCATTCTTCTTGACCGGATACGCGCGGACCACGTTCGGTCCTGCATCGCAATGAATGACCTGGTCCCAGAACACCTCTGGCAACATTCGACCCTCGTAGACGGTGATTCCAGTCGGTGACCCAGCCCCCGTGATCAACATCGTGGGAACAACACCAGGATCGTTTAAGTGCCAATGTCGCAACGGAATCTCGGATTCCCAGCCCACTCGCTCGGCTTGCCATCCCTCCCCCGTAAATTCGTCGGTGTAGCCGAAGTTACCAAATTCCATCACATAGTTGATGCGCGTAGCACGATTGCCATCGTCATCGTTGTCGGACTGCCACACCGTGCCATATGAGTCGACTGCTAACTCGTAGTTGTTGCGGAAGTTATGCCCTAACACTTCCATATCAGAGAGATCTGGGTTGCAACGGAATGCCATTCCTTGTCGATAAGGCTTACCCGAATCGTTGATGGGCCGTCCCCAACGATCAACGATCGGTTTTCCTTGCCCATCGAACATCGCTTTGCCCGTATTGCCAAAATTCCAATACAGTTTTCCATCGGGCCCAAAGACAAAACTATGATTGGAATGGTCGTGCTGAGGTTGACCAGTCTGGCTGAGAATCGCTTCCTTCTTTTCCGGAACGTCGTCCCCGTCGGCATCGGTAAACATCCATACATAGGGAGCAGCGCTTACAAAGACACGATCACCCAATACCATGATTCCCATCGCCGAATCGATATCACGCCCTTGATAGAAAACCTTCGAGGTATCCATAACACCATCTTGGTTTGTATCCTCGAGAATCAAGATGCGATCTCCCTCGGGTCGCTCTCCATTGTGTCGGCGATAATTGACGACTTCGCAGACCCAAACGCGTCCACGATCATCGATATCGAGATTGGTTAAGCTCTTGAGCTGAGGTTCCGACGCAGCCAGTTTGGCTTCCAGGCCCGGGTAGAGAGTCAACCCTCCCACGGCATTCTCCGGCTTGCGTTGTTCTTCATTAACGTTGCTACCTGCCCGCTGGATCGTCCGTGGAACGCCATCAGCAAAAAGAAAGAATTGGACCGATGTTGTGTTCCCATCATTTTGCGAGGTGCCACCTTCGTCCAATCCGCATCCAAATCGAAGCTCATCAAATCCCTCAGGCAATTCAAACTCTACGACGCTGTTGGCATGGGTACCAATCCCTTGATCGATCCCCTGCCCTGCGACTCGCATCGCCTGCCCTTCGACGTTTCGATTTTTGTGAACTTGTCCCCAGTCCGACGAAGCCTTCTTCCATTCCAAATCGGTCAGCGGCTTTTGCTTTCCGCCAGGGCCATGCAAAGTCGGTCGAATCCAATCCGCCCAATCGCATGAGAAGCCATCGCCACCATCCTGAACCACGAGAAAGAGTCGTTTGACTCCACGGATGTTGGCAACTGCATCAACCCGTTTGGTTGAACCTTTCAAGATCGGCGAGGCATACAACTGCCGACCGGTCGGTTCGGGTTGTCGAGCCTCGTCCTTGGTAGCGGGCCCTTGCGATCGGATCTTAAACGAATCGATGATCCCCTTGGCGTTGAAATTGTCGGGTACCTTTTCATCTTGGTTCTCTTGCAGTCGCTCTAAGCCCAATGAAGGCGCAGCGAGTCCATCAGGTGGGACGTCGGTGTGAGTCGTCCAAACAATCGCGTTACTCACCAGTTTGAGAATCGAAGGGTGACCCCAATTCCAATGGTAGTGTCCACCGGTAAATCCAAAGGATCGTCCCCCATCCTGCCGTTCAAATGCCCATGCCGTATGCTGAGGCTCTTGCTTGGCAACCGCTCGGCGAACATCGGGATTACCACTATGAGGCCCATCGGGGCGTTCCATCGTCGATGCAGGAGCGATGGCTGAAAGAATGGGAGTTACTCCCTTCATCTCCGGGCGAAAACGCATATGAAAGTACCATTCATCATTGGCTTCAAAAGGTTTTACACCGCGAGCGATCGGATGGTTGGGTAAGCTTTCGTACTTGGCTGTCCAATGCGGATTGACTGACCAATGAGTTTCGAAGTAGCCCCCGAGCCACTCCAAGAACTTGTTTCCAATATCCCCTTTCGGAACTTCGACTCCGTAGTGGATGCAAACAAGCCCCACACCCTTCTTCATCAATGGTTCGAGACGGTCGAGGTGCTTGTTGGCGGGATGTCCTCCACCACCATCCGCATAGATCACGATAGATTGGGCGCTATCTAATATGGAATCATCCTGCGGCCATCCATTGCGCAAAACTTCGCAGCGAATATCGGGATTGGCTTTCTGAATGGTATCAGCAAGCAATCGACAACCAGCGTAGTGTTCGTGGGAACCATATCCATGGCTCGGACCACCCGCGATGAACACCACCGTCTTCTTGGAGTCTTGTCCCCATCCCAAACTCGTTATACCGAGAACAATCAAGCCAACTAAACCGTAGGATCGCAACATGATGTCATCAACAGTCAAAAGAAGAACCGGAACTCAAGGGCTTAAAACTCGCCCTATTTTGGCTAATGACGGCGGCCTTGTCGACTAACACCACCAGAAAAGAAGCGATCCGAAGACTACAAAAGCTAAAAAGCTGTTACGAGCTCGTCACGCGGCGCTTTGCCGTGCGATCCATTGCCCCTCGAAGCTGGCAAACGATCGAAGAAAGGAGCGTAGAGAAAGACGTACCGGCCACTGAAATATCAGTAGATACGATGCTGCAAATGACGTCCGCGTTATTGTCTCTGGACCCAACGGAGCACGAACGCACCGTCGAAATCGAGCTCATCGGGTCGATTGCGAAATTCGAGATGCCGATCGAACACATAACCAAGTTCGATTCCGCCGCGATCTCCATCGCTTTGAATTCGTTCGTATCCAAATAACAAACGAAAATCGCGATAGGTCATCACGTCATCGCTTTCATCGGGAAACTCGATATCCCAAGTTCCACCTCCCATCAATCCTGCGATGTAAAGCCGTCGACTGCAATCGATCATGTAGTCGATACGAGGCCGAGGAAAGACGAGATCAAATCGCCATGCGGGACGATTCGGACTTCGATACGATACACCAAACACTGGCAAGATCTTGATGTCGTCGCGACTCAAATAGTCGACGCCCAACACGAGGTCCGTATTTCGATTCCAGCGATACATTCCCACGGCATGACTTGGGAATCGCAATCCATCGCGAGCGCTATCTTCGAAATCGCTGTAGATGCCGACGTTGGCAGCCAAATCGAAAGCGATCCGCTTCGACAAACTCGCTCGCACTTGATAACCCAAAACAAAATCGAATAGCCTCGCAGGCAAATCAACGGTTGCGGGACCGTTCAGGAAATGAATGTCGATAGCCGAGGTAATACCGGCTGCTTTGCGTCGGGAAAGATAGGGTTGTGACTCAAGGCTGAACCATCCAAACTGTGCATCGCTTCCCGGCATGTAGGTCATCGCAGACTCGGCCGTACGATACGTCGAATAGCGTTCGGAGCAGAAAAGCTGCATCGCCTCTTGGCCTGCGTCCTTCGACTCGAGAATGATCCCTTCAATTTCATCTTCGGGTGGAACGAATCGCAATTGCTTTTCGAGAAGGGGATCGACCACATATCCGTTGGGGTTCGTTCCCTCTAGACCGCTGGCCTCCCAACCGTGCGGCGCCGGATCCAAACTACGATAGCCGCCACCACTTCCATGGGAAGAGTCCTGCATCCATCCCGCCGACTCGCGCCGCCAAACGTCAAGGGAACCGATTCTTGGCCGCTTCCAACCAAGGAACCTCCCAACCCAGTCATGATGACCAAGACGATGAGGCGTCCCCACTCAACGATGATCTTGGTGCGAACGAACATATAGTCTCGAGTTTCCGCTAACCGCGCGACGGCAGATACCCCTAGGGCACCTCAAATATTTCCCAGACGTCTTATCTGGTATCGGCAGTAGGTAGGTAATTCTGCAGTTCATGTCAACGCGAAGAAAGGCTAGCGTTGAATTTCGCCATTCATTATGGGGTCAAAAGGACCGCCCTTCTTCAGGCACTAGCCAAAAACAATCACGAACGCCAGACTACCATAGGTAAAGGGAATGCTAGTTCTTTTCCATGATCCTGCCATGGCTGGCGAAACCAACTCGTCAGTCGGATACCTTCCAAACGTCGATTGAAAGTACTTGCGAGTCATCATGCGTATCCTTGTTGTCGACGACGAATCCAATGCTCGCTATGCCATGGTCCGCGTTTTGACTGGCCCCGGCCGCGAACTCATTGAAGCTGAAAATGGCATCGAAGCACTCGATGTCCTCTCGAGGCTCCCGATCGACCTCGCCTTTCTCGATCTGAACATGCCTGGGAAGGGCGGCCTTGAGGTTCTCGCAGAACTACAGCAATGCCCCTCGCCCCATGCGCCTGAAGTGATCGTCGTTACGGCCAATGATTCCATCGATCAAGCGGTTGAGTGCATTCGACGGGGAGCGTCCGACTTTCTCACCAAGCCCTACGATGTGGAGCAAGTACGAGCCATCGCCCGCCGCTCGCAACAACGAGTTCGCTTGGAAGAGGAAGCGGCCACGCTGCGGAACCAGCTTCGTCAAGACAAAGGGACCGTTCAACTATTAGGAAACAGCCGCGCGATGCGGGAACTGATCACCTTGATCGATCGCGCGGCGCTCAGCGATCTTCCGGTTCTTTTGCGCGGCGAAAGCGGGACAGGGAAGGAACTCGTTGCAAGACAATTGCATGACTCAAGCCCACGACGCGAAGGCCCTTTCATCGCGATCAATACGGCGGCAATTGCCGAGAGCTTGATTGAAAGCGAGCTCTTTGGACATGCCAAGGGAGCATTCACCGGAGCAGATCGTGATCGCGAGGGGATCTTTCGTAAAGCCCATGGTGGCACTCTGTTTCTCGATGAGATCGGAGACATGCCAGCAACGGTTCAAACTCGACTCTTACGAGTCCTTCAAGAGCAGCAAGTCCAACCCGTTGGCTCCGAAACTTCGTATGCAATCGATGTTCGCATTTTGAGCGCCACACACCAAGATCTCGATGTCGCCATGGAAGCCAAACAATTCCGGCAAGATCTCTATTATCGTCTCCGAGGTATCGAGCTTTTCCTGCCTCCCCTTCGGCATCGTCCCGACGACATCGTTTTGTTGGCTCAGCAGTATGCAAAAGGAAAATCGTTTTCCAAAGAAGCGATGGCCGCCATGCTCGAGTACGCTTGGCCCGGCAACGTGCGCGAATTGAAGCAACGGGTAGAGTCAGCCGTTGCGATGGCCGATGAGGAAACGTTGACGCCCAAGCATCTGGGACTCGGTGCCGTAAGGGCTCGCGATTCCAAGGGTGCATTCGATGGCTACATCGAACTTCCACTGACCGAAGCCAAATCGCGATTGGCAGAAGACTACGAACGCTTTGCGATCGAGAAAGCGCTGGAACAAGAACAAGGAAATATTACGGCCGCAGCGCGACGCCTTGGAATCCATCGCCAAAATTTGCAACAAAAAATGCGCGCACTTGGGCTCTAGAGTCGCTTCACGCCGCGCGCTTCATGGGAACATTCTTCGCTTCCATCACATCCAGAATTTGACTCAGAAATTGGATGCTCGATTCCTTCCACGTGAAGGGCCTGCGGGTTGGAAGAGTCAGTTCCGAATTCTCGGCTTGCTTCTCCCATGCTTGGATCTTCGTGGCCAGAGATTGTGGGTCGGCTAGATCGAAATAAATGCAATCCTCTTTTCCAACCTCGCGATGGATCGGCGTATCGCTGGCGAACGTACGCTTCCCAAACCAAAGCGACTCTACGATCGGCAAGCCAAATCCTTCGACGATGGAAGGAAAGAGAACTCCACGACAAAACTGATAACAGTGTTGAAGCTCAAAATCTTGAACATCATGGAACGCAAAGAGCTGTTTACCGATTTGTGGATGATTCTGAATACGTTGAATCAAGTCTTCGCATAGCGAGCCAACTCGTCCAATCAGTACGAGCTTTGCGTCACTTCCATCATTCCACAGGCGGTCAAACGCGTCGAGCAAATAGCGATGATTCTTCCTTGGATCGAAGGTCGCCACCATGAGATAAGGTGGCTTCTGTTGTTTAGCAGGCTCGTTCGGAAACAATTCTTTTAGCCCGGTCCGCACTTCCCCTTTGGCTCGATGAAATTCTGCGCCAAGCGTAAAGTGATTCAGGTGCGTTGGAATGCGTTTGAGCGTCGCTCTGTTCGCATCGATATACCTCTCCAGCTCATCGCTTACGGTAGCAGAAATCGAGGTGAGGATATCGGAGTTTTCAATGGCATGATGGAGATACTCGCGAAAACCAGCACACCGTTTTGCGCCCACAAACTCGGGATGAGTGAGTGGAATCAAATCGTAAATAAGCGTCGCGACAACGGCACCTTGTTGCCGTGCATGTTGAGCTGCTTTCCAAACGCCTCGCCGCGTCCAATACGCGTCAGGCAATATCACCAGATCGCCTTCATGAATGGTCAGCTTTGGCGAACGATAAGGTAGAGCCAATCGCAGAAGTCGGTCTGCAATCGTATGTGGTACCTTAAAAGCTCCAAGGTGTCCTACTTGCGGCAAAAACCATTTTTCGAGTTGCTTGACGCCACATCGACGAGACACCCACTGAATGATTTGCTGAAGAGCCTTGGGGATCCTGGCTTTGATGTTGGATTCGATGGCAGCTAATTTTGAAAAGTCGCGGCGTACGTTTCCATCGATTCGATAGAAATGATCACCATGAAAGGTGACCATCTGAGGAACGTGAACCCCAAGTTGGTCACTGCATGCCACTAGTTCTGGATAAAGACTGCGAACGACTCGTTCGATTCCAGAGTTCTTGCCTGTGGGGAAAGAATGCGAGGCATCGAAAAGGATTTGCTTCGGTCGTCGAACGACCGAACCTCCTGATTCGATTGCGTTACCCATGATCGCATCCTTGCCGTCACGCTCCCAACATGGAGGGCTGCATCCAAGCATTCGTGCCCAAAATCCATCTATGCGGGATGCAGTCTTAGCACAGCCTAACGATTATCTCAAGATCATCTATCGACTTTGCCACAGGATGGGTCAAGTATCGCCCCTTAAGCATCCCAACTGCCGGCTAAGCAACGTGCCACTCACGAGGGGAAACATGCTTCGGTTCGATCGCTAGCACTTCCTCCAATACTCGTTCCACATGCCGACTACAGAACTCCTCGAGAGCCCACTCTTGCAGTGCTTGATGATCGAAGGACTCGCGAAGCATGGATTCGAGCGTCTTACCATCCTCCGTATCCTGTCCTGTCACAAATCGACTACCCATCCCAATCAACTGGTTCATGGGTTGTTTATCGCGAACCATCGCGCGACATCCGCAGAACTGAGCCTCTAAGATGGGCAATCCTAGCCCTTCATCGAACGAAGGGAATAACAAGGCCTTGGACTGCGAGAAAAGGTCCTTGACTTTCTTGGCCGTTGCATTGGGATACCATTCCACGTTGGCCACTTTGAGATCGTTAAAGAACTGCTTCAACTCGCTACGGCTGCATCGAATACCACCGTAGATAAAGAGCTTTTGAATTTTGTCTTTGGCGGTATTGAGGATATTCGGCATGACCGCAAGACCTTTCCGTTTGTCGAAAGGTGAGGCCAAAATAACACATCCCTCACGAGAATTGGAGGCGGTGGGAACATCCTCGTAAGCTGGCGGAAGGACAGGCGGTAACCATCGGACCCGTTCTGACTCGACCTTCACCAGGCTGCAAAAATCACTGGCGGCCTTCTCGCTGATCGCGACAACGGCATCGCAATGTTGCCGGTAGTAGGAGAAACCACGTTGATGCAACGAAGCAAAGGAATAAGGCTTATCGGACCGCGTAAATACATATTCGTTTGGTACCGTATCGTAGACCATACCGACGAGGCGTTGGCAAGGCAATCGTCCTTCGAAGTGAACGAGCCAAGGATTGGTCACAATCCCAATATCATAGTCTTCAACACTCAAATCCGATCCAATGTGCGAGTGATGAAAATCGTCGGGCGTGATTTGCTTCGCATGAAAATCATGAAAAGCTATTTTTCGGCTGATGCTTTTAGGAGTCCCCTGCAATACACCGTCTTCTGACTTTTCATTGCGCAGAATTTCTGCTGGATCTTTCGGAATCGCTCGGTACCAATGCGTGCGGCCAATCGCCGACGGATAGCTCGAGACAAAGTCCACGTCATGATTCTTTGATAGTAGGCTATACAAAGAGAAAATATAGTTGCGCACGCCAACATGATGAACCATAAAATGGGGTTCGACGATGAAGGCAATCTTCTTACGCGATTGTCGCATGGTGTTCTGGTGTTCGTTCGCTCGAAATAATCTCATGGTTGTTTGCCTCTACTTAGCCCGCTTTTCGGAAAAGCTTCTTCCAATGGGGGCGTAGAAAACGCTCTAGCTTCTTTCCAGGTGAACGAATCTGGAGCGGGAGAGCGTTCCAAACATTGCTCTTCGTTTCAACCTTGACTTTTCTTTCTGGCCTGAATGCCTTGGTGTATTCCGGCGTGATTCCCATCGTAACGGCATTGGAAAAACAATTGACCCGCGGTGGTAATGACGCCGATCGGAATGCTCTGGCAAGTTCCAAGTCTTCGGCTTGATTCCAAAACAGCATACTGTTGAAACGAATGTCGCGAAGTGTCTCTGTCTTGGCGATAATCAATCCGCCATTGAGATATTGCGTGGGACGCAACGACGAGTAATCACAGCAGTCGATGGGGGGCGACCAAGTCATCGTATCGCGGGTCAATGCTGCATACGCGGGAAAACGCGTTCCGCATTCATACCATTGAAGCACCGTCGCAAAGTCGAAATCGTAACCGAACTTTTCAAAGCCAGGAAAGAAATCGGAAGCGAGCACATAACGGTCATGAACGATCATCAAATTGGCACACGACGCGGTCATGGCGATGTCGTTCTTCTTCCGGCTGATCTCAGCCAGCTCTTCGCGATAGGTTTTCTCTAAATACCGTACTTGAAATGGTTCGAACTCGGGCAGTTTCGGGCCAACCACCAGAATCTCATGGTCATATGCCGGGTCATGATCGCGAATACTGCGAAAGAACTTTAGGACATTATCAAGCCGCTTTCCCTGAGTCAAAATCGCAAAGGTCCAGCTCTTGTCCCGATAACGTTGCAACTGGTGTCGTCGAATGTCAAATACTGTCGTATAGGTCCCGTTTTCCTGTACCTCGGAATCTACCTCGACGGTCGCTTGATACCTTCGTCCCAAAAAATGCTTGAGATTGATGATGGTAAAATGGCTATTCTGCTGATAGCGAATAACCAACTTCCCTTGCTCACCGATAAGCCGCATCAATTCGTCGAGCACGAGTTCAAATTGACCCGGCGCTAGATCGGAGGGCATCTGCTCGTAATACCAAACGACATCGTATCGTTGATGATGAGCGGGTGAGACACGAAAGTTTGTACACCCCATAATATTGAGGCTAACAAACTCGAACGGAGGCATTTCACCAACCCAAAAATGCTTTTTGTGCGATTGCACGAGTTGGAGTAGATGAGAAGAAGCACTAATCGTTCCTTGGCTCATCGTCCGCTCCTTTCTTTCCTTTCGAGCTCGCCCAAATAGTCCTCGTGGACGAGCAAGCAATCCAATTCGGTAAGCCTTCCACGATGGCATTCCTGGAAAATCATGTTCTGCTCGCGATAGAATGGGTGGATATCAAAAATGGCAAACCCCAATTCTTCGAGATGTTTCAAAATCGGAACCATCGTCTTTGACCCCGCATATTTTTCGCGGGTCACAAGTTCGATTAAAAGTGTTTTCACTCGCCCCGACTTCAATAACTCTTTGGCTCCTTCGAGCACTTGCCATTCGAATCCCTGGACATCGATCTTCAATGCGATACGAGGATGCTGATCCGCTAGAAGATGATCCTTCGCAAACTCATCGAGAGTGGTCGTCTGCACATGGACGGTTTTCCGATCTTCGGCGTCGAACCATTCACCTAAGAAGTGATAGTCTTCGCGAAAATCCAACAGCGAACTCAACCCATTGACCTTGGGATAGATATGAAGCGTCTGAACGCCTATCTCATTTCCGAGAGCTAGATCTAGAATCTGCAATCGCGGATCGCTTCCGAATCGCTCATGCAAGAGTTTTGCCATATCGGGAATTGGCTCAAACGCCAGCAGTCGCGAAATCGCTGTACTTTGCTGAACGCGTTCAATAAACCATCCATCGTTGGCCCCGACGTCGATCACCGTGAAGGGCGTCGAATGAATGATTTCACGAATCAGGGTTTGTATGATTGCATCTTGGCCATGACGAATCTGAGTGATTCCAAGATAGGCGGCTCGATGAAAATCCTTCTCCGCCATTTGATAGAGCGTTTGCGTCAATTCTCGAAAATGCTCTATCGGCAACTCATCGCTTGAGGCAACTTGGCGGAGACGATAGATCAATTGATCTGCAAGCGACATCGACTTGAGAGCGTCCCATTCTTGCTGTTGGGAACTCTGTTCGACTCGCTGCAATCTTGATTTGCCCCATGCCATATTTGCATCCTGCTACTACCGCTAGGCGGCTCGTTGGTGACTCTTGAATCGATTCAAGACGGCGATGGCTTTGGAAGAAACGGGACACTGCTTAAAGTACTCGAGGTCCTCGGGGATCCCGATTCCGTACATTCCATCCCGTTCACGTCCCACATTGACGTACCCGATTTGCTGCCCATTCTGAATCAATTCGTTGTAGGCAGGAGCCACGTAGAATTCGTTGTTGACGCGAAGATCTTTCTCGATCATCGATTCGGCAGCCGACACGAAGTCCCTGCCTCGCTTGAAATTGTAAATCCCGACAGTCGCTTCGTTCGATACAACTTTTTTCTCGACTACCTCGGTGATTTCGCCAGCATCGTCGAGACGCACGAAGGACCATTTTGGATCATCGGCCCACATGGTCATGATCAAACCGTCCAGGTTGCGGTCCTCCATCGCATCGAGATAGCGATCGATGGAGAAGTCCACCCACTGATCGCTATTGGCAATCATCAATGGATCGTTCGAGTTGATATACTCGTGCGCCAGCAATACAGTGCAAGCGGCGCCTTGGGTGACACCTTCAACCGGCACCACGATGTGATTGGGCGCGACTTCGTTGAGTATCGAAGGGATTGGATACTTTTCGAGATGTTCTTGCAAACACAAGAAGATAAACCGATGGTCACACTTGGGCCGAAGATTGCTCACCACCATTTGGATCATGGGGACGCCACAAACATCGATCAACGGCTTGGGCAGTTCATACCCCACCTTGGCGAATCGACTACCTCGACCTGCCATCGGAACCACAATCTGTAACATCCGCAACTCCTTTCGCGGCTGTGTGTTTTCTATTAGTCTAAGTACTTATCGTTGGGTATACTCGGACGCTTCACGACTACGGTGATGGTCTTTTCTATCGCTTCAAACGAAGTCGATTCCCCTGGGGCTAATCGGATCACCGTACCCGCAGTCAGAATCGTGTCGCACATGCGGGCTTTTCCTGAAGCAATCACCGTGATCTCTTCCGCAATCTTGTGATGATGAGCAGGTTCTATGGTCCCCGCTTCATACTCCTTGACCGCGACTTCGAACTCGGATGTACGCAAAACGCAAGGATCAAAATCACCTACGATCCATCCGCCTCGCATCTCCTTCAGTGTCCAAATCTCCATCGACTCTTCAATTCATTCTCAGAGTGTCTGCTTGCCCGAGGAACGATTTGTCTCCCGCGTGTTTTTATCCTAATGAAGAAGGATGGATAGGAAAAGATCAATCCTCGCGAACGACTCTGCAAGCCAGAACGACGACCGAAACACGCGATAATCGTTTAAGCAGCGCGGCGATAAGAAGGCTTAACTTCCCGACTCTCGATGGCGCGAATGCGGTCTTTGATGGCACCATAATAGACGTCATCGACCGACTGCACTTGCAGCACATGGGCTCCAGATTCATGGGCGGCTCTCAGCCCAAAAGGGCTATCTTCTAACACCAAGCACTCGTCAGCCGTTACTCCGGCCATGCACATGGCCTTCAAATAGATCTGCGGAGAAGGCTTGGGTTGGGTTACATCTTCATTGCTTAGATAGAAATCTAAGAACGATGCCAAATGCGAACGCTCCATCATTTTTGTGATCGTGGAACGGATCGAGTTGGATGCCACGGCAAGCTTGTAACCCTCCTGCTTCAATCGCAACAGAGCATCGACGTGCTGCTTTCTGGGAGCCAACTTTTCTTCAATGATCTGTCCCGTATAGATCTGCTTCATTCGGTTCACAAATTCGTGCAAACCTCTTGGCAGCGATGTTTCTTGGGAGAGCATCTCCAATTTGGTTTTGGTAGGCAATCCATCAAAACGTGTTTCATGAACATCGTGTGGAATCGTGTAGCCAAACAGCCCCAAGGCTCGATTAAGGGCCTCAAAGTGCCACTCCCGCGCGTCGATTAGAACGCCATCCATGTCAAACACAACGGCCTTAATGGACATGCTCACCCCCAAAACTCGTGCGGAAAATCGGTGCAAAGCATTAGCCTGCCACGCCTTGAAGTGCTTGATTCACCCGACTCTTCCTGGCAGTACGTATGGATCTGTCTCCACAAATCCACGCGATCCCGCTTGTGCAATTCTGGCGATACCACGCAAACATCTTTGCCACAACGCAACCACGAATCCCATTCTTGGGAATCAAACCAATGACCTTCGAATGCATCCAGCCAAATCCCGTTCGCCTTTTCCGTTGCGATCGATGTTGGTTCATACTCACTTCGACGCGCAAATACCGTCGCACCGTTCCGGAAATATCCCATCATGTCCGGAATCGACATATCAAAACAAAAGTAGTTCTCTACCGCATATTGATCGAGTAGCTGCTTGACAGGTTCCGCTAATCCATCGGACTTGATATTGATTGCAAGGGTCGTGCGGTTCCCAATTTCGCAATACAGTTCGAGGAATGCCTCCAAGGTGTCTTCACATCCCTTCGGCATATCGTGCGAAATGACCAATTCGCCTTTGAGATCGCGAACGTCGGTTTCAATCCCATATCCGTTTTCGAGTGCCGCTCGGAATGCTCGCATCGAATTCTTGTCTTCGGGTTTTGTCCAGAACCCGCGATGTGCGATCAAATGAACCGCTTCATCTCTCGTCGCAAGAACTTCGGATTGTTTCAGTTGCGTCGCCATTCCCAGTAACCATTTTCGCAGAGTTTTCTTCGTGTGGCGTGGTTCACTCTTTTTCTCACCTGCCCACGAGAGCGGCAACTGTAGAGATTCATCGCACTCGAGTCGAGATCGATTCGTCGAGATCACACTCAATCTCGCCCCCAATCTCGGATAGCAATGCTAGCAAATTGATCGCCATCGAGAGGCCATGGTGATATTGCCTTGGTTCATGCCATCGCGTATAGAATCCCGCCTCGCTGCACGAGTGGATCGCTCCCTTCAAACCAGGAATTCGCAGCGGCCGGCATTTCATGTTCGTCATCGATGCATTGCTCGACGGCCACCTTGAGCACCATGAACGATCCCTCGATTTCCACGGATGGGAAAAATGGCTTCTTCAAACCCAACACGCGTTGCGATCATCACCGGCATCCGGGCCAAGTCGGTTCGTACTTGGCCGAAATTCCTTTGATGAAGAACTACCGAGTTCACGGGATCGTAAGGGACATCCATCGCTTGGGACAAGCAGCTCATCTCAAACATGTTGTGACTTTACGAAGGCTCGATCGAGAATCCTAGCACCGTTCACCAATGGCTTACGTCGATCCAGCCCGATGAGTACTACAACTTAGCAGCGATCAGCTTCGTCCCCAAAGCCTTCACGATCCGCTGGCTACCTTTTCCTCGACTGGTCTTGGGCGGTCCCGGATCGCACTCGAGTCGATCCGGCAAAGTGGACTCCCGTCCGCTTTTTCCAGGCCGGTAGCAGTGAGATGTTTGGCCGAGTCGAAACATCCCCCCAAGATGAAGCCACTCCCTTTCGGCCGATGACTCCGTATGCTACGGCCAAGGTCATGGCTCACAACGCCGTTCAAAACTATCGGCATCACTTCGGCCTTTTTGCTTGTAATGGCATTCTCTACAACCACGAATCACCGAGGCGAGGTCCCGAGTTTGTGACTCGCAAGATCACCATGGCCGTTGCCAAAATCTTGCTCGGCCTCCAATCCGAACTTTGGTTAGGAGATCTCGATGCCAAACGCGATTGGGGATTTGCTGGCGACTTTGCCGAAGCCATGTGGCAAATGCTGCAACAGCCAACACCTGGCGACTATGTCATCGGTACCGGAAGGCTTACTTCGGTCCGTGAGGTCGTGAAGACGGCCTTTCAGTATGCTGGCCTCGACTATCGAAACTATGTCCGCGTCGATCCGGCACTGATCCGCCTACCAGAAACAAGTCCATCGTTTCGCCGATATCTCGCACGCAAAAAAGACACTTGGGTGGAATCCTTCAACACCGATGGAAAAGTGGCTTGAAGATATGCTGCAACAAGACATCGAGCTGATGAAGCACGAACAGAAAACAGCCATCCCCTCACAACAGGCGGCCTAGTAGCGACACCGTCGTAGTAACACCGTGAAAAAGCTGACCTTGTTGTGACAGAACACAGAATGCTATAGTTCGCCCCAATAATCTGGTAACGCGAGATCAGGAGTCTCGCTTTTGGTAAGGAGAATAATGACCCCATGGCACGGATAGCTTTGATCACTGGAATTACGGGCCAGGATGGCTCTTACTTGGCCGAGTTCTTGCTGCGCAAGGGCTATGAAGTTCATGGAGTCCATCGTCGTACGAGCACCCCAAATCTCGAACGCATCCAACACATTCAAGATCAAATCGAACTACACTGCTCGGACCTGACCGATCAAGCATCGCTCATGACCCTGATGCAAAAAGTTCAGCCTCACGAAGTCTACAATTTGGCCGCTCAGAGCTTTGTGGGTACCAGCTGGGATCAGGTTTTGACGACGGGCGAGATCACCGGTTTGGGTACTGCCCGCGTGTTAGAAGCCATTCGAAAGACCGACACCAATATTCGCTTCTACCAAGCGAGCAGCAGCGAGATGTTCGGGCTCGTTCACGAAACACCTCAACGTGAAACCACGACCCTTCACCCTCGCAGCCCCTACGGTGTTGCCAAAGTCTACAGCCATTATCTTACGATGAATTATCGTGAGAGCTACGACATGTTCGCTTGCTCGGGCATTCTCTTCAACCACGAGTCACCTCGACGTGGTATCGAATTCGTGACTCGCAAGATTACGCATGCCGCTGCCCGCATCAAAGTGGGTCTTCAGGATGAATTGCGATTGGGCAACCTCGATGCCAAACGCGACTGGGGCTTTGCAGGGGATTATGTTGAAGCCATGTGGATGATGCTTCAACAAGAACAACCCGACGATTATGTCATCGGTACCGGTGTTACGAAAACCGTTCGCGATTTCGTGGAACTGACTTTTGCGGAGCTCGGTCTTGATCCCTATCAATATGTGGTCGTCGATCCAAAATTCTATCGACCTGCTGAGGTCGACATCCTCTTGGCCGATCCTGCCAAAGCCAAAGTAAAGCTCGGATGGCACCCCAAGACCGATCTAGCACAACTCGTCAAAATGATGGTTGCAAGCGATCTCGAATTAGCAGAACGCGAAGCATTCTATTCGCAACGCCTGCGAGCCAAACGGGCTGCATAAGCGATTCAAGATCGCTAAGCCTCATTCGATATACCAAGCGGAGTCGATATTTCGACTCCGCTTTTTTGTTTCGTGCCCTACTCTATCGCATAGCAGCTTTGAGATC
>JAXMBN010000014.1:0-140934 GCA_046349875.1 Pirellulales bacterium
TCTAACCTAAGATCTACCTTGAACAAAAATGTCGCCTTGTTACAGCAGGCATCTTGGATTAGTCCAAAATCTCTTCCCAAATTGCTGCTAGCCGAAGACCCGCAACCTTTGCTCGGAATTGCATCGCAAATTTTGCACTTGCCATATATTCTTCCGACAAACTAACAGGCACAATTTCTTTTTCACCGGTCGACATAACGAGCAAGACCTCACGGTATGCCTCTAAGGTATACATGCAACTAAGGGCATAAAACTTGCTTTCGATAAGCCAATCCTCTGGGTTTTGCTTTGGAGGATACCCGTAACATGCTTCTGCCATGAATAAAAGCTCTGGCGACGATTGAATTTCTTCAAGATGCTTTTCTGTAATCAAAGCTTCAAATTTTTCACCAAGCAACTCGTCCCAAAAAGTGCGCAAGCTTCCACCATTCTGCTTCACTGGGATAAGTTTGCCATTCGCGTCCCCTCTCGGTAACACCGATTCCGCAAACAAGCTTCCCGCATTTGCCGGATGATGAATATTAGAAACGAGATATCCAATTCTACAAAGCGCCAGCGCTCGTTCTGATCCGTTCTTCGAAGAGTCCTTCATGGATTGTTTGCACAACTCTAATTTCTTGGCAACTTGCCACTCACCTGTTTTGGTTTCCGACCGTCCCTCGATCGTGATATTCCCCAGGACGATCGTTGCCACTGCTTCTTTTTCCCAGTAACGCATAACATCCCGTTCGCTTTTATCGAATTCAGGCCAGCACGAAGCGCGACCTACAAGCCACTCGCGTGCTTGTTTGTTCGTTAAATTGGGAGGCAAGGCAAAATCGGTTTTGTATTTTGGATGTCCCTCAAGCACTTTTAGGAGTTTAGATTGCTTTTCCGGCGTAAGTTGTCGAAATGCAATAGAAGCGATTATGTGGTAATAGCTCTCCGACCAGCCGAACGCGGATTTTTGCGAAACAAACAAAATCATAAACGCAAAGACAATTTGTAGTCTCATACATACTCCGTCCATGTAAAGCACAAGTGAACTACTTTGGTACTGTGCAGCAATCACCCTTATGCATCGTCTACGAACCCTGGTATGTCGTTCAAAAAACCCTCACCCCCTTCCCCTCTCCCTTTTTAATAACTCGTTCGGTTCGAGGAGAATGCTTACTAAGGGAGAGGGGAGCAATCCCGGTTTAATCAAATGTAGCACCGCTTCGACAATGCAAGTTGCGAACTTAATGCATTTACCAGTGAGCTCGCTCTTTCCAAAGCGACTTATGTCGCGCGATGCGATGATGCAATCCATCGATCGCGACCATCGCAAAGAGAGTCGCGAAGAAGACATGAGTTCTACTGCAAATGCAAATGGAAGATCGCCAATATCATGAGCCAACTTAATCAGCTGTATCGAGATATTGCTGACTGGCTAGATCCCATTCACGTCAAGTAAAACTTCCACTGGCGTTGGTAATTGCGATTACCGAGAACGGCGGGTTCGGTTGTATATCTTTCTCAAACCGAATTCGTTATGGATCGATGCCGGTTCGAACGCTTGCCAAGAGAGCTCGATAGCGATCTCGAAGCTTGTACAAATAGATCCCTGCATAGAAGTTGACCACGATCGATAACAAGAACAGGATTGGTAAGTAGCTGATCCTACCCTGCTGATTCTCAGCCAAGAATCGACTCGAATCATAGGTATCGCGGGTGTTGACTCGATTGGTCACTTGACTGCGAGGTGGCATCGCCTGAGCCGAAGACGAGGTCTCAGGAAAAGGTACTGAAATCGGAGCAGGCCCAACAGTTCCCACAGGATTGCTTACAGGATTGCTGGCCATACGATAGTCTGGACCCGTTAGAGCGCCGCTTCCCAAGCCCTGCCCTCCAAAACCAGAATTGTAAGGTCCATTGGGCTGATAGGCTCCCGGTGACGATCCGTAGCCGTTGTAGAGTGATGGGACATTGGAGGCATTGTTATTGTAGGCCGTGTTTCCAAACCCTGAACTCGGTCCCATTGGGGAAAGGATCGTGTTACTCGGATTGACCAAAGCACCGGTCTGCGGATTGGTACTCGCATAGGATGGG
Source organism: Pirellulales bacterium (assembly GCA_046349875.1). GTDB lineage: Bacteria > Planctomycetota > Planctomycetia > Pirellulales > Pirellulaceae > JAXMBN01. The sequence goes on from JAXMBN010000014.1 coordinate 2,071, forward strand.
TTCGTATACATCGAGCCCGTGTTGTTGCCGTAGGTCGACGTTCCATTGAGGTTCGACCCGCTTCCGAGATTCGATCCCCCGATACCATGATTGTCCATGGTGCTGGCTGGCGTTCCAAATCCCGTGCTCGTTCCACTACCCAGAGATGACGGATCCCGATTCGAGCTCAACGCTCCTGTTCCCAATCCCCCTGCTCCCATTCCCGTCGCTGGATTCGCAAAGCCACTACTGTCCCGATTCAACGGTTGCATCGGAGTGCCCGGAGGATTGAGCTGGGCCGAAGAAAGACTTGCAGTCGGTGAAGTAAATGCAGGTGCCGCGTCACGATCGCGATCGCGCGTTCCGCTCAGCAACGGACTCGTCGCGGGATTGCGATTTTGTGAAACATCGGACAAGGTCGAAGTTGTTCCGCCTCCAGCGTTGCGAATCGGCGTTTCATTGCGATCGCGATCGACTTGCGCAAAACCTGGACCACTTCCATTGCCTTGAGACAATGCCGATGCCGTTGGAACCAACGACGGCATCATGCGCAATTGATCTTCGACCGGAAGACGCGGAGGCATCGATGGATCGACGCGGACCACGATCTTGGCAAACTTTCCTTGGAGCGAAGGGGGAACGTTGAGAACGATTTCTTCTTTGGCATCCGACGTCCCAGGCTGTTGCATGTTGGCAACGTCTTGTGGCGTCAAATGAATGATGTACTGGAGCTTGTTGTCTTCTTTGTCGACTTCCCAGCCGACTCCACCGGTTTGCCCAAGCACAGAAGCGGCTACCAGCAATGCAAATCCATTCATCATTCACCTCGAGCCTGTAACGAGCAGCACTTCACTCCGAAGTGCAAGCTACCATGTTACGACAAGACAGGGGGATGAGTAAAGACTGACCCGAAATGGATGACCAGGTCAATTCGTGAGTTTGGTGGAAAGAAGCCCCCTGAGTCCCCTATCTTTCTCGAACTATGAATTGCTAGCTATCTTCACCTCCCTCCGTTCGCAGGATCCTACGATCCTGCGAAGAGGCAAGTGTTCCTGACGAGCAACTTACTTCACTTCCAACTGAAGGTTGCGGAAGCGTACTTCGGTGGGACCGCCCGAGTGCAGTTGCAAAGCAAAGATCCCTTGCTTGGCCCCTTTCGGATCCTCAAGATCCACGCAGAGTTGACCATTGATCCATGTGCGGACCTTTGCCCCTACCGCTTCGATCTCGTAGGTATTCCATTCCCCTTTCTTCACATGGCTCTCGCCCGACTTGTCCCAAAGGAGAGCTCGCCCTTCCTCTTCGTACAGCTTGCCCCACCAACCGGGACCCACATCGGCTTGGTAACCCAGAATGCCATGCTCTTGCGGTTGGCTTCGGAACTGAATGCCGCTATTTCCTTGATTGTCGATAAGCTTGATCTCGAGCTTCAATCGAAAATCACCTGCAGACATATCGCTGATGAGGAACTCATTTTCCTTGAGCCCATTGGACTTGCCTACGATCTCACCATTCTCCACTTTCCATAGATGCTCTTCGCCATGCCAGCCGGCCAAGTCCTTCCCATTGAAGAATAGATTGGTGTTGGTGGCGTTGGCTTTGAGTGGTACTTGTCGATCGTTGGCCAAATAGGCCATCAAGGACCGAACTTCATGAGGGCTAAAAGCCTTGAGTTGATCTTCGGGCATCATCGATTTCTCGCTGAGCTGTCGCTTGGAGATTTCATCCTTGGGAAGAACCTCTTGGGCATCGGCCGTAAGAATGGTGACCGACTTGTCATCTTCCGCTTTGACGATCCCCGTGATCACTCGTCCGTCATCGGTCAGGATGATGGTCGGTTGATACTCTTTGGCCATCACGGCACTAGGATCGACGATATTGCTGAGAAGATAATCCAGATTTGCTCGATTGCTTCCCGTCAAATCGGGCCCTACCTTGCCGCCTGTACCGAACAGTTGATGGCACTGCTGACACGTTTTTGCATAGACAGCTCGCCCAAGCGAAAGATCAGGCTTGGCTTCCTTCTTGGATTCCACCAATGCGCGATACTCCTCGATCAACTTCGTCTTTTCTGCTGGTGTTGCTCGTGCGCGTCCCCAGGTGCTTTCCAGCAACTTGCTAACTTCGTCGCTGTTGAGGAATTGCAACTGACGAACCAAGTCAGCGCTGAGATCGGTGCTGGCAATCTTCTTCGATTCAATCGCCTTCAACATGGCTACTGCATACTCGGGGCGCGAAGACAAGGTACTCAATGCGATCCGTTTGTCCGCTTGGCTCAGTCGATCGTACATCCCGATGATCAACGACGACGTCTTAGGATCGGTGTATTGTGCGAGACCTGCCAGAGCTGCGGACCGAAGATCTTTGTCTTCGACGAGGCTTTGCAAGACAGGTGCTAGTTTGTTGTCTTTGGCACCGACCAACGATGCCAAGGCTTCTTTGCGCTTATCGGCCGCCTCGGAGGTATTCTGCGCTTGCTTGCGAAGAATGGCTAACGCGGATTCATTGCCAAAGGTCACCCCAAGCGCTTGGGTCTGCAGGACCACTTGCGCGTCGTTGCTCTTGGCGAGCTTTTCATACACGGCATTCCATTCCGCTGGCGCGTCGGCTTTCCGCTGTCCAGCAAGCGACGTTCGAATGGCTTCCAAGAAGGCGAGTTGCAAGTCCGAGCTATCGGCTTGACCTAGCCCTCGCACCAAAATCGCCAATGCTTGTTTATTCGAAGCCCCGATCTTGCGCATCATCCATTCGCGAATCATGGGGAACGATCGTCCGGCCTTGAGAGCCAAAGCCAACGCGCGATCGGCATCGACTTCCGAAAGAGGCTCTGCTGCATACCAATACATCAGTGGTAGATTGTGATCCTTGGCATCTTCTGCATGTGACACCAATCCTTCGAGGATGGCCCAACGTTGTTCGGCAGGCAAGCGCTGCGCTGCGGAAGCGACGTAGAGCCGTACTACGGGCGACGCATCCTTCGCAGCCAACTCCGCCAACTTCTGAGCCGATACACTAGCAATCGCCTTGGAGGCTTGATTGCCTAACTGAATGGCCCACGCTCGAACGTATGGGCTCTTGTCGGACAAGAGCTTTTGGACCAAATCCTCATTGCAGGCATCGACGCACGAAAGCGCCCATGCGGCTCGCAATCGTTTCGTTTCCTCTTCGTGCGTGGTTGCGATCTGACGAAGTCGATCCAAAGCTTTGGCATCGATCTTTCCTGCTACCGATCGCTCTTGCAACACGCGTCGCGCGTGTCGCACATACCAATCGTTCTTGTGAAGAGTGTATTCGGCCAACTCCAGGTCGCTCGCCTTTTTCAAATCGACACTCGACGCCTTTGCATCTCCATAGACGATCTTATAGATGCGGCCATTGCTTCGGTCATGCTTGCTAGGATCATTCAAGTGACAGGCTTGCATGTCGTACCAGTCGATCATCCAAGCTTGCCCATCAGGTCCATAGCGGAGATTGAGAATCTGCGAAGCTTGGTCACCGGTGAGCAAGAAATCGGGGCCATGGCTTCCGATGTAACCCGATCCGTTCGCCTTGAGAATATCCATATTCAAACGTTGACCATGGATGTTGTTCATGAAAAGCTGATCGCGATAGGTCTCAGGCCAAGCGCCACCCAAGTAGATCATGGCACCCGCATGCGCGTGTCCACCTCCAGCCGCATCGGACTTGCCGTTGCCACTGTGAGGCGTGGCACCAAGGTAATGTCGGTGATCGGCGATGGTCTTGATATCCGCATAGGTATACGGATTGAAGTGTTGACCCGCTTGTCGATCGTAACGTCCCCCTTGAATCATGTGGAACAAGTGTGGAATCACGCATGCCGTTACGAAGGCCTGTCCGCGGTCATTGAAATCCACACCCCATGGATTGCTCGTTCCGTGCGAAAAGACTTCGAAGATATGGCGCGTCGGATGATAGCGCCAGACACCTGCATTGATCGGTTGACGCTCTTCTTCTTTACATCCAGGCTTGCCGACCTTGGAATGAGTGAACACACCATGGCAACCATAGAGCCAACCATCGGGACCCCAAATAAACGCATTCAATGTTTCGTGGGTATCCTGGTATCCCCAGCCATCGAGCAAAATCTGTGGCTTGCCATCGGCCACATCATCGCCATTGGCATCGGGCAAGAACAACAGATAAGGTGCGGCACCGACCCAAACGCCACCAAAACCAACTTCGAGACCGCTGACTAGGTTGAGCCCTTCGGCAAACACTTTTCGCGTTTCCAAGGTGCCGTTTCCATCGCGATCTTCAAAGATCAAAATGCGATCCCGCCCCTGCTCTCCCTTGGCACGAATCGGATACTCGTACGCTTCGGCAATCCAAACACGGCCTCGATCATCGAGACACATCGCGATGGGCTGGAGAACTTCAGGTTCATTGGCTGCTGCAATGACCTTAAAGCCCTCGGGCAGTTGCATCGCAGCTGCCGCTTCGGGCCCTTTCAATCCTCGATGCGGATAAGCATCGACGGTGACTTGGATGTCGGAAGAAGCAATCGGACCAGGCTGCGTTTCATGGAAGCGGAAGTTGTCGAAGTTGACGTGCCCCCAGCCCCCTTTGACGTTGTCGACGATGCGAATGTAGATTTCAGCGTTCTGGTGCTTTCGTAGATCGATCACGACTTGCCGCATGTTTTCGGTTTCGCGACCGAACGATTGATGGATCACCTTGCCACTCGATTTGTCGACGATCTCGACGCGAGTATCGGCATGCGATCCGCCACCCATCAAGTACGATGCGAACGGATGCGTGACTGCAAAAGACGCGGAGGTCAACGTTCCAACGGCAGGATCACCCTTCTTCTCGAACCCACCGATCCAATAGTCGCCTTGATGTTGGCTACGCATATCATTGCGGCGAGCCGCGACGACATCGCCCTTGATCGGTTGATCGGCGAAGGCCAACTTTTCAACGGTCCAATCTTCGAGCGTTCCTTTTTCGAAATCAAGGTTGAGAACTTTTCCAGTTGCATCCTTCGGCAACGAGCCCGCAGCGTTGCCAATCTGCAAGAGGTCGATTCCGACCATGAACGCTTGAACGGCCGCTGGATTGGATCCTTGAATCTGCACACCTAATTGATGCTTGCCAGCCTTGATCGCATGCTGCCCCAACGAAAGCATCCCGGTCGTGATGACCTGAGGACGATTGTAGAGATCGATATTTTTCCCAATCGGTGCATCATCGAGATAGAGCTGAACGATGCCATAGTCTTGAGCTTTGGTAAGCACGATGCTGAGATCGTAGGTTCCTTCTTTCGCCACATCGAATTCGAGATCGAGTCGATCGCCAGGCTTTCCACCGGTCCACCACAACTGAGCATCATCGCTCCAACGATCCGCTGCAAAGCCACCCATCGATTGTGGCTTGGCGGTTCCTCCAGTGACTTTCGCGACCTTGAGTTGCTCGCCTTCAAACGCTTGTCCATGTCCAGGCTTGTTGGACTTGGGAGCATGAACGACTTGAGGTTGCGCGGCATTCCAAGTGGCATCGTCCACTTTCTCGCGGCGATGAAAGACCACATGGGCTCCCTTCATACCACCGACGACGATATCAGGAATCTTGTCGCCGTTGATATCGTGGATCCCCAATTGACGACCCACTCCACAATCGTCGGCTGCGCGGAATGGAATCCATTGAACGCCTTCGGGACCGCGAACCAACTTGAACCAATACGCTACCGCACCCGCATCCCACATCGGACTTTGCTTGTGATGGGAATAGTAGGTCTTACCTGTGATGATGTCTTTGAGACCATCTCCATCCATATCGGCCAAATTGACCGAATGGAGTTCACTGAAGACAACGCCATACGGGTTGTCTTCGGCGCGCTTGCCAAGAATATCGTGGCGAACGAAGCGAACTTCACCCTCTTCCTTCTTTTGCTCGTACCATGACAATCCAAAATCATGGGCTGCTTGGCTGGTGATGATGTCGCTGTCGCCATCTCCATCCACGTCATAGGCATACATTTCAGCACCGCCATAGGCATTGGTGAAGTTTGCCTCATGGCCGCGCCATGGCTTGGTTTCATCGAGCGTCGCTGGTTGCTCGATCCAGCCCTTGGAATGAAGAATGTCCATTCGCCCATCGTTGTTGACATCGCCGATTCCAAGTCCGTGTCCGAACTTCTTGTCGGTGACTTGAGGTGATACGGCCACAAACTTCCATGCTTCAAAGGGCTTGTCCCAGGCGATCGTGGCATAGCCAAAGAAACCATCGCGAGTGCAAACCAACTCGGGTCGCTCATCCCCAACCAACTGAATCAACTGCGGTGATTCGTTGGAAACCCAATCGAAGACTTGGTGCTTCTTCCAATGGTTAGCAGCGCCAGCCTTGCCAGGGTTCTGATAAACGTATGCGGGAGTACCTGGAAACCCTACAACGAAGACGTCTTTCCAACCATCGCTATCGAAGTCGTAAACCCATGCGAAGAAATGATCAGCATACTTTTCGGTATCCTGTTTCTTCGGAGCATAGATCTCGTGCGATTGCTTGAAGTCAGGACCTTCAAACCACAGAGGTCCATAGACGATGTCGACATCGCCATCGTTATCGAGGTCCCCTGCCCCCGCTCCTTCTGAATAATAGATATCGGTGAGCTGTTGAGTTTGAAAACGTTCGAGCTGTTTGGACTGAGCCTGGACGAAAGGAGCTCCAGGAATCATTGCCAGGGCTACCGTGGATAGGTAGGCAAAGATCGGCTTGCGCAACATAGAGATACCCATACTTGGAGTGCGGGATAAAAATGGTTTTGGTAGGAGGGACATGCAGCCCAATCGAATCCTCGATGGACGATCGGTTCGGCGAACCTCGTCTATCAGAAACGGTAATGAGCTGTTGGATTGGAAGGAAGGGATGATCTACAACCCGCAAAAGAAGATTGGGTCGTAGAGACAGCCGCAAGGGGAAGCGTTGCGGACACTATGAGGACAGCCTAGCGGACCGGGTAGGGCTCACCATGAGAAAACGCGCATAAAACCTATGAATTTTCACCACCACCCCACTGGGAACGGCAGAGGGGACCCGAGGTGAGCGGGAAGGGAATGGCGGGTTTTGCTCTTGAAGTGCGACGCAATGTCGCTACCATAGATCGCGGAAGTTTGTGAAAAGTTTCACAAAGTCAATAGCCGGGTGGAGGACGCGATGGAGCAGTACTATCCGATTCTGATCTATTTGGTGGCGGTCCTCGGGTTTGCGGCGGTGAGCCTCTTTTTGCCTCACCTCGTCGCCCCGCGCAAGAAGACGCTCATCAAAGAAATGCCCTACGAATCCGGCATGGATCCTGTAGGTGATACGCGCAAGCCACTGGATGTCAAGTTTTACTTGATCGCTATCCTGTTCCTTGTGTTCGACGTGGAATTGCTCTTTATCTATCCATGGGCCGTTGCGGTTGGTTCAGAAGGTGGATTTCCCAAAGAAGCCAAGCCCTCCATCCTTGCGGTGATGACCGTTTTGATTGCAACCTTGGGTTTGGCCTATGTTTACGCTTGGCGTAAAGGGGTGTTTCAATGGCGTCAAAAGTAGGGCCGATGAACGAAGGGGTCGTTTGGACCCAGTTGAATGCCGCTGCGAGTTGGGCTCGCAAAAATAGTCTTTGGCCGATGCCTTTTGCGACAGCATGTTGTGGTATCGAATTGATGGCCACCGCGGCGAGCCGACACGACCTATCCCGTTTCGGATCGGAAGTGATGCGGTTCACGCCTCGCCAATGCGACCTCATGATCGTCGCCGGTCGCGTCGTGATGAAGATGCTTCCTGTTCTGCAGCGGATCTGGCTGCAGATGCCCGAACCCAAGTGGTGTATCTCGATGGGTGCCTGTGCGTGCAGCGGAGGCGTCTTCGATACCTATGCGGTGGTCCAAGGAATCGATCGCTTCATTCCAGTCGATCTCTACATTCCAGGTTGCCCTCCTCGTCCAGAACAATTGATCCGCGCGATCATCGATCTTCAAGAAAAGATCCAAAGCACTGGAACGGTCCACGGAAAAGAGTTCGCCTTCCGCGATGCTCCTGAAGGGCCTCCACGATTTGATGAAGACGAGATCGTGCGGATGCGCGATCGCAAGGGTCTCAAGCTCAACCTTCCTATTTATGATCCGAGGCACTAAATGAGTACCTCTGAAGTTGATCCCAACAGTGCCTTTCAGGAACATGCTTCCTCAAAGCTCGCTGCATTCCAACAATCGGGGCATGCCCTTCAGTGGTCCACATTCTTGGGCCAACTTCGATTGACGGTACCCTCGAAGCAATGCTTCGATGTCCTGGCAACGCTCAAGTCCGAATGCAGCATGGATATGCTGATCGATGTGACGGGCGTCGACCATTTGGAGTTTCCAGGAGCCAAGGATCGATTCGAAGTCGTCTACTGCTTGCTCGACACCGAGTCGGGGCAACGATTGATCGTATCGACCTTCCTCAATGAACCCGATCTCAAGCTTCCTTCCGTCTATTCGCTATGGTCTTCGGCCGATTGGATGGAGCGTGAAGTGTACGACATGTTCGGCGTCGTCTTTGATGGCCATCCGAATTTCAAACGACTGTTGCTTCCTGATGAGTTTGCATCCTTTCCATTGCGGAAAGATTATCCCGTACAAGGTCGCGGTGAACGGCACAACTTCCCGGTTGTGACTCGGTCTCAAAGTTAGGAATCCTTCGCAAGGCGCCATCGCAAACCGGTCTTACGATCGACTTGCTGGAGAAATAAACAACCATGCCACTCGAACTGCTGGATACTGGAATCGAAGGTAAGCGGGAGGGTCTTTGGACTCTCAACTTTGGTCCGCAGCACCCCGCAACCCACACGACGCTTCGTCTCGTCTTGACACTCGACGGCGAAGAAGTACTCGATGCACAGCCCGACATTGGCTATTTGCATAGCGGCTTCGAAAAGCTGGGGGAAGTCTTGGACTTCAACCAGTATGTAACCATCGTCGATCGCATGAATTACATTTCGCCGTTGGCCAATGAAATCTCTTGGCACCATGCGGTCGAAACGTTGCTCGGTATCGAATTGACTCCGCGATGCAAGTATCTTCGAACGATCTTTGCCGAGCTGATGCGGATCAGCGATCACCTGCTCTGCATCGGTGCATGCATCTTGGACTTGGGTGGAGCCACCGCGTTCATGTATGCGTTCAACGAACGCGAGAAGATTTATGAAATCTGCGAGCGAGCTTCGGGGCAGCGTTTTCACACGGGATACACACGTGTCCGTGGCTTGCTTTACGATCTCACCGACGATTGCCTCGGCATGATCAAAGACTTTGTTGCCACCTTCCCAGCAACCTTTGCCGACATCGAACGCCTGGTGACTCGCAATCGCATCTTTATCGAGCGTACGCGCGATGTCGGTGTGCTCACCAAAGAACAAGCCATCAGCGGTGGTGCTACAGGCCCGGTGGCTCGCGCTAGCGGTGTGGTTCATGACCTTCGTCGCGATGAACCTTATTTGGCCTACGATGACTTTGATTTTGACGTGATTTGCAGCCAAGGATGCGATTGCTTTGCTCGCTTCCAAGTTCGCATGCTCGAGATGAAAGAATCGCTCAAGATCATTCAACAAGCGTTGATGAAGCTTCCTTCAGGTCCACTCTTCGCAGAGGGAACCGGAAAGGAAGCTCTTCCTGAAAAGCGCGAAGTCTACACTTCGATTGAAGGTTTGATCCACCACTTTGAGTCGATCATGCCCAATCGTCAGTTAACGCCACCCAAGGGCGGCATGTATTCAGCGACGGAATCACCCAACGGTGAACTCGGTTATTACTTGGTATCGGACGGAAACTTCCGAGCTTACCGAGCAAGAACGCGACCACCTTCCTTGATTCACTTCGCACTCTTTCCGCTGATGATGCGCGGTTGCATGCTCAGCGACGTGGTTGCAGTCTTGGGTAGCTTGAACATCATTGCGGCGGAGTTGGATCGATGAGCGTATTATCGGAAGAGATTCGTCAGAAGATACGGGATCACTTCGGCCGGTATCCCAACAAGCAAGCCGTGACCCTTCCGGCGTTGCACATGGTTCAAAAGGAACTGAAGTGTGTTCCTCGCGAGGCTGTGGAAGAGATTGCGGAATTGCTTGAACTCTCACCAGCTCAAGTCTATGACACGCTTTCGTTCTACGGATTCTTTCGCGATCAAGAAAAACCTGTCGGCAAGAAACGCGTTTGGATCTGCCGCAGTCTTCCATGCATGCTTCGCGGTGGTGATGAACTTCTGGCGGAAGTGTGCGACCGATTGCACATCGCGCCTGGTGATACAACATCGGATGGTGAACTGACCATTGAACTCGCCGAATGCCTCGGTGCTTGCGATGGAGCCCCCTGCATGTTGATCGAGGACGAATTGCAACTAAGGGTTGGGGTGGAAGACGTTTTGGCGATGGCGGAGAAGCGTTCATGAGTGATACATTCGAACCAGTCTTGCTCAAGCGTTGGGGACGCGAGAACAGCGTCGCTCTCGACACCTACCAAGCCGACGGTGGCTATCAAGGCCTTCGAAAAGCCTTGTCGATGAAGCCGGAAGAAGTGACGCAAGCCGTCATCGATTCGGGCCTACGCGGTCGCGGTGGTGCAGGTTTCAGTACCGGATTGAAGTGGACCTTCCTTCCCAAGAATGTCGAAGGCCCCATCTACCTTTGTATCAACGGTGACGAAAGCGAACCGGGTACCTTCAACAATCGCGTCTTGGTGGAAGAAGATCCCCATCAAGTGCTCGAAGGTATCGTCATTGCGGGCTATGCCACGCGAGCTACCACGGCATACTTTTACCTGCGATTCGAGTACGGTCGATGTTATCGAACGCTTCAAAAAGCGATCGATGAAATGTATGCCAACAATCTATTGGGCAAGAACATTCTTGGCTCGGGATATAGCTTGGACATCCACCTTCACCGCGGTGCCTGCGCATACATTTGCGGCGAAGAGACGGGATTGATCGAAAGCTTGGAAGGCAAGCGAGCTTGGCCTCGCATCAAGCCACCCTTCCCTGCCATCGAAGGTGCTTTCCGTCGTCCGACGATTGTCAACAACATCGAAACGATGGCCTGCGTCACTCAGATTCTCGATCGCGGCGCCGATTGGTTCAAATCGATCGGCGTTCCTAAGGATCCGAACAATCCTCGCGACGGTGGAAGCTATGGACCCAAACTGTATTGCGTCAGCGGACACGTAAACAAACCTGGGCTGGTCGAATTGCCGCTGGGCATTACGGCTCGCGACCTGATCGACAAGCATGCAGGTGGCGTATGGAAAGGCCGACAAGTGAAAGCTGTGGTTCCTGGCGGAATCAGCATGGGCTTTCTCTCGGCATCGGAACTCGACACACCGCTCGATTTCAATGGTCCAGGAAAGGCTGGCTGCTTGGGATTGGGAACGGCTGCGGTCATCGTCATCGATGATCACACCAGCATGGTCGATGTCCTCTACAACTGCTGCCGCTTCTTCGCTCACGAATCTTGCGGACAATGCACGCCTTGTCGCGAAGGAACCGCTTGGTCCTCCAAGATCCTCAAACGCATTCGCGAAGGCCGTGGAAAGATGGAAGACCTCAAGACGCTGGAAGACATTTCCAAGTCGATCGGCATCATGCCCGGAACGACGATTTGCGGTTTGGCGGATGGTGCAGCATGGCCGATCAAGAACGCCTTGCAAAAGTTCCGCCCCGAGTTGGAAGAATACATCAAGAGCGGACGTCGTAGCGAAGCTCGTGAAGCTGTTGGTGCACACTAGAACATACGAATCGGAGCGCCCAAGTGGGAACCGTTTATATCAATGACCAGGAAGTAGAAGTCGGTCCGAAGGACAATGTCGTTCAGGCTGCACGCCGTGCGGGAGTCGAGATTCCCCACTATTGCTGGCATCATGAGTTGTCGGTGGTGGCTAGCTGCCGGATGTGTCTGGTAGAAGTTGGCGAGAAGAAGCCGGATGGTACGGTGGCCATGCTTCCTCGTTTGGTCCCCGCTTGCCAAACGCCGGCCAAGCCTGGAACCGTCGTACGCACCGATTCACCGAAGGTCAAAACATCGCAAGAACAAACGCTCGAGTTCTTGTTGCTCAACCATCCCTTGGATTGCTCCATCTGCGATCAAGCGGGTGAATGCTATTTGCAAGACTATACGTTCAAGTATGGTCGAGCCCATAGCCGCTTGGACGAGCCCAAAGTCCATCGCGAAGACAAGTACCACATCGGTGATCAAATTGCTTTGTTCACCGACCGTTGCGTGATGTGCACGCGATGCGTTCGATTCACTCGTGAGGTGAGTGGAACGGCCGAGTTGCACGTGGTCAATCGCGGTAGCGTCGAAGAGATCGAAGTCTTTCCCGATAAGCCATGCAACAACAAGTTGGCGGGCAATGTGGTAGACCTCTGTCCCGTGGGAGCTCTTTGCAGCAAAGACTTCTTGTACAAGAAACGCGTATGGTGGCTTCGCAGTGCCGACAGCGTTTGCACCGGTTGCAGCACGGGCTGCAGTATCACCGTAGATCAAAATGAAAATCAAATCTACCGTTTGCGACCTCGCGAGAACCCTCAAGCACAAGGTTCCTTCATGTGCGATGATGGTCGTTTTGGGTGGAAGTACGTGCACGGCGAAGACCGTCTGACCAGTCCTCGCCTCGGCAAGGCAACCCAAGCACAAGCGTTGGTAGGTGCCTCTGCCTCGGGGCAAGGAAATGGCAAAGCCAATAGCACGGTAGGAACATTTGCGCCTCCGGCCGATCTTCAGTTTGCCGATCCTTGGCCCGAAGTATTGCAGGCTGTTCGAGCCAAGTTCGAAGAAACCAGCAAGAAGAGCGCCCAGAAGTGCTTGGCTTTGTTCTCACCGTTCATGACGGTCGAAGAAGCCTATCTCTTGGCGGCTTATCTCAAGGATGTCGATAAAGGAATCGTCTTGGCAATGGGTCCGATCCCAGTCGTCGGCGAAGATGATTGTTACCCCAAGGATCACAAGGGACGTCCACCAGCACCTGAAAAGGTTCGCTTCACGATTCGAGCCGAAAAGTGCCCCAATCGTCGCGGTGTGGAAGCGGTTCTCAAACACTTCCAAGGGGAAGTGATCGACTTTGCTCAAGCCCGTGAGCGTATTCAACGAGGGTCGGTTGAAGCCGCGTTGATCGTGGGTGGCTATGAACAAACCGATGTGTGGGACAGCGCGTTCTTAGCGTCCGTGCAGTCTTTGGCAACACTCGTCGTGATCGACTTCCGTCGATCCGCTTTGACCGATCAAGCTGACATCCTTCTGGCAGGAGCGACCTTTGCAGAGCGCGAAGGGACCGTGGTCAATCATGCGGGACTTGCGCAGTCGCTTCGTCCCGCGATTCGTTCGACGGGTGATGCTCGACCCGACGGTCGCGTATGGATGGAATTGTCAGGACGCAAAGGACTTTACCATCCCGAGTCATTGCGGAAAGAGATCGCATCCAAGATCGGTGCGTTTGCGGCATTGGGTACGGGTGAATTGGGCGAACTTGGCATCAAGGTGTTCGGATGATGAATTGGGAAACGCTTTGGCCCTTGTTGGCCGCGATGGGTATCGTGCTCGGATTCGTTCCGGTGGCCGGTTTGTATATGACGTTTGTCGAACGCAAACTGGCGGCTTTGATCCAGGATCGCGTCGGTCCCAACCGCGTGGGTCCTGCGGGGCTTTTTCAAGCCATCGCTGACGGCATCAAGATCTTCTTGAAAGAACAAGTCATCCCGGCGCACGTCTTCAAGTCGGTTTACTTTTTTGCTCCGACGATTGGCTTGATCTGTGCCATGCTTTCGATTGCGGTTGTCCCCTTCGGTCCTGCACCCAGTTCACCATCGGAAGGCTTTCGAGCCATCATCGCTCCTGGAATCGACATCGGCTTGCTGTTTCTGCTCGCCGTTTCGGGATTGTCAACCTATGGCATCATTCTCGGTGGATGGGCATCCAATAACAAATACAGTTTGTACGGCGCCATTCGATCGTGTGCTCAATTCATCAGCTATGAAATACCTTTGGGACTATCGTTGCTCGGTGTGATCGCTGTGGCAGGTAGTTTGAATATCGAACGCATCGTGGAAGCGCAAGGGGATGGGATCGCCAATTGGAACGTGTGGTGGCAACCTTTGGCTGCCCTCTTGTTCTTTACAGCCGCGCTCGCCGAAACCAACCGCTTGCCGTTCGACTTGCCCGAGTGCGAACAAGAATTGGTGGGTGGTTTTCATACCGAATACAGCGGTATCAAGTTCGTGCTCTTCTTTTTGGCAGAGTACACCCACGTCGTTACGGTCAGCTTCTTGACGGTATTGTTCTTCTTTGGAGGCTGGCACTTCCCAGGACTGACCGGAGATGTTCAATCGAGCTTGGCCGGCTACTTGATTCGTTGGGGAGTATTGATCGCCAAGGTATCGATCGTGATTGCCATCATCATGCAATTGCGATGGACTCTACCTCGATTTCGATTTGACCAATTGATGGGATTGGCCTGGAAGGGCTTGATTCCTTTGGGCTTGATCAATTTATTGGGCATCTTGTTCGTATTGATGCTGGATGGATCTCGATGGTGGCTATCTGGTTTTTCGATCGTCGTTCTGATTCTTGCTGCCGCGCTCAATGCGGCCATGATCCAAGCGAGATTGAATAAGCGATCGAGCCGCGCGATGAACGATGCAGTCTTGAGTGAAGGGCATGCAGGATGAGCGAGACCAAGAAGCGAGAAAAGAAAGTGGTGTGGGCCGAGGAGCCTAAGATTGGCTTCATGGAAGCCCTCTATCTTCCTGCGATTGCCGCCGGGATCGCCACGACCGCCAAGCACATTTTTTCGGCCAACCAAACTCGGCAGTATCCCGAGGTCGAGCCGACCATTCCACCGAACTATCGCGGTGTCCATCGTTTGAATCGCGATGACAAAGGCCGCGTGAAATGCGTGGCTTGTTTCCTTTGTCAAACCATATGCCCAGCGCACTGCATCACGATTGAAGCGACCGCAGCACCGAAAGATGATCCTCTGTGGGCCGATCGCGATAAGTATCCAGCCAGTTTCGTGCTCGATGAATTGCGATGTATTTACTGTGGCATGTGCGAAGAAGCTTGCCCGGTGGATGCGATCGAACTGACGAGCATCTATGACCTTACCGGAAGCAGTCGCGAAGAGATGACCTATGACAAGGATAAACTCTTGAGCGTCTTCGATAAGACCAAGGATTCTCCCAAGGATCCGATTCGAACGCGACGTGGTGAACTCGGGCCAGCCTCTGTGCCAGCTCCAGAAGCCGCCAAAGCACCACCGCCTCCCGGCCGTGGCAAGCATGGCTAGTCCCAAGCACTTGACCGATCATTCCCTTTCGAATTGAACTACCATGGTACCGCTCGTTTTAGCACAAACGTCCCCTGCTCTTTTCTCCGAGGCCAATCTTTGGCTTTGGATTGGAGTTGCATTGGGTGGGGTCGGACTTTTTCTCGTCCAAATGGCCCTGGGAAGTACGCAGAACAAGAATGCGATGACTGGCATTGGAGTGCTAAGCATCATTGCAGCCTTGGCAATGTATAGCTTTCAACAGCCCGTATCGATCGACAGCTATCTCCAGTTGGCATTCGGTTGGATCGCGGTTTTTGGAGCGGTTGCCTTCGTATGTTGCCGACAACCAGTTCACGCAGCGCTGGGCTTCGCCGTTTCAGTGTTGGCCTCGAGCGGAATTTACATGTTGCAGTCGGCCCCGTTCATGGCTGCAGCCAATGCCATCGTCTATGCCGGTGCAACGATCATCATCTTTTTGTTCGTGTTGATGTTCGCACAGCAAAGCCACCTCCAAGCTTACGACCTTCGATTCTCGTCGCCGAAACTGAGCATCCTCGCGGGGATCGCCCTACTGGGAGTCTTGCTATGGGCCTTGCAAACGATGCCTGAATCGCCCGCAGTCGGCAGTAGTTCGACGACGGTAGCGGATCTCGGACGATCTCTTTTTGGCGAGTTTCTATGGACGGTAGAAATCGCTGGAACGCTGTTACTCATTGCTACGATTGGAGCCATCGTCATCGCTCAGCGCGATGCTTCGACCGGTGAGTCCACTCGGCCCGAGTCCAATTCACCACGTAGCTAATCAGGATCAAACTATGTCACCCGCCACTCTTCAAGCGTTGACGTTCGGAGCCATCCTCTTCGTGATCGGGCTCGTCGGATTTTTGAGTCGACGCAACATGATTTTGATGTTCCTTTCATTGGAAATGATGCTTGCGGGTGTGACCACCAACTTCATCGCCTTTGGATATCACTTCGGCAACTTCCAAGGTCAGGTCTTTGGGATCATGATTCTCACGGTCGCATCCTGTGAGGCCGCATTGGCCCTTTCCTTGGTGGTGGCGTTGTATCGTCGCAGTCCGACCCTCGATATCACTTCATGGTCTGATCTTCGCGAAACATTCAAAGAAACGGACCCAGACGAACATGTGGTGCTACCACCTCCGTCGCTCGAAAAACTGCCGACGCTTACCCCTGCGGGTCGCGACCCCATGATCGATCCGATGGACGATCGTTTGAAGACCGACTTGTCGTCACCCAAGGCCTAGTTCAGCACCCATTCCCACTCGACCTTCAATCGGAATTGAGAGTCATTATGCAATCCTTACCCTGGCTTATCCCCATAGCACCCTTAGTCGCAGCCGTGCTATGCGCGTTGTTGTCGTTGGGAGGTCGCGGTCGTCATCATGCCCATTGGATCGCTTGGACCGGTTTGTTCATCGCAGCTGCCTGTTCGATCGTCGTGCTCTCGACCACACAAGGTGGTACAGCAACGCAACTGGTCGAAGGATATTCATGGCTCAATATCGGTGCCATCCAAGTTCCAATCGCTTTGCGGATCGATTCCATCAGCGCTGTTCAAATCTGTGTCGTTACCTGCATCTCATTCTTGGTTGCGGTCTACTCCAAAGGCTACATGCACGATGATCCTGGGTATGCACGGTTCTTCGCCGTCTTCAGCGGATTCGTATTCGCCATGTCGATGTTGGTACTCTCGAGCAATCTCTTGCTGCTCTATGCCTTCTGGGAAGGTGTAGGTCTCTGCAGTTATCTGTTGATCGGTTTCTGGTTTCATAAGCCATCGGCAGCGGCCGCCGCAACCAAAGCATTCCTTGTGAACCGCGTCGCCGATTGCGGTTTTTTGATCGGCATCCTCTGCCTTTGGTTCGGCGTGGGCCTGAGTGGTGTACCCGTTGATTCCCTTTGGGGACGTTTGAACTTCGATACGATCTTTGAAGCCGTTCCCGTTTTGGCCACGCAATATCCTTCGTTGTTGGTCTTCATCGGATTCATGCTCTTGATGGGAGCGGTTGGCAAGTCAGCGCAGTTTCCACTGCATGTGTGGTTGCCTGATGCGATGGAAGGCCCAACCCCGGTCAGCGCGCTGATTCACGCGGCAACGATGGTGACGGCCGGTGTCTTCTTGATGGCTCGGATGTCTCCGTTGCTCATCAGCACTCCGGAAGTTCTTCTATGGGCAGGATGGTTGGGTGCCATTACCGCGTTGTTGGCAGCACTCATCGCCTTGTTTCAAGATGACCTCAAACGCGTGCTTGCCTATTCGACGGTCAGCCAATTGGGATACATGTTCGTCGCGATCGGAACTGGAGTCGTCGGTGAGACACCCAACTCTTCCATGATGGTCATCGCCGTCACCTACGCCATGTTCCACTTGATGACTCACGCTTTCTTCAAAGCTCTGCTGTTCCTTTCAGCCGGAAACGTCATGCATGCCATGGGTGATGTGATCGATATGCGTGAGTTCAGTGGGCTTCGTAAGATCATGCCGATCACGAACATCCTCTTCTTGATCGGTGCGGCTGCTTTGGCAGGTGTTCCTCCTTTGGCAGGATTCTGGAGCAAAGACGGGATACTTGGATTGGCGGCTGCCAACATGCAACATCCTCAGTACGGACTGTCCCTCACTTGTTGGCTTGCGATTGGCCTGGTCACCGCGTTGTTGACGTCGGTGTATACGTTCCGCGCTTACTTCCGAACGTTCCTGGGATACACCAAAGTTCCTGCAGCAGCCGGTGATCATGCTCACGAAGCAGCACCCGTTATGCTTTCCCCCATGGCTCTCTTGGCGGTTGGCAGCGTGTTGGCAGGCTTGGCGGTCGGTCCTACCGAAAAACTAGGTCACTTCTTTGGCGAACTTCCTTATCTTCCCGAAGCCATGCATGTGGAGCATGAAAGCAAAGTGCTCATGCTTATCTCGGCCGTTATCGCCGTTGGTGGCATTGGCTTGGCTTGGGTCACGACGCGTCCTGGCTTTTCGGCGGAGAAGTTTGGTGGGTTGGGAACAGGCTTGGCTAAATTGGGCGCCAATCGTTTCTATCTCGATGAAATCTTTACGATCCTGTTTGTGGCCCCCGTTCAAGTTCTAGGCAAATTGATTGCCGGTTGGGACGTATGGGGATTCGATGGGATTTGGAATTTCGTGTCCGATATCCCAGCATCCATGGGTCGAAGTTTTCGCCAATTGCAGAATGGCGTAACTTCCAAGTATGCCTTGGGATTTGCATTAGGTGTTTTGGTGTTGATCATGTTGGTGGCATTGCGAGGTGGCGCATGAGCGGTCTCATTCCTCTACTCATCTTATTGCCACTGATCGGTGGATTGGTACTCTTGATCACGTCGATGATGGGGACGCAAGTCATTCCCACACGTCGCACAGGAACACTGATCGCAGGAATCAACCTAGCGATTGCGATCGTATTGACCGTCTTGGTTTGGCAGAAGCATGCAGCTTCGACGGCCGAGCTATCCTTGGCCAACGGTACTGTTCAAGCAACCGTTTTGTATCAACCGAGTTGGATGTTGATTCAACTGAGCGGTGGTCGCCAGCTTCACATGGCATGGGGAGCCGACGGACTAGGTGCCTCCATGGCCTTGTTAACCACCTTGGTTACGTTTGCTGTTCTTGTTTCAGCAACGTTGAGCATTACGCATCGTTTTGCCGAATATGCCGGTTGGACCCTTCTGGCTCAGTCAGGCTTGCTGCTCGTCTTCCTTTCGATGGATATTCTTTCTTTTTATGTTGGCTTTGAACTCGCCCTCTTGCCCTTGTTGGCTTTGATTGCTGGTTGGGGCGAAAAGAATGCCACGGCTGCCGCCAAACGCTTTGTACTCTATACCTTGGCTGGAAGTATTCCGATGGTGGTTGCATTGGTAGCAGTCGTCGTCAAATACTCGTCCATCGAAGCCCCTACCATTCTGTTTTCGGAACTTTCGAAGCGAGCCTTGGAAGCGCTTCCGAGCACGACCGCCGGTGAGCAGTTTTGGATCTTTGCGTTGTTGATTCTGGGACTCGGAATCAAGATGGCTCTTTTGCCAGTTCATACGTGGTTGCCCACAACGTACCAAGCTTCGCATCCGACTACGGCAGCATTGCTTGCGGCTGTTGTATTGAAACTGGGCATCTTCGGTTTGTTGCGAATCGTCCTTCCTTTGGTACCTGCGGCCTGTGCCGAATATGGTCCATCGGTTTTAGGGACGCTCGGAGCGGTAGCCATCGTTTACGGTGCTCTTGCCGCTTTGGCGCAAACCGACCTCAAACTCTTGTTGGCCTACAGCAGTCTCAGTCACGTTGGATTCATCACCGTTGGCTTGTTTGCTCTCAACCAAGAAGGGGTTTCAGGGGCAGCCATTCAAATGTTTAATCACGGCATCACGACCGCTGCCATGTTCTTGCTCGCAAGCAGCTTGATCGCTCGCCGCGGTACTTCCAACCTGATCAAAGGTGCGAAAGGTCTTGCGTCGATCTACCCTCGCTTGGCTGTGTTGATGGTGTTCTTTGTCATCGCCGGTGCGGGCATGCCGGGCCTCAATAACTTCGTAGGAGAGATGATGGCACTAACAGCCATGGTCGCTCGCAACAAAGTCGTGACCGGGATCGCTGCACTCGGTGTTGTACTTGGAGCATGGTACGCCTTGCGTTTGGTTCGCGACCTATTGTTCGGTCTTGCTGAAAAACCCAAGACCTTTGGCGCAAACAGCCAGCAGGATCTTCGCAATCGCGAGTCGATTCCGTTGTTGGCCATGGTTCTCATCAGCATCTTCATTGGTGTGGTACCTCAAACGGCCATGACTCTGGTAGGCCGTGACACCAACCGACTTTCGCAAATCTACAAAAATGGGGACAAAGCAGTGGCCCCGACTCCGGTCAGTTCACTCGAAACGCGCGATGATCGCTCTTTGGTCGCGGTAGGAGAGGCTCAGTAGTCATGAACGTTCTCGATTTGATCCGCGAAAACCTACCCACACTCGGCCCTGCCTTCGCGCTGCTCATAGCCGGTTGCGGCTTGCTGCTGTTTGGTATCTTTGAAGACAAGGTCCCCGAACCAACCGAAAAACGCTCTGATGATGGATGGGGATGGGCATCGCTCGTTCTCATTCTTGTGATCTGGGCTTGGTGGTGGCTCAGCGGCCGAGCTTCGATGGAATCCTCAACGCGATTATTCCGAGCCGATGAGCTAAGCCGCTATGGCATTCATTTGGCATTTCTGGGTGGTGCGTTGATCACCGCCATTTCGGTCGCCATGACTCCCAAAAAGTTTGCCTCGGAGTTCCATGGTTGCTTGTTGATGCTCCTCTCCGGACTCGTCATCGTTGCTGCCTCGAATGACCTGATGGTTCTCTATCTTGGTCTTGAACTCGTCAGTATTCCAACGACCGTTTTGTTGGCAGTGAGCCGAATCGATGGTCAAGGTCGCGAAGCAACGCTTAAGTATTTTTCCTTGAGCGCATTCTCCACGACGATCTTCTTGCTGGGAGCTTCGTACCTTTTTGGGTTGTCGGGTACAACTTCGTTGGCAGGAATCACTTCTACTCTGTCTTCCAATTCGTCCAACCTCGGTAGCGTGGCCATGGCATTGGTCATTGCAGGGTTGGCCTTCCGAATCACAGCCGTTCCCTTTCACTTCTATGCACCTGATGTCTTTGCAGGAAGCGCTTTGCCTCTTGCTGCCTTGTTGGCCTACTTACCGAAAGTGGCAGGTTTCCTCGCTCTCGCACGTTTGATGGGTGGAGCAACCTTGGCACCAGGCATGGCTGCGGAAGTAACGCCCGTGTTGATCACGTTGTCCTTGGTCACCATGATTTTGGGGAACGCTACTGCCTTGGTGCAGACCACTTGGCGACGCTTGTTGGCCTATTCTTCGATCGCTCACACGGGATACTTGCTGTTTGGCTTGGTCGCCTTGTTGAATCAAGGGCTCTCCTCGCGACCCTTGTTCGTCTATCTCGCGGCCTATGGTGCGATGACGCTTGGTGTATTCGCGGCCCTGGCATCGATGGCGACATCGCCTGAACATGATCCCAAGCTCGAGGATGCGAAAGGCCTGTTCCGACGCAATCCTTGGGTTGCCATCTGCTTGACGATTAGCTTGCTGAGTTTGATCGGAATGCCATTGACGGCTGGATTCTGGGCCAAGCTCCAAATCTTTTTGTATGCCGTGTCGGCCAACGACACGCTGCTACGCGTCGGTGCCATGATCATGGCCATCAACGCAGTGATTGGTGCGGTTTATTACCTGTCGGCTTTGGTTCGCCTTTATATGGAACCGAGCGAGACAACATCGGTGGAACCGAATGCACAACCTTGGACCGCAGCCACGTTGGCTTGCGTGGCTTGCGCCGCTTTGACGCTGCTTTGGTTCTTCGTTCCTGCGTGGATGTAATATGCGAATTGCGAATTGGGTCCTGGGATCCGCATTGGGTATCGCTCTCAGTGGAGGCTTCAACACCTTTGCCGATTGGCCCCAGTTTCGCGGCCCCGATGGAAACAATCACGCTTCGCTCAGTAAACTTCCTGATCGCTGGAATCTTCCAACCGACCTTGCATGGAAAACTCCATTGCCTGGAAAAGGATGGTCCTCACCCGTCACGTCGCAAGGGAAGGTTTGGGTTACGACCGCCAAGACTTCCGAACCCGATCCACAGGATCTCGTCCGCAAAGCCGAAAAGAGTCTCGCCACGGACAAGGTCATTGCGGGAGATGTCGAACTCTGGGCCTATGGTATCGATCTCGTCAGCGGAGAGAAGATCCATGAAATCCGTTTGGCTTCTCTCGATCAAGTCGATCCCATCCATTCCTTGAACTCCTATGCGTCACCGACACCCGCCATTGCAAATGGCAAGGTTGTTTGCCATTTCGGACGCTATGGAACATGGTGTTTGGATGCCGCGCGAGGTACGGTCCTTTGGAACGTTCAATACGTGATCGATCATAGTGTCGGCCCTGGAAGCTCTCCCATCATCGCAGATGGTGTTGTCCTTCTGGTCTGCGATGGAATCGATGAGCAATTCGTCGTGGGTGTGGATCTTGCTACAGGTAAAGAACGTTGGAAAACACCGCGACCACCTTTGCGTCCCAAGAATGAAGAGCAACGAAAAGCTTATAGCACGCCACTGATCGTCGATTCTAATGGAAAGAAAATCGCCGTTATTCCAGGTGCCCAATGGATCGTGGCATATGATCCTCAAACGGGCAAAGAAGTGTGGCGGGCCGATCACGGAGAAGGATTTTCAACGACCCCTTCGCCGATCCTGGAATCGAATCGCATCGTCTTCTCAACCGGCTACATGCGACCTGTGCTTGTAGGGATGCGTCTGGATGGCCAAGGAGATATCACCACAAGTCATGTTGCATGGCAAGCGACCAAAGGTGGACCGACGATCTCGAGCCCTCTTGGATTCGATGGACGCGTCTATGCACTGACCGATACAGGTATTTTATCCTGCTACGATGTGCAGAACGGAGAAGAGTTAGGTAAGCGCCGCATCGGTGGGAAGTTCGCAGCTTCGCCCCTACTTCTCGATAAGAAGATTCTTCTCTGTGGCCAAGACGGAAAGGTGACCGTCCTTCAGGCCACACCTGAGCTCGAAGTATTGGCCGAGAATGACCTAGGGGAACAATTGATGGCTAGCCCCGCCGTCGACGCCAATCGTCTGATCATTCGCGGCGTGGATCATCTCTTTTGTATTTCGGCCTCTCAACGCTGATCGACTGGGGTTTCGCCTGGTCCCGTGATCGCATGGCAAAGCACGCGGATAGGCTGTTTCACGCCCGCCGCCGTCCGCTCAAACGCCCACAATCGTTGGATCAACGACGACGTGACTTCGTGCCCCTTAGCAATCAAGATGTCGCCGTTATTCGTGGTAACGTTTTCATCGAGAACCATTCGCTCACGAAGTTCTTTGACGGTAACCATGCGCGACTCAAGCCGTCCCACCGTAAGCTCGGATAGAGCTTCCAGCAATTCTGGCGGATGCGGCGATGGATCTTGCTCTTGTATTTTGATGATCGCATCGAGCATCGAGAGCTTTTCGGCGAAGCGATCAAAATCGGTAAGGAGCCGAAGAACAAATGCGCCGAACTCGATCTTGCTCTTTCGATCGTCGTGCGGTCCCATCCCTGGAAAACTCGATGGATCGAGATTGCGATCGCCTTGCTTGCCGATCATTTCGGCTACCAATTCCAAACGTGGAATCTTGGCAACCAATTGACTTCCCACTTTGGCATACGATTCCAGCGCAATCGTCTCTTCGACCGTAAGCTGCGCGCCTTGTGCTGCTTTGATGAGAATCGCTTCGGGAACAGCCACGCAGCCGATCTGCGAAAGCATAGCAGCGACTTCGATTTGCCAAGCGTCATCGATCGAGAGCTTCTCGCAAAGTCTCTTGGCAAGTTGTCGCAATCGTCCTGCTCGGCCAAACGCTGTTGGGTTGACCATCGATAGGATTTCGGTGATCAATCCAACGCTTCCAGTGAGCGTCTTCGAGAGAATTGCGCGTTCGGTGGTAATGCGATCGTAGTGACGAATCGCAGCTTGGATGGTCTGCGAAAGTTCTTCGATAGGGCAAGGCTTGTTCAGGAATCGAAAGACCTCACCAGCGTTGACTGCATCGGTTGCAGTCTTCTGATCATTGTTGCCGGTGAGCATGATGCGGACCGTATCTGGCGAAAGCCTTTTGGCCTCTGCTAGTACTTGCAGGCCCGTTACCTGCGGCATGCGCATGTCCGAGATGACAACAGCATACGGTCCCTCGTTACGAAGTTGCCGAAGCCCGGCCAATCCGCCTTCCGCAAGATCGAGATCAAAGTTGCCACGAAGGCCTCGTTTGACCGCTTGAAGAAGATTCGGTTCATCATCAACAAACAACACTTTCTGGGTCATCAACAAGCTCCAGCACTATGAGCAGAAGAGTGGCTAGAATTCGATGAAGTTGTGTCAGAATTCACAACGCTACGAATGGTTTCGCACCACTGAGGGATATGGCTTGCCAAACCTGTTTTGACGAGATGTTCGGACGCATACAGGAGATCTTGCTCCGGTAAGCGAACCGCGTAACTTCGACGACGCAACAGGTTGGCCACATGAACCGCGGTGACTGCGTCGAAGTGATCGTAATTGCATTCCGAAGGTTGGCGATAACACGATACTGCATCGATTACCGAACTTGGCAGTCCCCATAGAGCCAACAAATAACTTCCAATCTCCGCGTGCGATGTCCCAAAGACATGAGTTTCACTTTCCCATAACGTGGTATTCATCGCCATCGACAGTTCCACCGCCGACGAATAGGCTTCTGCAGCTTGATCGGCCAGCACTAGCTTTCCAACGTCGTGGAGCATACCAGCCAAATAAGCAGCTTCCGCAATCTGCATGTCCCCCGTTTCATACAAGGCAATCGCCTTAGCACATCGAGCTACATCCAAGGAATGCTCGGTAAGATCTTCGATGGAGAACGTCCCCAATTGTTCGCCGCGAAATGGACGAAAAACTTTGCGATGAATTGCTAGTTCCGTCAGAAGCTCCACACCAAGCAATTTGGTGGCCGTTTTGGGACAGGCGATCTTGGATGGTTGACCAAAAAAGGAACTTGCCACTAACTGAAGCACCTTCGTAGTCAAAGCAATATCACTCGCCACAGACTCCGCCAGTACATCGATCGATGGACGGTCCTTCTGAATCTCCTCCATGAAACGCGAGTAGTTCTTCTCGATCACGGGGAGATTGGAAAGAGAAGTTACCATGACCTTGACGTCATTGGGTGGAAGTTTGGCTTTGAGGGCTTGGGCTTTGAGGATGACAGACTCCAAGGCCTTGACGTCGCATGGCTTGGAGATGAATTGGTGCGCCGTCTCTAATACCCGATAGGCTTGTTCGCGATCGGATTGGCCTGAAAGTACACAACGCAACGCGGCTGGAGAATATTCTTTGGCGGCCTTGAGGACAGCCACACCGTCGTGAACCGGCATCCGCATATCCGAGATGACGACGTCGAATGCATTATTTTGCATGAGCTGAATGGCCTCTCCGCCACCCACCGCATAATGCATATGCCAACGATCTCGCTGCGAATAGAGCATCCTTCGCAGCCCATTGAGCACGTTGGTATCATCATCTACGAAAAGTACTTCGGTTCGATTCATTGTTGCAATTAGCCTCTTGGTTTCATCTAGTGCGAACTCATCCACGCATCTGAGTAGCGGAACTACCGCCGACTCCCGCTGCAATCTTGGACGTTGCGGCCATTTCGTGCAAAGGTAAACGCAAGAAGAAGGTCGTCCTTCACCTTCGGCTGATTCGAAACTCGATCTTGCCATGGTGCTTGTTGACGATCACGTTGTAGGCAATTGCCAACCCTTGACCAGTCCCTTTGCCAACTGGTTTGGTCGTAAAAAAGGGATCAAAAATACGATTCTGAATCCTTGTAGGAATTCCGCATCCGGTATCCCCAACCTCGATGGTCACCCAATCGTGATCTTGATACGTCCGGACGATCAACTTACCACGATTCTCACCGTTATGTTTGTCGTTGGCTTCAACCGCATGGGCAGCGTTGATGAATAGGTTGAGCAACGCTTGATTGAGTTCACTTGGAAAGCAAGGAATGTGAGGAAGGTTCGGATCGAGTTCACATTGCAACTCGCAAACGTACTTCCATTCGTTTCTGGATACCGTCAACGTGCTCTCAATGGTCTGATTGAGATCAACCAGTTGTTTTTCATCCGAGCCTGGATGAGAAAACTCCTTCATGGCTCGAACGATGCGAGTCACGCTTTCGGCCCCTTGCAAGGCCTGATCGATAGCCAATGGAATCTCGTTTTTCAAGAACTCGAGATCCATGGCTTCAATGTACGAGCGGGTCGACTCAATGAGTTCCTGCTGTCGCTCACCAGCGTCCTTCATAAGGACATCTTCTACGATTTGTAGAAGCTGCAGAATGTCCTGAAAGGAAGTCTTGAGAAATCGAGTGTTGTCGCCAACATATTGGATCGGTGTATTGATTTCGTGAGCGATCCCTGCAGCGAGTTGGCCAACAGCTTCGAGCTTCTGACTTTGAGCTAGCTGCGTTTCAATCTGCTTTTTGCCGGTCAGATCGCGGACCATGGCGAGAAAGAAAGTGGTATTGCGATAGTTCACCCGCGAGAAGCTAACTTCCAATGGAATCGCAAAGCCACTCTTATGTACGCCGCAATACTCTTTCGCCCGAATGTTTTCGGGAAGCTTGAATTGGAGACAGCAAACATCGTTGGAAAAGCGATCGCAGCTTTCCGCCGAAGGTATGAATCGGCAAAGGTGTGTGCCGATGGCATCATCCGTCTTGATCCCAAAGATCTCTTCCGCAGCTGGATTGAGCGTTTCGATAACACCATGCTCATCAAACACGACCATTCCTTCCGAAGCGGAATTCATGATCGTTCGCGTTTTGTGAACCTGGTCCTTGAGCTGCTCGGCGGTTTCTGCGAGTTCGCGGTTGATGAGAAAGAGCTCGCGGCTCTTGCTCTCGAGAAGTTGCTCTGCTTCTTTGCGCGCGCTTCGTTCGCGTTCGAGCATGCGATGAAGCACTTCCACATCACTCATAACCGGGCTCAACCTTGCAGGAAAAAAGAGGAGAGGATTAGACGGGGCTACAAGAAGAATCATGAAGAGGTGCCAGCGTGAAGACAGCCGATGTCCCGGGCTCACCTGGTAGATCTTCTCGATTGACTTCGAACGCTTCACCAAAATGGACAATACAAGCTTGAATCATGCCTTCCGCGAGATCGGCAAAGGGACGAGTCGAGTGGTAAACAACCTTTAACTGTCCTTCGGCTGCTTCGGGGAAGTTGAACCGAGGCAATTCAGCATCGGGATTCAGCTTCTGTACTTCGACGTGAATCACCGTCTCCACAGCCTTGAGGAGATCGAACGTACAGTCGATTCCGCGGAATGCATCGGGAAAGGAATTCAAAAACCGTCCGAAGAGATGTTCCCCAAAGGCTTTGACCAGATCACTCGAAGCGACCTGAACGGCATCACCTAGCTCATCCACCATATTCAATAGTTGGTGGTGATCGTAGGTTCCAACGGTGGTGAAGCCTTGCGTGACAGGACACGATTTGCTCATGATCCGATCGACCATTGCCAAACCGAATCGTCCTTCGACGAGATCGAGAAATTCAGTGAATACGACACCCTTCATAGAATCTCCTTGGATCAGCTAAAGAAGGTGACTTGTCGAGTTCTCGCTTGCAAAACCAAGTGTTTCTTGATTTCCTCGAGAAGATCTTCAAAGGGCGTTGGCTTTTGAAAGACGCGAACTACTGGTAGCTCATCGGACCGCATTCCGTAGTGGGTACTCGATCGTCCTGTGAGAACGATCAGAGGCACATGCCTAGTGGCGGGATGGTTGGAGAGCGTATCGATGAGCTCTTCTCCTCGCGTCCACGGCATCGCCAAATCCGTAATGATTAGGTTGGGCTTCTCCGTCGTCGCCAACCAAATCCCTTGCATACCGTGGTAGGCACAGATCACATCGACGAGGAAAGGTCGAAGACCTCTTGCGATCGAGGTGGTTACGTTGGGATCATCATCAACGCAGAGAACCTTCGGGAACTTGTTCTTCGTTCCAACAGTGGCCTCAGCTACCCTCAATGCGGAATCGGGAAGTATTTGCATTCCCACGCTCCCTAAAATGGCATCGGATCGCGCGATCGAGCTTCGATCGCAAAAGGGGGCAAAGGCCGAAGAAATAGCGTGGGCACGCGGTTTCTGCAGCACCAAAGAAACCCTAGCTTTTTTTCCGAGGGGAGCGCCGAAAAAAATGACAGATGCGAAAAATCGCTAAAATCCCTGGAAAAACGACCCTATTTGCTCTTCTTAAAAGAGGAGTACAGAAGCGTTAGGGCGGTGTAAATCACCACGATGACCACCAACCAGCTCAGGTACTGGACCGACTGATTCTTCGACTCCTTGGAAAGCATGGTGACGAACCAAGCTGCCAACGCAACGGCGGGAAGACCGAAAAGGGTCAGCCCCAATGCGGCTCGAGGATCATACCGGTTCGACTTGATGAATTCATAACTAGCCACAGGCATCAAGAATGCGCAAGATCCCATCATTAATGGGAATGCGGAATCGGCTTTCATCCCCAGAAGACTGACCATGATCATGATGGGAGCATACGCGCCAATTCCAATCGTCATGAGCGCGCCGAAAATGAAATTACCAATGATGCCCAGGATCAAGTAACTACCACGCAGTCCCAACGCTTCACCTTGTCCCGGTAGAGCACCGACCAATTTGCATACGATGACTGTTACTGCAACCAACAGAGCAAGCCCCATCCCTAACTGAACCTTCTGCTTCGGTAGCTTGGAAACGATCTTCGCTCCCATGTAGGACCCCAAGATCGATGCAATGATCAATAAATACAATGTCCATAGATCGATCTCGATCACCGATATGTAGATCAACGCTTGAAGGATCGTCGGTAAGGTATGGCCAACATTCAAGGTTCCAGGAAGATTGCTATCATCCACCGACTTTCCCAATCGATAGAATGCTGAAGTCGTTGCAAACGATCCAACGCCGATGGTATCCAAGAAGTCGGTGATGAATCCGACCATCCATTGATACGGAGTTGGTAGGAGCTTTTCATTGCGACGACTAAATAAGGATCTGGACCAAAGGACGATATATCCGACGGCGATAGCTACCAAGAGTACCAACAAAACGATCTTGGAATCGATAACGTCAAACATGGCGAAGAATCCCATCGTGCAAAAATCAACCCGAGGAAGCTACACTTTTAGCTAGCCCCGGAACACTTCGCAAGTATTGGCTTTGCGAAGCCTTCAAACATTCCCTATTTCCTCGTCCAATCGCAAACACCAATAAAAAAAGCGTCCGAGAAACTCGGACGCTTTTGCTGATCTCCACGATTCGATCCAACTATTTCTGGATCGAGCCACCCGATCGAACGGCCTCTTTCGTGACGGCAGCGCCGACTTGGCTCTTCTTGGGAACGATGTAGTTCTCGATCATCGATTGCTTCATGACATCGTCGAGATACTTTTGCATCGCAATTCGACTCTTGCGTTCATAGATGTCCTTTTGCAATTCCGATTTGACCGCATTGAAGTCTTTGACAACCGGATTGGTGAAGCCTTGGCTTCGAAGGATGATGAACTGTCCTTGAGATTCGACGATACCAGACATATCGCCTGTCTTCAATTCAAATGCAGCTTTCTCTAGGGCAGGAGCACCACCCGACTTGCGAATCGGTGGAACCTTGCCATGATTGCTTCGCGATGTTGGTTCTACCGAATACTGAGCTGCCAGTTGACCAAAGAAATCTTCAGTGGGATTGTTGCGAGCCATTTGCCAAACTTCTTGAGCGGTTCGTTGATTGCTGAGAACGATCGCTAATACTTCTGCTCGTGGACCATAGCTGGACTCGAATCCTCGTTTCAGATCTTCCTCGGAAATCTGAATCGAACCTTCCACAAGCTTCTTCAGTGCAACCGTTGGCCATACTGCATCGCGAACGTAGAGTTCCAAGGTTGCGCCATCTTCCTCGAGGACGCTCTTGAGCCACTTTTCGACGTCGGGAGTCTTATCAGGCTTGATAAATCCGTAGTAGTCGGCCGCACGAGCAATTTCGTTGTCGATATCCTGCTGGGTCACTTGCTTCTTTTGGCTTGCAAGTGCTTGTTCCAAAAGCTTGCGATTGATCTCGCCCTCAAGCACTTTTGCTCCGAAGCGTCGAACGCATTCATCCTCAAGCATGGACATTGGCACTTGCTGACGGTTGATGAATGCGGCGACTCCAGGATGTTGTTGTTGCTTTGCGGCATCACCAAGCACTTTGATGACGTTGCTTTGCGAATGCAATGTCGTAAACATCGTTTCTGCCATCGCTTGCAATTTCTGATCGCTCAGGCCCATGCGAATGCGTTCTTCGATCGCTGGCAGTTGCTCACGGCTTGGCGGAGTTGCTGGCTCATGTCGTACGCATTGGAGGATGAGATGCATCCCTTCGACATTGATCACTTGGGAAATTTGTTCGGGTTGTAGCGCGAATGCGATCTTCTCGATCTCATCGTCACCCGAGTATCGACGAATCGGAGGCAACAGCCCTTCGACGCTCGCACTGGTTGGATCTTCACTGTGCTCTTTGGCCATCTTCTTGAAGCTAGAAGGATCCTTGGTGACAGCCTGATACAACTGCTGAGCCTTCTGAGGATCGCGAACTGCGATCATCCGAACCTTCACTGTCGGACCAAACTCGTTCTCGATTCGCTGATTCACTTCCTGGGGATCGATCTGAATCTTGTCGCGAGCCAAAGCGCGAAGCGCCAACATCGGCCAAACGATGTCGCTCTTGTATTGATGAGCTTGAATGCCTCGCTCGTCCTCGATCAACTGCAGATACATCTGTGGATTGAGACTAAATTTGGTTGCGATCCGAGCGATCTCGTTATCCACTTCCTTTTCAGAGATCACGACCTGCTGCGCTTGGCACGCTTGCATGATCAGCGTTTTGTTGAGCATGTTCTCTAGAACTTGCTCGCCATAACGAATAACGCATTCGCGAGCGAGTTCGTTTCGCTGAATCTTTTCTCCATTGACGGTTGCGACAACTTCAGGAATCTCTCCATTCGGAGGTATCGCTGCTTGAGCCCCCTTCCCTCCTGCCGCGAGATTGGCCTGAGGACGAGGTGTTGCACCCCTCGGTTGCTGAGCTTGAGCCCATGCCGAAGTGGCTGTGAGCCCCAAAGCCAAGAAAAGACCAGGAATGCTAGTCGATAAACGAGTCCATCGCATCAGAGGTTCCTCCGTAAACCATAGTCGTGCCGGGTCGGCGACATCGAGCCCTTTATGCGGGCAAGTCGACATTGCGAAATAGAGAAATCCGATCGTTTCGATCCGATCTCGCTAGCGGGATTCGCGCGCCGATAGTTGAAATCCATTCAAACGAACTACTCTATCGATGGAGACGATCTGGGGTCAAGCCTGATCTGGCTCCCTTTCCCATCGGAAGCTACGCTTTGTATCATTCCGAATGCAAGCATTCTACGGTCATTTGCACCATTCCAAGAACGTAGGCCCTACATGGCGATACCGATACCTCATGCAGCAGTCGATCCCCTCGCGATTGCCGAAGCCTTGTCCGAATACTGGTCGCCCAAAGTGATCGCCGAGTTTGACGACTGCTACATCAAGGTGGCGAAAGTACTCGGCCAGTTCGTATGGCATGCGCACGAACATGAAGATGAGGTCTTTCACGTACTACGAGGTTCGTTTCGCATCGCAATGGAGAGCCATACGGTGCAAATCGATGCTGGCCAAGTGTACGTCGTTCCCCGCGGAGTTCGCCATTGCCCAATCGCTGAGCAGGAATGCCTGATTCTTCTCATCGAACGCAAGTCAACTCTCCATACCGGAGGAGTCGATTCTCCGTTGACCAAGGATGTCTCGCAGCAATTGATTTAGGGGCTTTTGAAAGACTTCGGCGAGATCTAGGCTGCGTCTCCGATCCAATTGCGGATGATGTTGACCGCGGCAGAGGGATTATCACGCACGATTTGTGCAAGCTCTTCGCGGACCTTTTCACCAGTCATGGTGAAACGCCGCGCCGGAGAATCGGCATTGCCTGATTCCTCTGACGATTCGGACTCGACCCCTTCTTCTTCTTCCATCATTGCGGTGAGATCATTACCGACCATAGTTTCATCGATCTGAACCCCAAAGCCGCGAGCAAACTCTTCATCGCGGGTTCGAGGTTGTGCAGAAACGGCAGAACGAAGGACGAGAATGGCAAAGATGGCTACACCTACCAAGGCCAGCGTTTGCCACGAATTGGAAAGCCATACCAATCCTGTTTCTGCAAGAGAAGCCTTGGGCAGTTCTGGCAATGGAGAATCCACGTAAAAATCCACGACAACGCGTTCATACTTGTTCGCCCCTTTGTCCAAGGGTGGTGCTGGTGGAAGCAAGGCAGCAAGTTGTCCTTCAATGGACCGCGACACTTCGTTCTGCAAGTCTGTCAGTGCGGCTTCGGTGATTTGGGGTGGTTTGTCTTCCGGCTTTGCCTCGGGATTCAAGTCCTTCCAACGTCGAACATAATGCTTTTGGAGATAGCTTTTAGGAATGGAGACTGCCAGGGTAGCGTTCTTGAGAATCAGTCCCGGCGTTTCTACCAAGGTTCGCTCGGTTCCCGTAACGCTCTTCTGCCCTTCCGTCACTTCCTTGGTCTTGCTGGACGACTCGCCTGATGCCAACGAAGCGCGTTGATTGAGTCCTACATTGGGTTCAGCGCCAGGTCGGCCGCCGCTACCCGCTTTCGAAGACTCAACCGACTTGGTGCTGCTTTGGGTTTGAATGGCCGTCGGCTTGTCGTGCTTGATGGTCTCGCGAGCTTCCCGCAGTGTTGGTTCTAGATCTGCATAGACTTCAACTTTGACATCTCCATCTTCCATCGAATAGGAAGACAAAAGATTCATAGCTTTTTTCCGAAGGTCCTGCTCGTAACTCTGCTTGGCCGTGAGGTACTTGGAACCCTCTTGTTGTAAAGGATCGTCTTCACCATCCATGCTCGTCCCCACTCCGAGATCAATCAGACTGATCTCATCAGGTTCAAGGCCTGCAAAACTTCTCTTGACTGCATTGATCATGGATCGCTTGATCGTTTCGGACAAAGCTACATTGCCTCTCGCTTTGGCAAAGATCACCGCCGATTGTTTCATCTCTCGCGCGAACCCCTCGCGACGCTCATCGTAATTGACCCAGGCCTTCTCTATTCCTTGCATGTTCTGAAGTGTTCTTCCCACGTCTTTTTGTCTGGCGTGCATGAGGCGAGCTTGATTCTTGAGATTGCCATCGAACATCGTTCCTGCATTCAGTGCTTGATCCGTTGAACTTCCCGGGGAAAGCGGAAATGCCTTCGCTTCGCCGATTGCTTTGATATAAACATCGCGAGTCGCTTTGGGGACCAAAATCTGGTTGCCCTGCACTTCCCAATCCGACAACTTGGCTTCACTTAAAGCGATCTGCGCTGAATGCAATTCTTCATCGGAAAAAACGTGTCCATCGAAGATCCGCACTTTGGCTGTGGTTTGAGAACCGCGAAACAAGAATCCCGACGATACAACGACGACGGCGACCATTAGACCCGCCATCAATCTCGCTTGGGGCGTCAGGGAAAAGAAGAGTTCTCGGCCTTGATTGAAGAGTGAATTCAGGTAGTTCATCGTTCAATCTCTCACAAATGAAGAAACCAATGAAAATCGAATAGAAACATTCCAATGGGGGTATATCGAAATTCAAAGAAGGAATAAAGGTGAATCCCGAAACAACACGTCAAACCCGCATCGCGTTGAGCTCTTCGTAAGCCTTCATCAGCTTATTGCGAACTTGAACGAGTAAGCGAAACGACATATCTGCCTTCTGCATACTGGTCATCACCTCAGCCGAATTGACATCCTTCCCGGTCAACAGATCTTCGATCTGCGACTGAGACTCCTGTTGCATGTCATTGACACCTTGAAGTCCTTGGCGGAGCAAATCCACAAAGCCTAGCGTTTGCGATTTCAGCTCTGTCTCTCGTTGGCTTGCGACCACGAAAGGATGTGTGTTGAACAAGGAGTCTTTAGGGATCTGCATAGGTACCTACCACGTTTCCAGTTCTATTCGAGACCGGCGATCAACATGGCCTCGAATTCAAGTCAGTACCATGGGACCTAGGCAAGAATGCTGAGCGTCTGTCGCGACATGCTCTTGGTCACTTCCATGACCCCGATGTTCGCCTCGTAAGCGCGAGAGGCTTCGAGCGCGTCGACAAATTGCTCGTTCATGTTGATGTTCGGATAGGCCACGTATCCCTTTTTGGGCCCGTCTTGAATGGCCAGTGGGTGATCAGGTTGATATCGATAAAGCGGGTCCATGTCTTCGACTTCGACGCGCGCCACTTTCACCCCCGAAGCGCCACCTTCCGTCTGATTTTCGTCCGTTTGGAAAACCACGAAGCGTGGTTGGTACGGCTCATTCTTTCCCTCTTCATTTTGAAGAGTTGACATATTGGCGATGTTCCCTGAGATCGCGTTCAATCGGGTTCTTTGAGCGACCAGAGCACTGGTGCTCACATCGAGCGAAGTAATCATGGGCTATCCTTCCGTGGATATTAAATATTGACCGACTCGGATATCGCCATTTGCATGGTACGGAATTGGGACCGAATCAATGCGGTCGCCGTTCCATGCAAGGATTGGTTTTTTGCAATTTCCGTTACTTGAAGTTCGAGGCTATCGTTGCTTCCATCGTGGTAGAGAATTTCTTGCATCGTGTCGCGTACTTTCTCGAGCGAGTTAGCCTTCTTGGCCAACATCTCCGATCTCAAACCCGCACTGATATTACCATTCTCGTCAGCGTGCATGCTCTCCGCGGACTTGATGCTCGTGATCGCATCTGCCAGTGATTTTTGAAAATCGTTTGTCGAAAGATCCCGCGTTTTGTAGTCCGGTGTATCCATATTGGCGATGTTGCCCGCCAACAGTTGATGTCGACGCTCGGTAAATGCTAAGGTCTGTTCGAGCCCGACCAGATTGGTTGAATCAAAAATTCCGCGCCACATAATGGAACTCTCACCTAACCTTCAAGGGAAAGATGACTGGAGTGGAGCGAATCCAACTGGGCTGCTCCATGGAACATTTCATGGCTATCGTAGGCCGATCGAACTTCTTGCGAGGAACGGTACAACTGCAGTTCGCTGGCAACACCGTCGCGTTGCTGCGACAAAGCTTCGATCGATGCCGCTTCCAAGGCCACCAAGTCCTTGAGTATCAGTTGTCCTTGTTCCATCCACTCCCGACATTGAACGCGACGTTCCTTCGAACTCCATCGACGACTATCGGGATCTTCCTCCTGGTACGGAATCAACTGCGATTGAATCGATTGAATCTCATCCAACAGATGCTGCTTCTGTGCTAGCAACGAAAGCAGCTGATCGGTTTCCAAGGTGTGAACCTGATCATACTGTTGCAAAGTCAACGAACGAATCTGCTGCAAAATATGCAGCCGCTGCTCGCAAAGCTGATAAAGTTTGTCCGTCGATGTGTAGTCGGACATGGCCGATGACCTGATCGTGGTTAGTCACTCAATTCCGTGCGATCTTGGTGATGGAATCCTTTCCCATCGGATGCAATCCGAGTAACTAGCAAAACGCTGAGAACAGGCCAATGGCAAAACTTGAACAAATCTTTCGATAAACTCCGAAAAATGTGGGTGGTTTTGGATCGCTAGGAAAGGGAGAGGAGCTGGCGAGTCTCAAGCGAGCCAACTACATTCTTAGGAGGTTCGTGTTTTTGCTTCCTTTCTCAAGAGGATCCCTCCATGCCTACTTTGTTCTCCCGCCGCAACTGCATTCAATGGCTCGCCTGCTCCATCACTGCGTGCTCGCTTCTATTCTCCAGCCCCATTTCCTCTGCGCAAGACAAGAATGGCAAAGAGCTGTTCAATGGAAAAGATCTCACCGGTTGGGAAGGATTGCCCAAGCTTTGGAGCGTCGAAGATGGCGCGATCACCGGAACGACCACTGCTGAAGAGCCGCTAAAGAACAACACCTTCCTGGTCTGGAAGGGTGGAACCGTTGGTGACTTTGAGTTGACTCTTGAGTATCGAATCCAAGGGGGCAACTCGGGTATTCAGTACCGAAGCAAGCTCATGGATGCTGAAAAGTTTATCGTGGGTGGCTACCAAGCCGACATCGATTCCACCATGCGCTACACAGGCATCAACTACGAAGAAAAAGGCCGTGGCATCATGGCGGAACGAGGACAAGTCATTCAAGTGACTTCATCCGGCGAGAAAAAAGTGGTAGGTACGTGCGGAGATCCTGCAGCACTCGCAAGCAAGGTCAGCAAAGATGGCTGGAATCGCTATAAGATCATCGCCAAAGGCAATAAACTTCAACACTACATCAATGACATCCTCATGTCCGAACTGATCGATGAGCAAACGGAAAAAGGATCCAAAGAAGGCATCCTTGCTTTCCAAGTGCACACAGGACCAGCGATGAAAGTTCAGTTCAAGAACATTCTCTTGAAGTAAGATTCGTTCGCGACGATTTGCGCAAAATCATCCCTAGGTATTCGATATGCCGTCTCGAAAGAGGCGGCATTTTTTGTGGTGGGATCGTTTGAGGTGGGATGAAAAAGGTGGGAGCAATCCATCGATCGCTTGGAATCACGCCGCTGGATGGGCCTTGTCCCAAATCTTCTTGGCCGCACGAATTTCTTTCATGCGAATCCAATGTCCATGTGTTTTGCTAGTACTCGATACCATCGTCTCTGGCGTCACTTTGCCATCTTCGATCTTCTTCATCAGATCGACTTCCGAAACGGGACCAACCGTTTTGTGACCTCCAAAAAAACCCTTGGTCATATAAAACCAATCCGCTGACATGAGATTCCTCCTATCGCGTTGCAAAGAGAATGGTTGTCAGGTATCCCTTGAACTTATCGCTTTACAAACCATGTGTCCTAGAGAGATTTTCGTTTTTCACAAAGTCGTGACGCAGGTATACTCTTTTGGGTGGTCAATCCGTTTCAGAGTGCCCTTTTCAAGCGTTCACCTATTTGGACCAACACTTCAACTCGAAAGAAGTAACGCAGAGAGGACAGCATCATCTCGATCATTGTTTTGATATCAGTTTCCCTATCTCTTGCTGCTAGCATCGGTGTCCTTGCGGGCGGACTGTTCTTGGGAAACAAACAAAAGGAGAACTGGCTTTCCTATCTGCTCGGAGGTGTACTTCTGGCCCTGCTCTTCAATTCTTGGTGGATTCTGGGAATCGTTTGGGTTGTTTATAAGTTGTTCATTCTTGGCCAAGACCCTTGATCATCCCAACCGATGAACGCCCCCATGCCTATCGGCCAATCAGTAGTCGATGGACTTCTTAATGGCCAACCACGTTCGTGTGGGATTACGTAGCTCAAACCCGAAGCGTTTGTTTTGAAGCTGCGCTCATTAGCGTTCGGCGTCCAATAGCGTTGATCTAGCTTGGCTTTCACAACCCGAGCGTCAGCGAGGAATCACATACATCACAACCCGAAGCGTCAGCGAGGGACTGCATACCTCATGTCACGAAGCGTCAGCAAGGGACGTCTCGGACAACGCAAAATCTCTGCAAAAGTTAGTCCCTCGCTTACGCGTCGGGTTGTGATAAATACTCAAATGCGCAACTTCAAAACTGACGCTTCGGGTTGTGATAACACTTGACTGCGCAACTTCCGAAGAACCGTCGTAGCGGCTACTTAAATTTAACTTCGGCGCCCTTTGCTTCAACATAGTGCGTTTCGCGACCTGGCGACCATTTCCCATCGGCAAAGTACTCAGACTTCACATCGTAACTTCCGTCCTCGCGCAGAATCGTCGTAGACTTCACTTGCGTGATTCCATTGGCGTTTCCTGTCACCTCCTCCAAGCTCGACCATTCCTTACCCTTCACTTCCAACGTTCCTTGCGTTTGAAAGCCAGCGGTCGTGAAATACCAAAAGACGAGTTTCTCTTTCTTGGCATCCCACATCATGATCGATTCGCCACCATAGCTTCCGTCATTGATCGAGTGAAGAATGCGGATCGCTTGTCCATTCATAGCGCGTTCCCACTTCGAGACATCGATGATGGGCTTTTCAGGGGTCGAGTTGGCGAATTCGCCACGGAATGTCTTGCCCAAGATCGGCTTAAACACAGCCAACTTCTCGTGAAGAAACTCTTCGGCAGAAGCGGACTTCTCCGCTCCGATCATGATCAACGATACGATGATTGCTGGAAGCGCCAAACGAAACCAAGCCTGCATGATGCAATTCCTCTAGGAATGAGTACGACGGAGTTTGCTGTTCCAGAATCCGTAGCAAAAGTAGACAACGAATCCAGCCAGACACCAAAAAATGAAGCGATACCAGTTGTTGTGTCCTAATCCTGCAATCAAGTAGAGATTGGTGAGCACTCCCAATACAGGAATCAACGACCATCTCTTTCGATAGGAATAGACCGACATAACGGCGAAGACAAGGATGAAGGCAACGTAAGGGAAGGTCGCTTCCCATCCAGCCAAATCTTTTGGAAAGAGCTCGGAGAAGGTTACCTTTCCGGTGCGATAGGGATGCACAAGAACTGCTGAGCCAATGACTAGAAACAGTGCGAAGAGCGAAGGAACGGCGTATTTGCCATTGATGTAAGGAACGCGAAACGTTGCGTGCTCCAGTCGAGCGGGATCGTTTTCCAGTGCTAACACACCGGCGGATACCAACATGAATGCAAACAGAGTTCCAATGCTACATAGATCGGTGACCAGTGCTTGATTGAGAAACAGAATGGGCAACGCGACAACGATGCCGGTCACGACGGTTGAGAAGCTAGGTGTTCGAAACCGTGGGTGAATGCGCGCGAAGGCAGGAGGAAGGAGCCCATCCCGCGCCATGCTCATCCAGATCCGTGGCTGACCCAACTGAAACACCAAGAAAACGCTGGTGATGGCTGCGATCGCCGAAAGGGAAACGATCGTGGCCATGGTATTGAGGTTGTATTTTTCGAACACAAATGCCAGCGGATCAGACACACCCAACTCAGAATAAGACACCATCCCCGTCAAGACCAAGGCGATCATGATATAGAGGATCGTACACAAGATCAGTGTGTAGAGCGTTGCTCGCGGCAAATCCTTCTTGGGATTCTTGCACTCTTCCGCCGTCGTTGAGATTGCATCGAATCCGATGTACGCAAAGAAGACTCCAGCAATTCCCGACAGGATTCCCGCAATTCCATTGGGAGCAAAGGGTGACCAATTGGAAGGCTTGACGTAGGTTGCTCCAACGATGATCACCAAGATCACGACAGCGACCTTAAGAAACACCATAAGATTGCTTACCGTCTTGGATTCTTTGATTCCGACATATACCAAGGCCGTAATCAATACGTTGATGGTCATTGCAGGAAGATCGAAGATCACTTTCCAGCCGCCGAGCGATGGTGCATCGGCCCACACCTGTGCAAACTGTTGAGGGTTCCCTTTCAACCCTGCGGGATCGATTCCATCCTTTACGGCCTGCTGCACTTCTGACCAAGCTTGTGAACAAGTCAGATAGTCGTTTTGTAGCCACAAGGGTATGGCGATCAATTGCTCGCCGTTCAGTCCCTTCAAGTTCGTGACGACATTCGTAAAGTACTCGGACCAACTGAAGGCGACGACGCTGTTGCCGATGGCGTACTCCATTAACAAGTTCCATCCGATCAACCAAGCAATCAGTTCACCAAAGGCCGCATAGGAGTACGTATAGGCGCTACCGCTAATGGGAATCGCGGAAGCGAATTCTGCATAGCAAAGCGCCGAAAACAAGCAGGCAATGGCCGTCAAGATAAAGAGAAGAATGACGGCGGGCCCACCCGACGCGGCGGCGTTACCGATGGTGGAGAAAATCCCAGCACCAATAATGGCAGCCACCCCAAAACAGACCAAGTCCACCAATCCAAGGTTCTTGGTCAATGCATGCCCCTGCTCATCGCCCGACTGCAATTCGGCATGAATCTGAGCGATCGTTTTTTTACGATAGAGGTCTTTCCACCACACCATAGTCTCTCCAGGGCGTCATCGGATCCCGCTTGGAATCCTTGGCTATGAACCGACCTTACATCCTGCGTTTCGTCGGTGTCCCTAATATAGACAGGGAACTTCGCTACGTCGTAGCCTACCCTTCCCTCGGCGCGAGAAATGTTGGATCAATCCTCCGAGAGATCTCTCTTTCCGACCAAGCCCAACAGAAAAATCTCTCGATCCATTCCATGGCTAGCCCGAGCCGTTTGCCTCGGAATCGCTACGGTATTCTAGCCAAGGTTTGCGGCTTGGCCTGTGAGCCCGTCAGCCCCCAAGTTCGCCGGATTCTTATCCCAGCGTCTCCATCCCGGAACCAATGCTTTGAACTCATCCCAACGAAGAAAGGTGAGCAGCCCAAGCATCATGACCCACTCGAAAAGAAAGAGATTCATGGTGAGTTCGATCGCTAGGTGCAGAAGGATGCCCGCAGCTACGGCCCATTTTCGTGTTTTCGGAATCCACAATGCGATCGGAAGCGCAATCTCCAAGAGCAAGGCTGCGTAGGTAAAGAACATCGCCACCCAAAGCGAACCGAAGGTCGCATCCGGTAGCCAAGGACGACCGTATACGTCCGTCATCTGAGACACATAGTAGAAGGCCGTCCCTTGCTGCCATGTCTCACCCCACGCTTTGCACCAAGCGGTCGATGCATAGATCAAGGTCATTTCGATCTGGAAGAGTCGCAATGCCCAAGCTCGTCGCGAATCCTTGGATGAAGACCGATTCCATGGAAGAGGCGATGCGGACGCATCCAAAGGAAGAAAGATCATGAAGAAGGCGAACAACCGCATCACCGTATCTTCACCATCGCAAATGATTGGATTGCGATGGTGTATCGAGGTCAACCAAAGAAAGATGGCCAGGCTCTGCAATCGTCCCCCGATTCCGAACAGAAGCAGAATCGCGTGCCCCATCAGGATCAACATGCAGGTTTGCACCACGACGGCTGTCGAAGGTAGGCAATAAAAGATCGACCAACGTCGCGGAAAAAGTTCCTGCGCTGTTTCTGTTTGCAATACTCCTTCATTGGAAAACCAAAACCCAGCATCGGGTAGCCATACCAGAACATGGATGATCAAGAGGATGGCATATCCGATGCGCACCACAGCAGCCATCGGAACATCGCACCCTTGAAAAAGGAAGGCGTCGAATCGCTTGACGAGCCAGGTCCAAGGTTTCACGGTTCTACGTTCCTCGTAGTAAGGTACTCCGTGCGAAGCATCCAAAGGATGTCATCCTTCATTGGCAAGGGGCTATCTGGTGCAAGGGACATCGTCTTGCTGACATGAAACAATTTCACTTCGACGATTGGCCCAGGCTCAGCAGGAGGTGGCGGCTCGCCAAACAACTTCAAGGGATCGTTGATCCCAGGTTGGAGATCAAACGGCCTTCTCGCCAAGTAATCGGCCAAGTCATCGGCCGCGATGCGATTGTTGATGGAGTAAATGCGATTGTAGTAATTGAGGTGGCGGAACTTCGTAAACTTCTCAACGATCCCCTTTTCGACCCAATGAGGTGAGTTCCATACGTAGCGATTGCCATTCTGATCGCGAAGGTCCGCGCTCATCCAACCATTATCGAGAAATGGATTGGGTGCGAAGAGTGTC
The DNA here is from genome assembly GCA_046349875.1 of Pirellulales bacterium. Lineage (GTDB taxonomy): Bacteria > Planctomycetota > Planctomycetia > Pirellulales > Pirellulaceae > JAXMBN01. Next base: position 43,589 of record JAXMBN010000014.1, read on the forward strand.
CATTCTCCTTGCCACAATCCAATCGGTTCGGCCACATAGAGTTCGTAGAGCTTGGGAACATAGACGATGTTCCACCATGGAAGAGTATCCAACACTAAAACCAACGCCACGCCCAGAAAGCCTATGCGTACCGCGACGCGTTTCACTCGAGCCCCTAACGTTGGCTCGGACTCAGTTGGATCGACCGTGGATTCGTACACCGCATGCTCCTCGTTTATCATGCCCTACCCTCCATGATTTTTCGCAATTCGATGGGAAGCGATGTGCGGCAAGCTTGTTTTCGCAACTCTGTTGGCTTTCTCGCGTCCTATCCCTCACAACCGATACAGACGATCGCTCCGCGGCATCACGATCTTCCCGATCGTTGGACTAGGTTGCATTCTCCGCAAGCGGACTTTTTCAGCGACTAGGCAAGAGGTATCAGTGCTTTTTAGCGAATGGGACATTCGAACAGCGTGATAAAACAAAGTTCGGCGCTTGGGACAATCGCGCTACAGATTCAGACATACCGGAGTGCGATTGGGACAGTCCCTTTACAGAAAGAAGCCTCTTTTTTGAAGAAACGCGATTGCCGAATGGAGATCGGCGGAAATAATCCCCCAGCCAATCGAGTCGCTTTGCCTTGCTGGTGCGATGCATTGGGTTGCCAAAGTATTGTCGATGTTTCTCCCCAGGGGTGGTCACAGCATGTCAGAAGGTCGTCAGTATGTGGTGGTAGGCGGAAGCAAGGGAATCGGTTTAGCCATTGTTCGGCAATTGGTTGAAAAGGGTCATCACGTTCGCGTGCTGAGCCGAACATGGAATGCCTGTGACGATCTGTCCCATGTGGAACATTTTCCCTGCGATGTCCGCGAGACGCTTCTTCAGGACGAATGGCTGCCACTGGAATTGCATGGCTTAGTCTTCTGTCCTGGCAGCGTTCAGTTGCGGTCCTTCAAGACATTGAAGATGGAGACCTTTCGCGAAGACCTTGAACTCAATTTGCTGGCGGCGATTCGGATCCTTCAATGGGCCTATCCGGCATTGAAAGCGGGCGGAAGAAACGAAGTCGAAGGAGCGACCTCGTCTCCGGCCAGCGTGGTCGTCTTCAGTTCCATTGCGGCAACACTTGGGTTATTCGGCCATGCATCGGTTGCAGCATCCAAAGCGGCCTTGGAAGGACTCGTACGGACACTTGCTTGCGAGTGGGCTCCGAATGTCCGCGTCAACTGCATCGCGCCCGCCCTAACTCAAACATCCCTTACCGAACGCTTCTTTGTTGATGCCGAGAAAGCTCGCGTTCTTGCCGAAAAGTATCCTTTAGGAAGAACCGGACTTCCTCAAGACATCGCCAACTTGGCCACGTTTCTACTCAACCCCACGAGTTCGTGGATGACCGGACAGGTTCTTTCCGTCGACGGAGGCATGTCGACTCTCCTCAAATAGACTGCCTGCCCTCTCCATTTGATTGCCTCGGACTCCCGCTGCAACTCCGTCGAAATCGCGATACACTGAGCTTTCCGGCTTGTGCGTTGTTGAAGGGAGATTGATTTGATTGTGCCAGAGCCTCAAAGGCAATCATTGGCTCGCCGGCTTGCTACGAGCGAAGCCATGGCGCCTGTGCGGAGAATGGTGGTTGGGTTTACGGTCACATGTATCGTATCGATGCTGGCGGTTGCTGGGTATTGTTGGAATGGATGGTCCTTCTCCGACAGTTTCTACATGGTGGTCATCACTATCTTCGGTGTTGGGTATGGAGAGGTGCAGCCGGTTTCTACACCTGCATTGCGGCTCATTACCATCGGCGTCATCTTCTTTGGTACGGCAGCAGCTGTTTACACAGTGGGCGGTTTCGTTCAGTTTTTGATTGGCGGCGAATTGAATAAGGTCCTGGGAGTCCGGCGCATGCAACACGATATCGAACATCTTAAGAATCATGTGATCATCTGCGGATATGGCCGGATGGGAACGATTCTTGCCCAATCACTCTCGCAACGAAAACGGGGAATCCTGGTCATCGATAATGATCCGATTGCCATCCGCGACGCGCGAGCAGCCGGTTATCTCGCACTGGAAGGGAACGCTACCGAAGAAGACGTCTTACGAGCTGCGGCGATTGATCGCGCTTCGGTATTGGCCGCTGTATTGCCCAATGATGCAGCCAACGTCTTTCTCACGATCACCGCGCACGATTTGAATATGCAGCTGCAGATCTTTGCTCGAGCCGAACAACCAACCACGGTCAAAAAGCTAAAGCAAGTCGGTGCCAGCCAGGTCATTTCTCCCACACAAATCGGCGCCGACCGACTGGCTCACCTTATCTTGCATCCATCGGCCGAGTCTCTTTTGCAACATGCCAAGCTTCCAGAGGGTATCAATCAAGACCTTCAAGCGATCGGCCTTCAACTCGATGAACTCGCACTCACCCCTGGCTCGCCACTTTCAGGAAAAACAGTCAAAGAAGTCCGGACGCAAGAAGGACATACATTTTTGATCGTGGCCATTCGACATGCCGATGGGAGAACGCTTGTTGCCCCGACGGTCGATCAACCCTTGCGGGAAGGGGACGTGTTGTTTGTATTGGGGCAAGGATGCGACATTGAATCGCTTTGCAAGCGGTATGCTCTCCAAAGCGAACTCAAAGATCCGAGTACCTAAAACACAACTTCGAAAAGCCGTAAGGCTCGAAAGGCACTAAGCTCGAAGCGTCGATTCAACCCATTCCTGATAGCGTGGATCCACTTGCTCGGTTTGCATCGCAAGGATCTCGGGGATTTCATAGGAATGATGGGCTCGAATATAGGCTACCACCGCATCCCAAAATGAAGGCAAGGTCTTGGCATCGAGCCGCCATTCTTGACTCGACTCGATAGCCCCTTTCCATGGATAAACACTGTCGATCGGACCGGTGATTTGGCAGCAAGCGGCTAGTTGGCTTTGCACCAAACCACGCGCCATGACTTGCGCTTCCTCGTGCGTCGGAAAAGTCGTGGTAACGATGAGCAAACAATTCATGGATATCGGAAGGTTCTAGAGAGGTCCAATACTAATCGAGCGTTGCTTGTTCGCCTGTCCGGAGGATCTCGAGGACTTCCGCTTCGCTCGACGCACTCTGCAAACGCTCCGGGATGTACTCACTTTCATCCATGATCGTCGCAATGATGGCCTGCAAGCGTTGGTGCACGCGAGGCTGCCCAGCAGGACTGAGCAAGACCATCAGCAGATGAGCTCGCTCATTGGTGCCGCGATAGGCGATTCCACCCTTGGATCGAAGGACAAAAACGAGAGGCTTGGAAAGGCCGGCCACGCGAGCGTGAGGCATACCCAGTCCGTTCCCTAGATACGTTTCCACAATCCGCTCGCGTTCTTCGATGGCTTTAACGATGATCTCCTTGGGAACGGGCAAGGAACCAGGTTTCATTCGGTCCAGTGTCTTTCGAATGGCTTCCACCGTATTGGAAGCTTCGATATTCAGTTGCACACGATCTTCTTGAAGTGCATCTCCCAGATGAATCGTCTCTTCATCCTCAAACTCGTCCCGGATCGTCCCGATGATCTCTTCGATGGCATCTTCCAAAGTCAGAAATCCTGTCCAACGTCCAACGCTATCGCGGACGAGCGCTGCGTGAATGCGCTTCTTTTGCATTTCGGCCAAAAGCGATTCCAGAAGAGCATTTTCGGAAATGGTGATGATCGGACGTTGCAAGCGACGAAGATCGGGATTCTCACTTCCATCTAACAATAGATCTTTGAAGTGTACGATTCCCACCGGATCTTGGGCATCGGCATCGAGCAACGGATAACGACTGAAGCGATACTTGCGAAGTGTCTGAAGAATATCTTCCCAAGACTCTTGCGTGCTCAGACAACGCACTTGCGAACGAGGACGCATCGCGTCTTTGACTCGGAGTTCTCCCAAATCAAAAACGTTCTCCAGAAAAAGGAGCCGCCGAAAGGACATCATGCCTTGCGTTTGCGATTGATTAAGCAAGATACGCAATTCATCTTCGCTATGGACTTCATGATTTCTGAAATTCCCCATGCCGATCGCGCGGAGCACGAGGTTAGCAGATGCATTGAGCATTTTGAGGGGAATATAGAAAAGAATGCGAAAGACGCGCAACGGAACCGCTGTCCAAATCGATGCGCGATCGGTCATTCGAATGGCTGCCGATTTCGGCACCAACTCACCCAACAGAATATGCAGAAAACTGACCAACAAATAGCTGATCGTAAATGCAATGCCATGGGACGAAAAGGCAGATGCCGTTCCATGCGGAGCGATACCAAAGGCTTCGATGATGGGTTCGATCAGGCGAACGATCGCAGGTTCGGCCACGAATCCCAACCCGATCGAGGCGAATGTGATGCCCAACTGGCAGACCGAGAGATACTCGTCCAAATGATCATGGATATGCTTGACCCCTTTGGCCCCGCGCACACCATCATCGATCAATTCTTCGACACGAGAGGGTCGCATTTTGACTGCGGCGAACTCAGCCAAAACAAAAAAACCGTTCAGACACAGAAGCAAGACGGCTATCAATAAGAAAAAAATGACCATGGAAAGTCGGTAATATCCCCCCTCTTGAATCAATCTCACCCGCCAAACATTCCATTGTAGCAGGTTTACAATAAGCTCGTAGCAACATAACAATTGTTGATTCCACGGTGCCCCCTTGGACCCTTTTTCTGGAGTGGGCATCATGAAATACAGATTCTGGTCACTCTATCGACCCGTACAAAAACAAAGGAGCCGCAGAGCATGCTTCGTCGATTCTATTGGGCAGGATTGCCCGCATGGTTCGCAGTGAGCGTTTCTCTTCTACCCGCGCAATCCCCATCCCTTTCGGATCGCAGTTCTTCGAGGAGTATTCTCGTTACCACGACCATGAACAACGACAACCCATTTCTTGTGGCCAGTGACCTTCCGCTTTCCGCACCCAACTTCAAGGCCATTCGTCATGAACACTACATGGCCGCTTTCGAAGCTGGCATTGCGCAGCAGCTAAAAGAAGTCCAAGTCATCGCTGAGTTGCCCGCCTCTCCGACTTTTGAAAATACGCTGGTGGCTCTTGAGAAATCGGGCGATATCTTGCGCCGCGTGCAAGCGGTTTTCTTCAATCTTGCAAGCTCCAACACCGACGACAAGATTCAAGAGATCGAAGAGAAGGTTGCTCCGATGCTGGCAGCGCATAGCGACAACATTTTCCTCAACGCACCTTTATTCGCTCGAGTCGAAACGCTTTGGAAGCAGAGAGAATCGCTTAAGCTCTCCGAAGAGCAACAAAGACTTCTCAAGGATTACTATGAGAATTTTGTTCGATCGGGGGCCAAGCTGAACGAAGATCAAAAGAAACGCATCCGCGCCATCAACGAAGAGCTTTCGTTGGTAGAAACTCAATTTCAAAACAATCTTTTAGCCATCACCAAAGAATGCGCCGTCATCGTTGAGAAGGTCGAAGAGTTGGATGGTATGAGCTCCGCAGAGATTGCAGCTGCAAGAGAAGCGGCAAAAGAGCGAGGGCTGCAAGACAAATACTTGTTAGCCATCACCAACACAACACGACAACCGATTTTGACATCGCTCAAGAATCGCGCCTTGCGACAGAAGGTTTGGGAAGCATCGGCCTATCGAGGCTTGGGACGCAACGGTGGCATCGACAATCGGCCCTTGGTATTGAAGCTTGCCAAGTTAAGGGCCGAGCGTTCTCAGATTCTTGGCTATGCCAGTCATGCTGCTTTTGCGTTGGAAGATCAAATGGCCAAAGATCCCAAAGCAGCCTTCAAGATGCTTCGGGATTTGGTGCCTCAAGTCGTCGAAAAAACGAAAATCGAATCGGAAGAAATCGCCCAAGCCATGCGGGAAGATGGAGTCCAAGAAACGCTCCAACCTTGGGATTGGGAATACTATGCGGAACGCGTTCGCAAGCAGAAGTACCAAGCGGATGAGAATCAGATCAAGCAGTACTTTGAACTCGATGGCGTTCTCAAGAATGGAGTTTTCTTTGCCTACAAGAAACTCTATGGCATCGACTTCAAAGAACGATTCGACCTTCCCGTATACCATCCCTCGGTTCGCGTCTTCGATGTGCTCAACGAAGATGGCACAGTGATTGGACTATTCTATGCCGATTACTTGCATCGCGAAAACAAACGGGGTGGTGCTTGGATGGACTCCTTCGTTTCGCAATCGCGTCTTCTTCACCAGTTACCTGTGGTCGTGAATGTTATGAACATTCCCAAGGGGGCTGAGGGAGAACCAACGCTCGTTAGCTTCGACAACGTCACGACGATGTTCCACGAACTTGGACATGGAGTGCATGGACTGTTTTCGACGGTTGAGTTTCCTGCTCTTTCGGGTACTTCGGTTCCGCGCGATTTCGTCGAATTCCCCTCGACCTTCCACGAAGATTTTGCGATCGAGCCCAGCATTTTGCAAAACTATGCGCGGCACTACAAAACCGGCGAGCGCATTCCCGACGAACTGCTCAAGAAAGCCATCGCCGCCAACAAGTTCAACAAGGGCTTTGACACGCTCGAGTATCTTTCAGCGGCCTTGCTTGATTTGGCTTGGCACTCGCTTTCGACCGATCAGATTCCGCAAGATGTCGAGACCTTCGAAGCCAAAGTACTTCAAGAGTATGGGGTTGCATTGGCAGCCGTTCCTCCCCGGTACAAGACTCAGTATTTCGCTCACGTTTGGTGCGGTGGATATTCTGCCGGGTACTATGCCTATCTCTGGAGTGAGGTCTTGGCGGCCGATGCATTTGCCTACATGAAGGAACGCGGCGGTCTTTCCCGCACCAATGGCGAGGCATTCCGCAATCAAATCCTTTCCAAAGGCGGAACGCGGGAAGTGATGCAGCAATACGTCGATTTCCGCAATCAACCGCCAACCGTGGAAGCCCTCCTCATTCGTAGGGGACTCCAAAAACCCAAAGAAAATTAATGGCGGTTGGAACACCTTTTTTGAGCTCTCCTGGATAGATCCTTTTTTCCCAGGAGAGCCGATAATGAGTTTTTGGTCTTGGAAACGCACGGACGGATGTTCTTTCGCAAGCAAATCACAGAAAGTCGCCACGCGAACGACTGCGAGAAGCAAACGTCGTTTACGTTTGGAGGCCCTTGAAGGCCGCGCCCTGATGGCGGGCGACCTAGCTCATAACTTCCTTCATCCTGTCGATGTTAATGATGATGGGCGAGTCACTCCTCTCGACGCTCTTCATGTCATCAATCGCCTCAATCGATCGGCCGACGATTCTGCATCTACGCCCGAATTTCACGATGTGAATGATGACTCCAACATCACTCCTATGGACGCGCTCTGGGTCATCAACGACCTCAATCAGCATGCCGGTATCGCCAGTGCATTCTCTTCGACCGAATATCAAGGGGTTCACAATGGCGTACGATTCCGGCTCGAATACGAAGTGATTGGCACGACGTCCGAGTTGTCTCTCAAGCTCGATGGAGCGCCTGCAAGTCAGTCGTACGATATCAAAATCAACGGAATCTCTCTCGGCACACTCACCACCGATAGTCGTGGTCGAGGAAAACTTGAACTTCGCGATGGAGATGATCGTCAAGGTGCCAACGGCATTCCAGCGTCGGTCGTTCCCCTTACCGCCGAAACACTCTTGATGGTTGGCGATCTCTTCCAGGGCAAGCTCGGCGATTTGGGAAAGCTCGACGATAACGCAAGTGGAACCTCGGGAGGTTCGACGGGAGGCTCCACTGGCACGACCATCATAGCTGGCAACTGGGTAGCATCCTTCACGGCAACCAATGGTCTTCGCGGCTCGGCTGAATATGAAGTCGAAACCGAACGTGGAGTGACGCGGAAACTGAAGATCGAAGTGGAACGCGCAGCTCCTCAAACGAGCGTTGCCGTCGTGATCGCAGGTAAAGAAGTTGGAAACATCCTGGTTGACGCTCGTGGCAAAGGGAAGCTTATCCTTTCCACCCAACCCAAGGGAGTCAGCGAACTTCCATTCCCTGCTGATTTTCCATCGATTAGCGAAGGCACCGAACTGAAGGTGGGTAGCGCGACAACCACCTTCCGAAAAGCCCTAGCCTAGTCCGCTTCAATCGCATAAAGAGAATGAGCAATGACCGTCAGGGATTCCTAGCAAACGAAGTATCGATAGCGAATCCCCGGTGGGTTGAATGCAGATTCAGCGTATTTACGGCAAGGTAGCCGAAGACCATACTCAATAGAGGAAGAAGGCTGGGAAACGATGCAGCACCGAAGAAGGATCGTTGCAGAGATTCCTTCCGACTTCAAATGGGTGGTAGAAGGCCGTAAAGAAGTGAAAGTGCTTCAACTTAAAATGGACACATCCGATCCTAGCGACCATACATTGCTTCGACGGTTTCGATTGGACAATTTCAGATCGTCTTCGATGCTCCTCAATTTCAGACCGACTATGTTATTCGCATCAAAAGTGAAAGTGTTGCCGACACTTTCCGTCTCGGGAACTTCTCGGTGCAGATCACTTTCTCATCTCCCACTCCAACCGCCGATGTCACGTTTGAATCCCAACTAGCCCCGGCCGACCGTATCGTCGAAAGAGAATGGTTTGTTGCTCGTCCGCAATTGTTCTCCCTTTCGTTGGAAGGTCTCTCTGATCAACCAAGGACCGGTGAAATCTGGGTGAGTATCTTCAATGAAAACAAGAAGTACCTGGCAGGATTGGTCGCTCCTCTCGATGAGCTTCGAACATCACCAGGGCTTTTGCTCGATCCCGGAACCTACTTTCTACAAATCGCATATGCATCAGAGGCAACCGATACGGCCAATGTCCCCTTTCGCCTCATGATCGATAGTTCGTCGGACCCAATCGGACCTCTGCTAGGCACGCCTGGTGTTCAGCCCAAATTCCTGTGCCCAGGCGAGACCAATATTTACTGCTATCCTGGCTCCACCACACCAACTAGCCAAACAACCGCCATTGGAGGAGAACCGGTGGCTCCACTCCCTGCTCCCTCATCACCCACAGTTCTCTCGGCTCCCGATGGTTGGTTCTGGAACAACAATTATCTTCCGACCAATCCAACGATCGCCGTTGATACCAATGGCGACAACATCGTTTCTCCCATCGATGCCCTCTTGGTGTTGAATCGACTCAATCGCGTCGGAAGCACTCCGTTCCCATCTCCTCCAGAATATGTTGGCTATCTCGACACGAGCAATGATGGCATGATCACTCCGTTGGATGCACTTCTCGTGATCAACACGCTCAATCTGCGTCAGTCTTCGTAAGATGCGAAGTTATCGTCGCGCGTCCTTTAAGATTCTTGAGATTCCGCGAAAAAAGCCCACCGCCATAGCCAGCGGCATCCCCAACCAAGCGCAGGAAGAAGCGCCATGGCAATGAGGAGCTTCATGTAAAGGTAATAGGAAGGGAAGAGCCACGGGACGATCGCCAAGGCAACTATCGATCCCAACGCCTGCATCAACCATTCCCATCGAACAAAGAGAATCTGCTCGGAATCACGCAGCATGGAATAGGCCATCACCGCTGTAGTGACGAACCCGCCGAATGCACCGAGGGCCATCAAGAGCAACCACGCGGGCGCTGCTCCCCAGCCATCCTGGCGCAGTCCACCCGACAGGACCGTGAGCAAGATCATCGTACCTAGTGCTCCTCCACCCAGACCGAAACTGATGGCGTTCAGGAACGCGTTGATCGCATAGAGACCTTGCCGCAGATTGGAACCAGATGATGTTGGTGGTCGCATCGGATACCTCCCTTGCAGGAATCGATCGCCCCATCATCCACCGTATCGCAGGCGAAGACCCTACGCAAGAAAACGGCTAGCGAATCGCTACGCGACGGTTGGTTGGATCCACTTGGATGCGTCCACTTCGGATGAGCTCGATCGCCTCTGGCAAGGCTTTGCATTCTTCGGCAAAGACGCGGGCCTGTAGCAATTCGGGTGTATCCCCTTCGAGGACAGGGCAGGTACGTTGCAGGATCACGGGGCCGTGGTCGTATTGATTATCGACGAAGTGAACGGTACATCCCGAAACCTTCACGCCATACTCGAGGGCTGCTTGATGTACCTTGAGCCCATAGTACCCTTCACCGCAGAAGGCCGGTATAAGCGATGGATGGATGTTGACCACGCGATTGGTCCAACGTTCGGGAATCAACAGATGCAATAGAAAACCACCCATCACCACCAGTTTTGCTCCCGATGCTTCAATGCACTGAAAGGCTTCGTCGCGATAGGCCTCTTGGGTTGCGAACGACTTCTTTGCAAGGACGCAGGATGGGATCTTGGCATCCTCTGCAAAACGGAGCCCGCCTGCATCGCGCCGACTGCTGATCACCAAGCGGAAATCGACCTTCAACAATCCTTTTTGTTGAAGGTCGATGAGATTCTTGAGCGTCGTTCCACCGCCGGAAATCAAGACGGCGATGGGAAGCACTTCATCGCTCATGAAAGATCGCCGAACAGAGGCGTGGAAAGATAACGTTCACCCAAACTGCACATGATGGTGACGATACGCTTACCTTTGAATTCAGGGCGAGCCGCGACTTGGGCCGCAGCCCACATGTTGGCTCCACTGCTGATCCCGGCCATGATTCCCTCTTGCTTGGCCAGACGACGTCCCCACTCAAAAGCGTCTTCGTCATCGACCTGAATGACTTCATCGATCATCGAGGTATCGAGGTTCTTGGGAACGAATCCAGCACCGATCCCTTGAATACGGTGTTTGCCTGGCTGTCCACCACTGATCACAGGTGAGTGCTTGGGCTCGACCGCGATGGCTTTGAAGTTGGGGTTCTTCGATTTGATATAGCGAGCCACACCTGTAATCGTTCCACCTGTGCCCACGCCCGCAACGATTGCATCGATGTTGTGAAGCGAATCCTCCCAAATTTCTGGACCAGTGGTTCGTTCGTGAACCGCTGGATTCGCTGGATTCTCGAATTGCTGTGGCATCCATCCGTCCGGATCATTCGATACCAATTCGGTAGCCCTAGCAATGGCTCCCCGCATCCCTTCTGCGGCTGGAGTCAGCACGAGATTGGCACCCAATGCCTTGAGCAAAGCGCGTCGCTCGATGGACATCGATTCTGGCATGGTCAACGTCAATCGATAACCCTTGGCTGCCGCAACAAAAGCTAAGGCAATTCCTGTATTGCCACTGGTCGGCTCAATGATGTGGGTCGATTGCTTGAGTTTCCCGGATTTCTCGGCATCTTCAATCATCGCCATGCCGATGCGGTCTTTGACGCTATTAAGCGGATTGAAGAATTCGCACTTCGCAAAAACGGTCGCCTGACCTTGGGGGACCAGACGATTGATTTGGATCATAGGAGTGCTTCCAACCGTCTTCGTCACGTCGTTGTACGTCTGATTGCGAGCCATATTTCAAGAAACTCCGAGAGAAAGTACGCTTTGAACCAGCAGTTTTGTAGCATGGACGCCGGTATTTGAGCAAGATGCCTTCGCTACCCTGTAGTACGAGGTACCGACAAGGTAAGACATTCGATCGATGGCGAACCCATTCTTTAGAACTTCAAGGGGGATTCGGTGCTCGAACGAGAAACGGTTATCGTTCGAGCATCCCGGACCTTGAATAGAGCAATTGCTTAGGAAACGTTACTCGACATTTCCCTGGAGACTGGCTGCTCGTACTGCCTCATGGTTCGACGATTCAACCGCTTGCACCGTCGATACGCCTTCGTGATTTTTTGAGAAGGCAATGAACTTTGAGAAACCGGTCCCCGGGGTCCGCTTGGCGGCCGAATCCGTCTTTACGGGAGCCCTTTCCTCTTCCATGAGTGTTTCTTCTGCTTCCACTCCATCGATCACGAAATCACCTGCCCTTCCGCCACCCCCTAAGGCTTGATAGGCACGAATGATTGCCGACAACTGCTGCTGCTTGGTTTCGATCAAAACCATTTTGGCTTCCATCATGTCGCGTTGCGAGAGCAGCACATCGATGTACTCGCCACGTGCATTTTGGAACAACTTGGTTGCATTATCCACGGAGGCTTCCAAAGACCGGAGTTGATTCTTCTTGACCTCTAGACTGTTAGCAAGATTTTCAACTTTGGAAAGTTGATTAATCACTTCGATATGCGCATTCAGCACCGTCTGCTGATATTCATATACTGCCTGCAACTGCTTGGCATTTGCATTCAAGTATTCTGCCTTGATGGCTGATCGGTTGATGAGCGGCGCGACCAATCCTCCCGCTGCACCATAGATGAGCGACTCGGGACTGGAGAACAAATATTTGGTGTTGAATGCTTCATATCCGACGCCGGCAGTGAGAATCAAGGAAGGATAGAATTGAGCTCGCGCGACCCGCACGTCGAGCCCCGATGCGGCAACTTCGCGTTCGGCTTGACGTATATCCGCTCGATTGAGCAACTGTTGGGAAGGAATGCCAACACTTAAAGCGCGAAACATCACGTCGAGATACTCAACGCTTGGTCGCTCGATCTTTTGGGGAAAGCGACCTGCGATGTAGTTGATCTTGTTCTCGGTCTCGGTAATCTTCTGCTGAATGATCCATTTCTCGCTAACGTTCTTCTGAACTTCCGCTTGGAATCGCTGTACGGCCAGTTCCGTTCCTCGAGCTGCTTCTTTGAGAGCCTGAGCCGTTTCAAAACTTTGTTGCTGGATCTGAATGGTCTTATCGAGTGTGATGAGACGATTGTCGAGCGCGAGTAGCTCGTAATAACTTTCGGCGACTTCCGCAACCAATCGAGTAACGACGTAGTTTCGGCCAGCCTGTGTTCCCAAGTAACGAAGGGCCGCAGCATCGCGAGCATTGCGTAGCTTTCGCCAGATGTCGACTTCCCACGACACATCGGCCGCTACCAAGAAGTTGGGAAGTGGTTCTGGAAATCCTTTTCCTGGAGCTGCGGTAAGGGAATCCTCGACAGCTCCTTCGCGAGTAAACCGACTCGACTTCTCGATCCCTGCCGATGTTCCAAGTGAAGCGAAGGGGAAGATCGAACCGCGTCGAGCGCGATAATCGTTGTAAGCAATTCGAATGTCCTGCGCCAAGATCTTAAGTTCTTGGTTCCCTGCCAAGGACTCGGTAATCAAAGCACGAAGCGTCGGATCTTCAAAGAACTCGCACCAACCGAGGCATGCCGAATTCTGATCGGAAACCAATCCTTGCTGTGGATCATTGTTCCGTTGAAACGCAGATGGTAGCTCGCACATGGCTTGCGGACAGCAAATCTCGGGAATGCGACACCCGGTTGCAGTCCACATAAGGCTAGCCGTCATCCCCGAGACAAACGCTCGACGATTAGTGGTGCCGTTCCAAGATTTCACTGAGCGGTTCATCGTGTTCATCCCTGATGAGTTTGCGTCCTTCGGCCACCTTGCCGAAGAAATAGTAAAGCCCTGGTATCACCAAGACTCCGAATATCGTCCCCATGAGCATTCCACCCACGGCGGTCGTTCCAATGGTGCGATTGCCAATGGCTCCTGGTCCAGTCGCACGCACCAGCGGAATGAGACCTGCAATGAAAGCAAAGGAAGTCATCAAAATCGGTCGAAACCGAAGCTTGCCTCCCTCGATCGCAGCATCTCGAATACTAATACCTTCTCGGTTGCGTTGAACGGCGAACTCGATGATCAGAATTGCGTTCTTACCGAGCAATCCCACGAGCATCACCAATCCAATTTGACAGTAAACATCGTTAGCTAGCCCCATGGCCTGAAGGAACAAGAAAGAACCGAACAATCCTACCGGCAAGGACACAATCACTGCCAAGGGGAGGATGAAGCTCTCATATTGTCCAACCAAAACCATGTAAACGAACACAACGACGATCAAGAAGATATAGACGGCAGCATTTCCTTTCTTCGCTTCGTCGTAAGAAAGGCCTTGCCAGTCGATCCCGTAACCATGGGGAAGTGTTTGGGCAGCCACTTCTCGAATGGCCGCGATCGCTTGACCGCTGCTATATCCGGCCGCCGGGGCACCTTGGATCGGGGCGGTAGGATACAGATTGTATCGGCTAATTTCGTTGAGCCCTTGCTTCTTCTTTAGTTGCATAAATGCAGAATAAGGGACCATTTCACCGCGATCATTTTTCACAAACATGTTCGAGAAGTCTTCGGGATACCTTCGGAACTCAGGTGATGCTTGCACATAGACTTTGTAAAACTGGCCAAAACGTACAAAACCCTGCTCCCAAGTACTTCCGATCACGATCGATAGATTGTTCATCGCATCGGCGATCGATACCCCTTTTTGCATGGCGACGTCATTGTCGATGACGATCTCATACTGCGGATAATTGCCAGCAAAAAACGTGAACAGGCCCTTGAGCTCTTTTCGCTTGGATAAGGCATCCATAAAACGATCGGTGACTTCGCCCAAAGCTTTGTAGTCACCGGTATTGGTTTTATCTAGCAAATTCACCGAGAACCCACCGGCTGCACCGAACCCAGGCACAGCGGGTGGTTCAAAGAATTCGAGCTTTACGTTGGCGATATCGCGCCCTCGCTTTTCTAATTCCTCGATGATCTGCTTGGACGTTTTGCCACGTTGGGCCCAGGGCTTGAGATTGATAATGCAAGTACCTGCATTGGAACCTCGCCCTTCCGTCAACACTTCATAACCTGCCAGCGATGACACCGATGTGATCTCATCCAACTGCTTGCAGATTGCCTGTAGCTCATGCGATTTAGAGTTCGTGTACTCCAGTGTCGAACCTGGCGGAGTCTGAATAATCCCGTAGATGATCCCTTGATCTTCTAGCGGAATGAAGCCAGAAGGGAGGACTTGGTTCACCAAATGAATGCCGACACCAAACGCTGAAATGAACAGCAACGTCAGCGTTCTCAGCGTCACGATTCGTCGAAGGATACCTGCATAGAAGGTAGTCACCCCTTCCACTGCTTGATTGAATCCATGGAGGAAAAGAGCCAACGGTCCGAGCTTACGCGTTCCGCTTCGGTCCCCTTCCGAGAGGAGCGACCGAAAAGTCTGCATGAGCAATAGCCCAAAGACACCGGAAACAACCCAAGACCATGTCGGATGAAGTCCGACCGTATCTTCCACAAAGGCACTCACTGGTTCCCAGTGAAGCAGTTGATTCAATCCATATCCGGCGGCCCCAGCGAGAATGACCGCGGTGATGGTGTGTGCGATACCAACGCTGGACCCAGCCATGCGTCCCACTCCAGCTCCCAAAGCACGGAAGAGGTACGCTAACGGGCCACGCTTGGGATCGATATTGGAATGAGGCTTGAGAATCATTGCGCACAATACCGGTGTCAGTGTCAGTGCGACCACACCGGAAAGCACGATCGACATCGCCATCGTCAATGCGAACTGTCGATAGAAAACCCCTACAGGTCCCGTCATAAAGGTAACGGGGATAAACACAGCCGTCATCACCAACGTAATCGCGATGATAGCGCCGCTGATTTCTTGAATCACTTCTTTCGTTGCGGCATAGGGCGACAGATGTTTCTCATGCATCTTAGCGTGGACGGCTTCCACCACCACGATCGCGTCGTCCACCACCACACCGATCGCCAGAACCAACGCGAACAGAGTGATCAAGTTGATCGACATGCCGAATATAAGCATGAAAAAGAACGTTCCGATCAACGAGACGGGAACGGCTAAGGTCGGAATAAGAGTACTTCGAAAGTCACCTAAGAAAAGGAACACAACCAACGAAACGAGCACAAAGGCTTCCAACAATGTATGCAATACCTTTTCAATCGAAGCCTCCAAAAACTTCGACACGTCATAACTCACTTCATAGTCCATCCCAGGAGGAAAGGATTCCTTCTTGATCTCTTCGAGTCGTTCCTTCACCTTCTCGATAACCACCGAAGCATTGGAACCAGGGGTCTGCTTGAGAACAATCGCCGCCGATGGATGGCCATCGATGTCCGAATAGAGATCATAAAACGAAGAGCCAAGCGAAACGGTGGCGACATCCTTCAATCGTAAGATTTCGCCGTTGGGATTGGCCCGAAGAATAATGTTTTCGTATTGATCTGGTTTGTTATAGCGTCCCACCCATGTCAAAACGTATTCCACCGTTTGCGAAGTTCGGCCGGTTGCTTGTCCCAATCGTCCAGGCGAACCGATCATGCTTTGTTCCGCGATTGCCTTCATGACGTCTTCGGACGAAATGCTGTAGGCTCGCATCCGATCGAGATTGAGTTCCACTCGCATCGCATAGGCACGGTTTCCCAAAATGCTGGCTCGGCCCACACCTTGAATCCGTTTGATCTCAGGGAGAATATTGACCGAAGCGTAGTTGTACAAGAAGTTCTGATCGACATTTTCATCCGTGCTAAACACGTTCACATACATCAACATGCTCGACATGTTCTGCATGACGATGATGCCCTCTCGCTCCACGATCGGAGGAAGGTTGTTCTTCACCGCTTGAATTCGGTTGTTCACGTTGAGCACCGCCACATTCGGGTCGGTACCCGGCTCGAAGATCACTTGAATGGTTCCTTCGCCAGCGCTGGTTGCGTCACCGATCATGTAACGCATATCCTGCACGCCGTTGATGGCTTGCTCGAGAATCACCATCACCGAATCGACGAGAACGTTCGCAGAAGCTCCAGGATACGAGACGGAAACAACCACGCTAGGTGGAGCCACCGTGGGGAACTGAGAAATGGGTAGTGATTGGATGGACAAGCCACCCATAAAAAGAATCAACAGAGAAATAACGATGGCCAGCGCCGGTCGATGAAGAAACTTCGCAAACATGCACGCAAACTCCTATTCGGCTCGGCTCTTGAGGTTGCCGAGAACTTCGAATGGATCGCGAAATTCAAATTCGACTTGCTCGCCATCTTTTACTTGGCGAACACCTTCCAATACTACTTTCTCTCCTTCTTTGATACCTTCTTCAATCACGAAGATATCATCCAGTTCGGTCTGGATCTTGATCTCACGCTGATGGAGCACTCCTTCTTCATCGACCACATATACATACCGCTTGGCCAAAATTTCAAAGGTAGCTCGCTGCGGAATCACGATGGCATGCGGAAGGTTTCGGCTGATGAGAACATTTCCTGTTTGACCATGTCGCAAGAGCCCTTCCGGATTCGGAAAGTCCGCGCGGAAAGCGATGTTACCCGTTTCGTTATTGAAGTCCGCTTCGATGGCTCCGATCATACCTGAATGATCGAACTTGCGGTGATTTGCTAACACCAGTTCCACTTGCATCGCTGGAGCATCGACACTGGTCTTGGCCTTGTACTCCAGGTATCTCGCTTCTGGCACATTGAAATAAGCCCACATGACGCTGTTATCTGACAGGGTCGTCAACACGTCCCCTTCGGAAACCAAACTACCTTGTTGGCTATGAAGCCGATCAATGATCCCGTGAAAGGGAGCGCGAATGTTAGTGAAGTTCAGCTCTGCTTGCGCTAACTTGACTTGCGCTTCGGCCTTGGCGAGCTTCGCTTGGGCCAACGCTACTTCTTGCTCGGAGACGACCCGCTGATCAAACAACTTCTTCGCGTTGTTGAATCGATTTGAACGAGCCGCTTCGGCTATAGGTCGCCTGCATCGAGTTTTTGCTTCGAAACAGCGAGCGGATGATCGAAAGATGAACGCCTGACTTTTGTCCCATCGTCTCTTCACGCACTGGAATCTCTTCCAGAACATCTCGGCTCCACCAAAAGAACTCCTCGATATGGTTGACATGAGGGATTTGGCATATACAGGACTAAAAATGTTACATCTTTTGCAATCGACGATGCGACACCACACCTTATAAGGTTAAGCTCAGCCACTACCCCCTTCATGACCAGTGCCTGTGATGGGAACCTGCCTCGAGAGAAGCGTTTCCTCAGGACGAGCTGACGGCAGTGAGAACACTGCAAGCGGAATGGCAAGGAGAGAAGGGGCGGCGAGGAGAGACCATTGAAAGGCCACCCGTGAATTCGACGCTTCATTGTCTTGGTCATGCAGTTCGTATCCATATGCGCAACCAAAAATGAAGCAGGTGGTGATGGAAAATGGGATCTTCATTCGATCTCTGATCGGCACGCGCCTCCGCGAACCCTCCGATCCCTCATCCACCCGAATCCAAACCAGGTCTTCAACATCTTGCTAACCGCTTGGCCAATCATTTATGAGCCTGATTACAAACAGCTCACATTGCCCTGACCGAAATGGCTGCCGCCGCAAACATCGCCCAGGAAGTACCGCCTAAACGAAATTGGCAAAAAAAGAAATTGTCATACGGCCTGCACTGCAACGCAACGGTGGAACCAATGGTTCGCAAAGACTGCAGACCAACTGCAAGAAATTATCGGTCAAGGCTTTGTCGACTAGCTTACCTGCTTTATGGGCAGGTACAAGCTGAAGGTGGTTCCCTTAGGGGCTCGTTTCGAATTCGATCACTCCATCATGTTGCCATTGAATGATCTTATCACAAAAGGCCAACCCCATTCCGATACCATCTGCCCGGGCGTGGTGAAGTAGGGATCAGGAAGATCAGTGACTTCGGAATCGATCAAATGCCTTTTCCCGTGTCGGCCAGCGCGAATGATCGCATCTTCTCCCCCGTTTCCACGGAAAACCGAAGCTGACCTCCCTCAGGCATGCTTAGCGGCCACCGCGTTCAAAGCTAAATTCAGCAAGACTTGTCTCTTGAACCATCGGCTGGTGTACCGTGGCGGCTGTTTCCGGGAGGCTCAAACAGGAGTTGGACATTCTCTGTTCTGCATTCACGGCTAAGCTTCAGAAACCAATTTTTTCAATCAGAGGCAACATCGACGGGAGACTTTCCTATCTCATGGATCGAAGCATGAAGCGCCAGGAAATCGTCCAGCACCTTACCGATCCGTTTCACTTCCGTATTGAGTATACATCCAGCATCAGCAACTTCGGCATCTCCCCGGATTCCTTTTGCAGTTTCTCGCAAAGCAAAATCCTACTACGCAATGAAAGAGCGTTGAGCGGATTCTTGATCTCATGCAATCCTGCGGCCAACGAGCCTAGTCCCACATACCGTTCCATTCGTCGCAAGCGTTCCTCCGAGCATATAGCCTTCTCGGTCACATCCCGAACATACCACCATACCGATACTTCCTCGATTACTGCGCAACATCGCATCCGGCCTTCAGCGCCGAGCGCGGTGCCCACGCCGCTCGACGTGATAGTCGCGGTCTCGAATCGGTTGCTTTACGCTGAGCAGTTCATCGCAATGGATGTGCCAGCAGAGCATGTTCAGCGCCAAGATTCTAAACGAGGAAAATTCCTGCGATTCTCCACTCTATCCCCGACTAATCCTCGACCGCGAGGATTCATGCTGATGATGCGCCATTCAGATCGGTGGTGATCACTCCCGCATCCATACTCGCCAAAATGTCGCGACAGGAACTTAAGATCCTGCAGATCGCGCTCGCTGCCAAAATAACCTCGCAGCACCAACGGAGAAAAGCGATTAAGCAACGGCTCCACCATTGAGAATCAATAGAAAGATCAACCCCGCCGCAGTCCCAGATTCATCGATAACTCGTCTGCCACCTTCAGGTCAATGTATGCCAGCCAAATGCTTGATCAATTGCGCGTCAGGAACCGTTTCATGCGGTTCATGGCGAACGTTGTAGAGAACGTATGAAGCTCACGATGAGCATGATGAGGCTTAGCAAGCCTAATGCGACGGCATAGGGCTTGATGCTTCGATTGGAACTCACTTCAAACATATCAAACTCATCATGAGGGCAAAAAAGAATATGGGGACAGGCAAAACCAATCAGGCCGATCGAAACGATGGAGCGTTTTAGCCTTCAATCGATCTGTAGAACTTGCTGATTGGTGTGCAATCATGTGCACGATGATGGAACACCACCCCAGAATTCTGCAACAGTCGCTCAAGCGCAACCTACAAACGAAGTACTTGGCACGGGGAATGGTGAACATTTCGAAACCAGGATGGATTCGAGACCAACGTAGGTCCGAGGCCATCTTCGAGCATAGAAAGCGAAAGTTCAACGTTCCGCTCCTGTTAAAAGGAGATTACTTACCATGGTACGCACATCGATCCTTCTATCCTTTTTGACAGCGATGCTTCGGGCAACGAAGCCGCTTCCTTAAGGGCACCTATTATCCAAACCACCCGCACCCTGCTGTCGCAATTGCTGAACGATGAGCTCAACGAAACCAACGCATTATGGATGACGCTTAGAAATCGGTCGGCGCAGAACTCCGAGATTCCTAAGATCATACCTCTAATGCAAGCCATATCGGCTCATCTTGTGGTGTAGGGTCCGAACACTGATACCTTGGCGGCTTCGGGCGGTGTTTTCGCGATGATGACATGCCTCCAAGGCCGATTGGATCGTATTTCGCTCGCACTTTTCCATCGCTTCTGCCAAGGAGCTTGGAATCGGAGTGGATGGGCGATTTACATTTTTTAACTCCGATGGCAGCTCTTCGACTTGGATCAAATCATTTGCGGAAGTGATCACCATCCGTTCAATCACATTGCGGAGAGCTTGCCGCACGTTTCACATGATGCAGACGTGGAGCACTTGCATGGCACTCGGCGTCATGCGTTTAACGCGGCTCGTTTGTGCCGCATATGCGCGGTTTCGGTAAACAATTCCACCGGAGCAATGGAATATCTTCGTTGACGCAGCGGAGGAACTTCGATCGAAATAATATTCAAGCGATAGTAGAGATCTTCGCGAAAGGTCTTCTTCTTCGATTGTGAACCGTGTGCGGGAACGATTGTAGTTGAGATGATACATGCATCGGAATGAAGCCGCGTTTCGCCTCCAACGCGATAATTCGTTGGTCTCCAAAAACTGGAAGCAAATCGATTTGGCTTTCGGAGACATCTCGGTGACTTCATCAAGGAACAACGTCTCCTCCAACCGCTTGCTCAAAGCATCCGGCTTCTGGCCGAATGGCTCCACTGAAGGGCACCCTTTTCATGACCGAATAACCTGCTCTCCAATAACGATTCAGGTAACGTCTTGCCATGACGAAATAAATGGACCATCACTGCGTTCACCAGACTGCGAAGAGCTCGAGTGATCAATCCCCTTACCGGAACCCACTTTCCGTGAACTGAATACATGCGGTGGCATCGGTCGCCGCAACCCGTCGTATTTGATGAACACATCCTCCATCGCAGCCCCACCCGCCACGATGTTGGAAATCTTCCTGAATCTGCTAATTGATGTTTAACTTCCATAGTTCTCCATCCAGTCGGTGCTCCGCGAGCCCTGCGAACCTGCTGTCAGATTAGATTGAGAATCCATTCCACGATGGCGACATCAAACAAAGCCCCGCCTGCGCCATTCCCCAGAGCTGTTTAATCAGCACCAGCAGCAGCCCGCTTCAGCACCGATCGCCTGCTCTTCCGCCCATGAATATTCGCGCAGTTAGTTCGACCTCTTCGAAGTTAATTGATCCCACCGAGGCGATGCTCTTCAACGCGCCGCCAACGCAATATCCAGGGGATAATCAACGCTTACCGAACTTTGCCAAGGCTTCATCGACGTTTGCTGCGGTGTCGATGTGGTCGGCTTCTCCTGCCAATCCCTTTGCGAATCCCGAGCGTATGTTTGGTTCGTCATCGACGACTAATACTGAAAACGACTCGGAAGCTTGCATGCTCAACCTCATCCATAGAAACAGTGGAACACCCTCGAGGGTCGCTCTCGCAGACGCTCATCTACCCACTCGTTTACGCAACGCACGTTTATTTGGGATCGTCAACGCTTTTGTCGCAATACGTTTTCCAGGTCTCCTAATATCTAGACCGTACATCGAACCGTCTACGGTAGAACTTGTTATCGCATTACTTTTCGTTTAGATGCAAGAGATTGCATAGGGATTGCAAACCATTGCCGATCGTATCGCCATTCGTTCCGTTTTGCGTACGAGCTTGCAACTCTTTCCATAGCAAAAAAGGCTCAGCGATTTCCGCTGAGCCTTCCATAGAAGATTCAATCGTTTCTAAAATCTACAGACCGGCTTGGATTTATTGGATCGTCAAGACGCGGGTCGACTGCGAGTTACGAATCACGAGTTGAATTCCATTCTTGCTTTGCGAAACCGCTTGAACAAAATCCTTTACCGATTTGACGGGTACTCGGTTGACCGAGATAATCGCTTCACCCACCTTGAGATTGCGAGCCAACGGGCTGTTGCGTTCGACTTGAACGACGAGCACACCTCCATCGCGTATGCCTAGATCCATCGCGTCTTCTTTGGAGAGTTCGGCTACTTCGATTCCCAAAGACTCGAGAACCCGTTTGCCACTCATCGCGGCCAATTTATCTTTGGTTTGCTCTTCGATGGTTACAGTGATCTTCATCGGCTTGCCATCGCGAACAAGATCAAACTGAGCCTTCTCTCCTGGCTTCATGGATGCGATTTGAATCCGAGTATTCGCTACGTTGGAAACTTGCTTTCCATTGATGGAGGTGATGATATCCGATGGTTGCAATCCCGCCTTAGCTGCAGGACCATCGTCGAACACTTGATCGATCATGACACCAACCGATGTCGAGAGCTTTTGCTGTTCGACTAACTCCGGTGTGATGTCTCGCAGACCAGCTCCAAGGAATCCACGGATCACTCGTCCAGAACCAACGAGATCCTGAAAGACATTCTTAGCCATGTTGCTTGGAATCGCAAAACCGACTCCGTCAAAGCGCCCACTACCGGATGCGATAGCGGTGTTGATACCAATGACTTCCCCTTTGAGATTCATCAGCGGACCACCGCTGTTGCCTGGATTGATGGCCGCATCGGTTTGAATGAAGTTATCGTAATTGGTAAGCGAATGCCCACCATCCACCGAGTTCCGGTTGAGAGCACTCACGATGCCAGCGGTTACGGTATGCTTCAAACCGAAGGGACTTCCAATGGCGATCACCCAATCCCCTTCCTGCATCGCATCCGAGTCTCCCAAATTAGCTTTCGCTAGATCCTTGGCATTGATCTTGATGACTGCGAGGTCGCTATCAGGATCGGTTCCAACCACCTGAGCCTCGAAGGTACGATTGTCGCTCAGGTTGACAGAGATTTTGTCGGCCCCAGCGACGACGTGATTGTTGGTGAGGATGTAACCATCGTCGCTCACGATGAATCCCGATCCCTGCGATTCGCCACCGCGCTGCTCGGGCATATTGAATTCAAATCCTTCACCGAAGAAATCTTCGAAATCTCGAAACATCGGAGGCATGGAAGGCCGGCGGTTCCCACGTCGTTCGACCTTGGCTTCCACCGTGGCGCGGATGCTGACAACCGCGGGCTTTAGCGATTTGGCAACCTCGCGGAAGGCCGCCGACAACTGATCTGCCGAGGCCATGAGATGCGACTGAGCCTGCTGGGCATCCGCCTTTTGCTGAGCATAAACCGCGGTGGGCCCTGCAGCCGAATCGTTTGAATGCAACCAACTATACGTGACTCCCGTTCCAAGAACGGCCGCTAAACCAATCGCCTTCCAAGAGCTGTGCATTTGTTAACCTCGATTGATTCAAAAACGAACGGTGGCTCGACCCAAGGATGGGGTCGAACCCTTTTCTAGGATCGCGTTCTTCGCAGCAATCCCTGAAAAAATGACAGAGGACGCCAGCGAACCTCCGCTCAACATGCTATCAGCGTGCCAATCTGCGCGAAAAATCAATGCATCTCATTCGGCTGATTCGACACAATCCATGAAGCATTGTACGCACGCTGTCACGGTGAGGTTGAGTAAAACCGGTCGACGACATAGAGAGTGTGTGTGCATGCATTTTGCTGTGAGTTCGAATCGATGAACGATGCGATCTCTATTTGGGAGGAGCCGAAGCGACCCATCGCCCGTAGTAACCACCTACTAAACCCAACATCGTTGCAATCAGGAGATGCCCAAGAGGCATGACCGATCGAGCGGACGTCACCCTTGCCTCGAGCACCGCGAGATCTGTTTGATCGGGAAACGCGGGGGAAACCACATCTTGCAACCAGCGGGTGGTTGGAAGGTTCGCCCACAAGTTCGGTTGCAGCGCGTTCTCGATCCCCGTAATGCAAAGGAATCCAAAGTAGACAAAAGCGGGAACAAGGAATCCAATAGAGATTGCTCGAACCGACCCATGAGCGACCAGGGAATTGATGAGCAATGCTAAGTAGACGATGACCAAGGCCCCAATGACACACCAAGCCAACGGAGGCCCGGTAAGTAACCCCGCAAGGCCGATGGCTACAAACGCAATGAGCCCAATAGTTCTTTAAGAGTCATACCTATTCTCGCTTTGATCGTATTGAGATCTTCTATCGAACAAGCAACGCAGTTCGACGAGCCAAGTTCCAAGGCACGGCTCTCAAGATCTCGATCGCACGACATTTTTGCAACCATGGAGCGATGCTTGGTCCGTCAATTCCGCGTTGCCTTGGCATACTCTTCGGTCCAAGGATAAGCGAGCAGACCTGGATCCCGATGGAACCCGCCCGGATGATTCGGCCGCTCCCAGTAGTCCAAGGCAAGCTTGCGAAGCTTGGGATCGGTAATCGTGAACTTGCCTTGCTTCTCGAGGCTTAGCAACATTTGAAGGTGCGCATCCAAGGCTTCAGGCCCTAGCTGCTGATGGATGATGCGGCCTCCACCATACTGTTGGAATAGGTATTGTTCAAACTTCTGTTTGCCAAACATCTGATAGATGAGTTGTGCATTGGGTATCTTTTGTTCGATGCGAGCAATGCGGAGTGCTTCTTTCAGCCCATGCCGCATTTTCGGGTCGAGTAAATCCGATGCTAGTTCCGCTTCCAATCGCGCGATCGTTTGGTGACTTGAATCCTTTGACGTCGATCGCATTGCATCCCATCGCTGCTTCGCTTCACCTCCCTGCTCATCCATCTTCCGCTGCATCCATTCCGCACCAGCCGCGATCTCTTTTTCGGTCATCGCGTACTGATCATGATGTTCCGCATGAAACGCTTCGATCACGTCGCCAAAGAATCGGTTGGCCACATCGCGGTAGCTGGGCGGATCCCCTTGAATTTCATCGCGATAGACGGTCTTGCCCAATACATTGCCTACGGCTTCTCGTTGCGACGTAGGCATGACCTTTGCATCGAGTGAAGCCTCCTGCCCGAGAACGCATGGTTCCAAAGGCCCCAATAGCAATACACAAGCGCACCCTGTGGCACAAGCCAACACAAATGATCGCATGGTCATACTCGCGTAAGATTCGCTAGTGGCTAGTCACTAGCTCTAGCTTCCTGGAAGTCGACACAGGAATCTATGATCCAAAACGATAACGCAAGATGCAATAGAGCGTATTGATGAGATCGCGGACTCCGATCTTCTTGCCTTCGCTCCACGACCGAGCTTGATACCGAATGGGAACCTCTTGAATGGCGATCCCTTGCTTGGCAACTTTGGCTGTGATCTCAGGTTCAAATCCAAACCGATTTTGCTGGATCGAGATCTTGCGAAGTACGTCACCCCGAAATGCTTTGTAGCATGTTTCCATATCGGTAAGTTTCTGCCCGGTGGCCGCATTGCTCAACCAAGTCAGCAACCAATTTCCGAATCGATGGACGCGAGACCCATCTTGATGTTCATTTTGCAGATAACGTGAACCGTAGACGACACTCGCATTGCCTTCCAGAATCGGCTCGATGACATCGAGAATATCTTCGGGAAAGTATTCGAGGTCTGCATCTTGAACAATGATGATCTTGCCCGTTGCGATGCGGAACCCGGTTTGCAGAGCTGCCCCTTTACCTTGATTCTTAGCATGCAGAAAAACTTCGATAGCTCCCTGCTCTTGCCACGCTTGTAACTTTTCGCGCGTTCCATCGGTGCTACCATCGTCGATGACGATGATTTGTTTCTCGATGGGAAGGTTTTGCAAGGCTTGCAAGACTTGATCGATCGTCTTCACTTCGTTGAAGGCAGGAACGATGATCGACAAGGTTGGTACCTTGGCCGATTTAAGTTCTGCCGCGACCATAGCTTCCAGTTGCTCGAGTTGCTGAAGTGCTCCACCCGCTTTCGCTTGACCATCCTTGGCTTGGCGGCTCTCGACGGAACGAGCAGTCGAGGTTTGGGGAACGAGCGTTGGGTTGCCTTCAGGTTTCATAGAGCGGCCGGCATCCAGTTAGAAGTCGTGAATGCCCGTCTTAGCAAGCATTCAAGAAATACCATTCTCGGACTCATTGAATCGGCAATCCTTACCAGGTTTATCCAGACATTCCTCAAGGAAGAAGCGTCATTCCTCATAAGGAGTGGCACTCAACCATAGGAAAGAGGTCGCGTGGAGGCGGCAAAAATCCTGAAAAGTCTCGATTTTCTGCGAATCCAGATCCGGTGACTTGGAGTTTAGAAGGCTATTCCGAGCGATTCCGGCCATCCCAAGCCATCCAAAAGAGTGGATTGGGAAACGGTTGGGGATTTCCAGAGTGGAAATCCTGCTAGAATGAGACGTCTGTTTGGCATGCGAAGTTTACTGGCTTTTGGCTAGTTCTTTGGCATCCCCAAAGCCTACCTACCTTGTTGGTGACCGGAAGTCCGTCCAACTCTGAGGACTTGGCGGAATAAAGGGTCCGCCTCGAGTCAGCTCACCTTCCTCAAGATTCGATCGACATAGCTTTTATTCCAAGGTGAAGTGAAATGAGAAGTGTTTCGTTGCTTCGATGGTCGTTCCAGGCCGCGATTGCCTCGGCGACCCTTTGGCTTGCGGCCTCGGGAACGGTGAGTGCTCAAGCGCCAGCCGATCCGATGGACTGGCCTCATTGGCGCGGCCCGACGATGGATGGTGTCTCGCAAGAAAAAGACCTCCCCACGAAGTGGTCGACCAAAGGCGAGAATCTTTTATGGCGAAAAGAAGAGTACGCCACCCGTTCGACGCCTGTGGTGATGAATGGTCGTGCCTACATCGTATGTCGTTCCAAACCTGAAACGACGGAAGAAGGCGAGAAGACCGTTTGCTTGGATGCGAAGACCGGCGACTTGATTTGGGAAAGTGTCCATAACGTCTATCTTTCCGATGCTCCTGCTGAACGCGTGGGATGGTCCAGCGTTGTTGGCGACCCCGAAACGGATCAGGTTTATGTCTTGGGGTTGGGCTGCGTCTTCCAATGTTTGGATGGTAAGACGGGTGCCATCAAATGGCAACATTCGATGAGCGAAGAGTACGGGATGTTGTCGACCTATGGGGGTCGAACCAATTTCCCAATCGTCTTTGAAGATCTCATCATCATCTCAGGTGTGATGACTGGATGGGGCGATACCGCGATTCCAGCGCATCGCTTCGTTGCCTTCGATAAGAACACCGGCGCAGCGGTTTGGTTTGTTAGCACCAAATTGCGTCCCGAAGATACGACCTATAGCTGCCCAGTTCTGACCACGTTCAATGGTCAGGCTGCGATGGTCTTCGCAGCTGGCGATGGTGCTGTCTACGCGATCCAACCGCGAACGGGCAAAACGATTTGGAAGTACCAATCGTCGACTCGCGGCATCAATTGCTCACCCATCGTCGATAGCGACGGCATCGTCTATTGCGGTCACGGCGAGCAAAACTCGTCGGATACCACGATCCTTGGAGCGATCTTTGCCTTCGATGGTAAAACCCAAGGAGAAATCACCGAAGACAAGTTGCTGTGGAAGATACCCAAGAAAACGATTGGACGAACTTCACCTGTAAAGCTTGGTAATCGCGTCTATTTCCTCGAAGATAGTGCCATTCTCATGGTGATCGATGCCAAAACGGGTGAGCTCATCCAACAGAAGAAACTTGGACGTATTCAATTCGGTAGCCCCACCGTGGGCGATGGCATGATTTATGTTTGTGAAAACACAGGGCGATACTACGCTCTCAAGCCAACGGAAAAAGGTGTCGACGTTGTGGCGGAAGCAAGACTTCCTCAAGGGGAAGAAGTATTCGGTTCACCGGTGATCTCGCACGGTCGCATCTACATTCCGTCTAACGTTGCTCTTTACTGCATCGGCGATGCCACCAAGGCACCTTCCACCGATGCGAAAGTCGTTGCAAACCCAACGGCACTGGAAAAGCCGGTCTCTGAAGATCAGACCGTATCTCAAATTCAACTCGCACCAGTCGAACTCATGCTCGCACCTGGTCAGCGCGTTCGCTTCCAAGTACGCGGCTACAACAAGTTGGGCCAGTATTTGAAGCAAGTGACCGATGCCGAGTTAACGCTACAAGGTAGCGGATCGATTTCGAAAGTCGAAAGCGAAGCAGTCTACCTTTATACCGCTCCAAGCGAAGCGGTGGCCAGCACGGTCATCGTGACCGCCAAGTCCGGCGAGGCAACAGCTACCGCTCGGATTCGAATCATTCCACCTTTGCCATGGAAATTTGATTTCAACGACGAGAAAGTGCCACCAGTCTGGATCGGTGCCGACTATCGACACAAGAAGGCTGAAGTGGAAGGTGAAAAGGTTCTCGTTAAGGTGAGTACGATTCCTAAGGGAACGCGTAGCCAAGCTTGGATGGGATGGACAACTCTTCACGACTACACCGTTCAGGGCGATTTCCTCGCTACCGAAAAGAATGAACGATTGCCCGACATGGGATTGATCAATCAACGGTATACGCTCGATTTGCAAGGCTCGAAGCGATTGCAGATTCGATCGTGGACACCTCGATTGGAGCTCCGCTTTGCCAAGACCATCGATATGGAATGGCAAGCAGGAGTCTGGTACACCATGAAATTCCAAAGCGAAAACAAAGATGGTGCGGCCATTCTTCGAGGTAAGGTTTGGAAGCGAGGTGAACCAGAACCGGAAGCATGGCAAATCGAAGCTGCCGATGCGACGCCGAACACCACCGGCAGTCCAGGTCTCTTCGGCAACGCAACCGATGCCGAATTCTATATCGACAATGTTCAGGTTTATCCCAACAACGCGAAACCCTAAACAAAAGTTCGCATTCCGACTTTTGTTGAAATACCATTAACCTTGAATTCAAAATGATGAGTCAGGTCGATTTCCTGACGTAAAAAGGAACCCAATTTATGCGTC
Source organism: Pirellulales bacterium (assembly GCA_046349875.1). GTDB lineage: Bacteria > Planctomycetota > Planctomycetia > Pirellulales > Pirellulaceae > JAXMBN01. The sequence goes on from JAXMBN010000014.1 coordinate 72,547, forward strand.
GTATCCATTCACGAATTTCAACCCTCATGTTGAGCGCCGCCTGCCTGGGCGCCGTCGTTGCTCCCGAGGTCCGCGGCGAAGACCCAACCAAGACTGCTCTAGCTGAAATTGCCAAGCTCAAAGTTGGCCCCAAGGACTGGCCGCAGTGGGGTGGTTCTCCTGTTCGAAACAATACGCCCTCTGGCGAGAAGATCCCGTTGGAGTGGGATGTGGCTTCAGGCACCAACATCCGATGGTCCATGCCACTTGGTTCCGAAACCTACGGCAACCCTACCGTTGCCAATGGTAAGGTATACGTTGGTACCAACAATGGCGCAGGTTACATCAAGCGCTATCCAAGCACTACCGACTTGGGATGCTTGCTGTGCTTCGATGAGAAGGATGGGACGTTCCTTTGGCAACACTCGAGCGAAAAGCTTCCTACCGGTCGCGTCAACGATTGGCCGAACCAAGGGATTTGCTGCGCTCCACTGATCGATGGCGATCGATTGTGGTACGTCTCGAGCCGTGGTGAAGTCGTATGCCTCGATACCGAAGGATTCCGCGACGGTGAAAACGATGGCCCCTTCGATAAGGAAAAGGTAAGCGACAAAGAAGAAGCCGACGTGGTTTGGGTATTGGACATGATGGGCCAACTCAAAGTCTCGCAGCACAACATGTGCAGCTGCTCGGTGACATGCGCTGGAAACCTTCTCTTCGTAAACACATCCAATGGGGTGGATGAAAGCCACATCACCATTCCCGAAGAAAAGGCTCCTAGCTTTATTTGCATGGATCGAACCACTGGCAAGGTTCTTTGGACCGACAATACCCCTGGTGCCAACATTCTCCATGGACAATGGTCTTCACCCTCGTATGCGGTTTTGGGTGGTCAAGCTCAAGTCCTTTTCGGCGGCGGCGACGGATACTTGTATAGCTTTGCAGCCGAAGGTGAAAACGGAAAATCCAAGTTGCTTTGGAAGTTCGATTGCAACCCCAAGGCATCGCTTTATTCGTTGGGTGGCAAGGCCACTCGCAATCACGTCATCGCAACTCCTGTCGTTTACGATGGATTGGTCTATGTTGCGGTTGGCGAAGACCCAGAGCACGGTGAAGGCAATGGTCACTTGTGGTGCATCGACCCCACGAAGCGCGGCGATGTAAGCCCCACTTTGGTCTACAACGCCAAGTCGGCCGATAAGCCAATCGCTCACAAGCGACTCCAGGCTTTGGTCGCCAAAGATGGCGACTTTGAACGGGACAATCCAAACTCTGCTGCCGTTTGGCACTATGAAGGTAACGATACCAAGGAATTTGAAACCACGATGCACCGCACTTGCGGTACCGTGGCCATCAAAGAAAACCTACTCTTCATCGCTGACTTCAGCGGCGTATTCCATTGCTTGGATGCCAAGACGGGCAAAGCCCACTGGACGCATGATATGTTGGCCGCTTCTTGGGCTTCGCCTTTGATCCTCGGTGACCGCGTCTACATTGGCGATGAGGAAGGAGATATCACCGTCTTCAAGCTATCCAAAGAAAAGGAATCGTTGGCCGAGTTCAACATGGAATCAGCGCTCTATACGACGCCGATTGTTGCAAACGACACGATCTATATCGCCAACCGCAATCGTATCTATGCGATTCAAGAAGGCGCGAAGAGCAAGCCTGCTAAGTAACCCCACAGTTCACGGAAGACTGCCCAGAGCGGTTCGAGACGACGTTCATGATTGAATCGTTCCACGTTGCCATTGCGCTCGCTCCGATTGCAGTTTACTTCCTGATGATTGCATGGGTTCGATTGATACCAAGGCCATTGGTTGTGAGTGGCGGTCGCGATATCGCCACTCTCGCCATCGGCCTCTCGGGGGCCGTCGCCATCGGCCCGATGGAACTCTTCTTTCCGCGAGCAGCCGCATCGATCCTCGGTTCCAAGGTGTGGTTGCTTCTCTTCTTGCTCTATGTGCTTTGTGTGTTGCTGGCTATCTTGGCATCGCGTCCACGATTGGTGGTCTATGGCCTTGGAGTCCAGGAACTTCATGAACATCTCCTGGCGACTCTTCAAGAACTCGATCCAGCAACCTCCTGGATGGGCGAGCATGTCCATGCTCCCACTCTCGGGATTTCTGCCATCGTCGAAAAAGCTGGCCCTGGAAAAGTTAGCCAACTGGTGGCCGTGTCGCATCGCCAAGACCTCCGGGGCTGGTTCGCCGTCGAACAGTGCTTGGTGAAACGTTTTCAATCGGTGCAGATTCACACGATGCCAACTGGCTTTTTCTATCTCACCCTGGGCCTTATGATCCTCGCGATGGCAGGCTTCGCTCTTCTTCGCGATCCCATCGCAACCGCTGAAAGCATGCGGCAAATGATGCGGTTCTAATCGCGTAAAGATTTACCTCGAAGAACATAGTTTCAACTTGCTCCTAACGAATTGCCATATCCAAACTCTGGTATCTACCACGAAGGGCACGAAGATCGCGAAGAAGTTTCTTTTGTTCCTTCGTGAACTTCGTGGTTATCCACTTTCTTCTTGATCGCTGCCGACGATTTGCATGTTGGGTGTTTGCGATAGCACCTTGCAATGGAATGACGGACAATTCAACTTGCTCCTGCCGAATTGCTAAACCAAACTCTCGTATCTACCACAGAGAGCACGAAGATCGCGAAGTAGTTGCATTTGTTCCTTCGTGTTCTTCGTGAACTTCGTGGTTATCTACTTTCTTCTTGATCGCTGCTGACGATTGGGATGTTGGGTGTTTGCCACAGCACCTTGCAATGGAATGACGGACAATTCAACTTGCTCCTGCCGAATTGCTAAACCAAACTCTCGTATCTACCACAGAGGGCACGAAGATCGCGAAGTAGTTGCGTTTGTTCCTTCGTGTTCATCGTGAACTTCGTGGTTATCTACTTTCTTCCTGATCGCGCCGGATTCCGGAAAGGGTAGTTGAAAAGAAGGGGGCTCCTACTACGCTATAAAGCAGTACCTCTTACGAGGTTCGGCTCGGTGGCAGTCGAGATACAGGTTTCAAACAGAGAACGACTGCCCCTGTCGTGGAGTTTTGAAGTTCAGATAGGATCTCGGCGTCTTGCAACAGCCACCATCTCCATTCGATTCCCTCGCAGATGCGAAGCAAGAGGCACCGATCCAGCCCGACAAAGCCGCTACGTGGAAAGTGGAACAACCGACCAAAGCAGAATCGGGGGGATGGGAACCCAAACCCATTGCAATTCTGCAGGCAGGGAATCAAGTCGGCCCTTTTGTATTGGAGTCGGCAATCGGAGCAGGAGCCTTTGGGATCGTCTATCGTGCATGGGATCCTCAAGTGGGTCGACATGTCGCCTTGAAGATTCCTCGGCTTGAAAACTTTGGGGGTGATGAAGCGAAGAGCCGATTCGAATGCGAAGCCAAAGCGGCGGCTCGGTTGGAACATCCTTCCATCGTGCAAGTATTTTCGGCCGACATCGACGGCGATACACCTTACATCGCCTCATCCTATTGCAATGGTCCTGACCTAGGACGTTGGCTCGAACGTATCGGTAATCGCCCCATCGACCCCAAAGAGGTTCTTCGCTTTGTTCTGCAGATCGCTTCTGCGGTCCAATACGCGCATCAGAAAGGAGTTGTCCATCGCGATATCAAACCGAGCAATATCTTGCTTGTGTCACGAGACAATACACCCATCTCGGAGTCAACTTCTCTCGATGACTGCATCGCCAAGCTAACCGACTTCGGGTTAGCCAAGCTGACTTTGGATCCGATAACAGATTCGAGGAGTAGCTTGGTATTGGGCACTCCCATGTATATGGCTCCTGAGCAAATCGTATCGCAATGGGGCCCGATCTCGGTGCGAACCGATGTGTTTGCACTAGGGGTGCTCCTCTATCAACTTCTGGAAGGGCAACCACCTCGCCACGGCATGTCCTATTCCGAGATGATTGCGGAACAACTTTCGAATCAAGGCCCATCGCCCCTTGTTTGGACGCAACGAACACCTCCTCTTCTCCGCTCCATTCTGAAGCGTTGCATGGAGACCGATCCTGTTGATCGATACGCCTCGGTTCAGGAACTCATTCATGACCTCGAATTGGCTGAACGCGGAGCCTACCAACCGCAAACGAAGTGGTCTTGGTGGGAACGAGTCATGCGGTGGGGACGCAATCCAAAGCGATCGACCGAGATCATCTACTTTATCATTCCTCTGAACATTGTGATGTTCTTATGGATGATCGTGAACGGCATCGTGATTCTCGGCCCTCTCCACGGCGGCGAACATCGATTGCAAGATTTCGTGCAGTGCATGGGGATCGCCTGCTTCTACAATTTGACCATCGTTGGTCTGAGTATCCTTCGCTTGCGAGGTTACCACTGGGCAAGTTGGATCGCATTGTGCATGACGAGCTTCACGACGGTGGCCGTCCCACTGCTCACGGTCATCGGTCTGATGCAAATGTTCGATGGTCTCTATGCTCAAGCTCCTTTCTTCCGCGTGGCCAATCACTCCCAGATTTTGCTCATGGGCATCGCGGAATCGATGCTTCTATCCATTTCGATCTTCGCCGATTGGGCAAATGCTCGCCGTCAAAGCTACGAGTCCTAGCTAGGCTTCATGAAGATTTGAAGAAGACCGCAACCTGGCAACGCGGGGCGAGGAATGGTATTCGCTATCCGAGTTGGGGTTGTTTTCTTGGTTGGCTCCAGTTGAAATAGAGGGATCTTCGAATCGACGGTGCCCGTTTCAACAAGTCTGAGTTTGCATGCAAGTGTGGCCCTCTGCCAAAACTTGGTTACGAATCGGTGTCATGGGCTGGACGCTGCTCTGCTTGACCGTCGCTTGGCATCGCAATCGGGCCAATCAACTCGATTGGATGCGAGAGCAGGAAAACGCTCTGTTCCATTCCTCCTTGGCTTTGCTGAGTCAGCTGGAGGCGACCAAGACCGATGCCTCCATCGCAGCCCATTTTCCACCCAAGGAGTCCGAGCTATTCGAATTGGAACGGAAATTTCATGTGGCCTTGCGAACGATCGATACTCAAACCGCTCCGACTGCGTTTCTGAGTACTGAAGATCGAGTGGTAGCACCGATCGATTGCATCGAGTGGCAATCGCGGCCGCTGGGATCGTGGGAGCTCTCGATGATCGCCAAACAACGGGCTCCTGAGGTCGCTTGGTACCGTCTCCATCGAACCTTGGCACCACCATCGTGGTCGGTTTACGCTGACGCCTTTTGGGTTTGGTGTGGCGGGTTACTGCTATGTGGCACATTCTTCTTTTGGCAAACCCAAGCCGTCAAACGCTGGGAGTCCGCCATCCATCGGTGGTCCAAGACCATCCAACAAGTGGCCAAGCCCATGGTTCACATTCCTCACTTCGAAGGAACGGCCGCCTTGCCGTTAGCGAATTGGACCGAGTTCCATGATGCGCTGGATCGGATTCAATCGGAATTGGAAGGGGCCATGGGTTCGAGCGAGCAATCCAATCGCATCCTCGATGGGATGACCGAAGGGGTTATCGCGCTCGATCAAGAACTCAAAGTTCTCTATTGCAATCCCGCTGCGATATCCTTGCTGGATGTCGCGACCAAACAACCACAGGGACGATTGCTTATTGAACTTGTACGGCAACCGCGAGTTAGCCAACTTGTTCAAGATACATCGTTGCTGGATGACTCGCAGATGTATGGCATTCAAGAGTGCGAAGTAGAAGTTGGTAGCCTTCACAAGCGCTATCTGCGCATGCGAGCCATCAAGATCGCGAAATCACCTGGACGCATCGTGATGATTCTTACAGTGAGCGATGAGACCAAATTGAAGAAGCTCGAGAACCTTCGCCGCGAGTTCACGGCCAACGTATCCCATGAACTCAAGACTCCGTTGGCCGCGATCAAAGCCTATTCGGAAACATTGTTGATGGGTGCTCTTGAAGATGAAGGCAGCAACCGACGCTTCGTGGAACGCATCAGCGAACAATCGGATCGCCTGCAAGCATTGATTCAAGATCTCCTTCAACTGGCAAGCCTACAAGATTCCCCAAAGCTCGAACTGGCCAACGTTCAACTCGCCAAAGTGGTTCGGCAGTCCATCGATTGCTACTCGGCCATCGCGGAATCCAAGCAGATTCGTCTGGAGGTCGAGAATTTTTCTGAGTCGGTCGCTGTGGCTACCGATCGCGAAGCCGTTTCCACCATTCTCAATAACTTGATCGGCAATGCCATTCGCTATACCGGGCAAGGAGGCTGGGTAAAGGTCGTCGGTTCCTTCACTAGCGGCACCATCCACTTTCGAGTTGCTGATAATGGGATTGGAATTGCGAAAGAAGAGCAAGATCGCATCTTCGAGCGTTTCTATCGCGTCGATAAGTCTCGCAACTCCGACATCCCAGGAACCGGACTCGGTTTGGCCATCGTCAAACATCTCGTCCAAGCTCTGGGAGGTGAAATCGAAGTCCGCAGCGAACTTGGAAAGGGGAGCGAGTTCGTTGTCTCGTTCCGCGCAGCTGCCACGCGAGATCTCTGATTGGTCGATTGCTAGCATTGCAATCGCTGTTGATGAGCTCGACCTTGGCCCCCACAGGGCTGGGGCTTTGAACGATTCTCATGGGGTAGTCGTCAGGTCGCTCTGGACTCGACCTGACAAGCTGGGTACCTTTTCCAAGGTTGAGAATGGAGTGAATTTGTGGAGGGAACCTCATGTCTTGGTTGCAACGCTGTCGGATGATGTTGGCTTTATTGGTTTGCTGGTGCAGCTTCGCTTTGCAAGGCTTAAGCCAAACAGCCTTCCGCATCGATACCGATATCTTTGAAGACATGACCAAGCCGCCGGTGATGCGGTCCAAAACGATCTTCTCTGAAGGAGTCTGCTACGACTTCGACAATACCGATATCAAGTTGATCACGGTGATCGATCTAGGGCGACAACGTATCTTCTTGTTGAATCCAACCAAGGAGCAGAAAGCGGAGATTCGCATGGCCGATTTGGAAGTGCGGCTCGCGGATGCAACGAAGGAATTGAGTGAGGAACAAAAGGCAACGTTGGTGAACTCGCATGGGATCGAGCGCGATGAATCCTCGGGCGATTTGATCATTCGCAATAAACAGCTCGAATACCGTTGCTCGATGCAGAAAGCCAAGAATGCCGACGTCGCAAGTACTTATTGTCAATTTGCCGACTGGTCCGCTCGACTCAACGCCCTCTATCCACCCCACTGGCCACCCTACCTGCGAATTGAATTGAATGCGGCCGTTGCAGCAGACAATTCCATTCCGAAAGAACTTCAAAAGATCATTCGCAATGGCAATAAAGAACGACGTTTAACAGCGAAGATTCTGCCTAACTGGAGACTCAGTAGCGAAGACCAAACGTTGATTGTTCGAACGGGAGCCATGTTGGTCCAATATCAAAGCATTGGCGTCGATCAATTCATCAAGGAAATGCGCTAAGGGCGCTTCGTCCTTGGCGATATCGATTCCGAAATCGAATGGCGATTGGGAATCCCATGGTCTCGAGCAAGACCACTCACATAGCGATTCCCTCGAACAAAAAACCTTAGGGGAAGTTGCTGCGCCGAACTAATTCCGATTCTCGAAGAATGAGCCATCTCGAAAGAGATACCCTGAGGTAGTGCCTCTTCGATCCATACTTCGCTGTTCGTGATAAGATTCAATCCATCGTGGCTACGATCGATGCGCATCGCCATGCACGATCGCGACGGACCCCGCATCCAATCCCGCTCCACGACGTCAGGACGATCCAGCGCGATCTCCTCTCGCCCTTCGCAAGGCTCGAGTGCGCGGATGAGCACCGCAGCTCCCATTCCTTCGGCTTCCGTGACCACATTCATGCAATACTTGGCGTGGATTGGGTAGACGTAAAGCCTCCCTGGCGAGGCGAACATCGAACGATTCTTCTTGGAGAGTCCTCGAAAACGAATGGCTCGCCGGAATCGTTTTCGTGCAAGTAGGCTTCGGTCTCTACGATCCATCCAGAGCGACGTTTGCCATCGACCATCCGAACGAAGAGTTTGCCCCAACAACTGTTGCGCCCATCTCAATGGTGGAACCTTGATCGAACGCGATCCACCGTATCCCTTCCAAAGCCGTTCCCCTTAAGGGCATGAACCGGCCGCTTGTGGCGAAGCGGATCCATGCTGGCAGGATCAGCAGACCTCGCGCGATCCCACAAAGACTCATCGAGAAATAGGATACTCGATTGGGGCAATGCAAGGAGCTTGCTCGCCGCCAAAGTGCCGCTCGCTCCTGAGAAGAAAGTCCGTGGAAATCGGCTAGCTGTTTGAAGAGCTTTTTCTCCGGGTGGGAAAAGGTCGTCTAACCAAACGAGCATCAGTTGGCAAAGCTCCACGAAAGGAGTCCAAAGACGACCGTACCAACGCAGAAGACCGCCGTTGAAATCCAAAAGGCACTATCTTCATCAAGTTGTGTCAGCATGCGAATTTCGAGATTCGCCTGCGCGATCATGATTGCAAGATCGCCAATCAGCAGTATGAGAAGTCCAAGGCCCTTGATGCGCGACCAATTCTGGCCTTCGAAGAACGCGGATCGACTGTTCATTCGAATTCTCCTACATGGACCTGCATGAAGCGTTGCTCTAACGACGTTTCGGCCGCATCGCGAACCGAAGAGTCATTATCGTGGAGCAATTCGTGCAGGATGTTTTCGACTTCGAGCTGCCTGCAATGCGGGAGAAGGGAAATCGCTCGCAAACGCACTGGCTGCTGCTCATCATAGATCGCTTCGACGACCGCATCCCAGTGCGCATCGGTCGCGATGCCGATATGCATTGCCGCGATCAATCCCGTTTCCCGTTTCTTGGGTGACAGCGAAGTGAGATACTCTTGGAGTTGCGTCGGCCAATCGTCGTCCACTGTCTTTACAACATTGGCGATAGATCGCAAACGAAGTTCATCCCAACGATCTAAGTTATGGATGAAGGCTTGGAAGTGGAACTCGGAGAAGAGCTGCTTGATGGCTTTTTGAACGGGCTTGGGCTGATGGGGAATCTCTTCTAAAAGCTGAACGTAGCAGTGCGTGACTTGATCCGTATCGCACTGACGTATCGATAAGAAGTCCCGAACACCTTTTTCGAAGGAAATGGGTGGCAACGAAGACAACAAGATGCAAGCAGTCGCTTCATCGTCAGCCGTTTTAAGGCCGAGAAACTGAAGGACCGCTTGAAGAATCTGGTGCAGCGGAGCACCTGCAGCTGCATACGCCGTCCAAACACCGCGACGTACCGCGCTCGTCCATTCTGTGTCATTCGCTTGCACGCTTTGAAAACAAGGAAGCTCCCTCATCCCCACCAAATTCATCCGTGCATTGGTGCATAGCCCTTTCGCTGCCCAGTTGCCGAATGCCTCGGTAAACACCTTATCTTTTCGTTCATAGAACAAATCCAACAATGTCCGTGGGACTTGTCGCTGATGGAGCGATTCAATGAGGAGTTGAATTGCTTCTTTCCGACTGGATTGACGCAGAGTTTTGAGAAAATGCTCAAAGGGTCGGCTGGTGGTCGTCCTCAGCAGCACACCGACGGCCGAGTCATCCCAACGCATTGTTGCCAGCAACGCATCTACCAGCAAACTGCATCCGTGTTGATCGAATCGCTGCAAGCTTTGATAAAGATGCTCGACTAACTCGGTTCTTGCTCGAGATTGGGACCGCGATGATTGATTGAGAGCAAGTCCCCAGTTGTATATACGATCCTGAGCGTAGACGGCGAGAGGATCGCCCTTGTTCTCAGCAATCGCGATGACCGATCGAACGCCTTCCATCACTTCGAGATGACATATGGCTTCGATGGCCGCTTTGCGTTCAGAATCCGATCCGTCGAGCAAACCAAGAACCAACTTCGAGAGCTGTCGCGCTCTCGTAGCAACCATTGCTCGCTCTTTCTCATTGTAGAGATGATAATTCTTGGCGATCGCATCCATCGATGCGGCATCTCCGCGAGCCACGAGCGCCGCGAGAATGCGAGAACGAACGGGTTCAGGTACGTTTGGAATCGCAGACCCCAACACTGGAACCGCCAAAGGATTGCGAGTGTTTTGGAGTAGGAAGATCGTTTTCTGAATGGAGTCGTAGTTCACGTTGACAAGCCCTATAAAGGACACTCGGGCTTTCCGTCGAGTTTTCGGCACCTGATAGCGCCAGAAAATCACCCGACTGAAAAGTGGGCTCGTACCCGGTTCGCTATCCTATTCCTCCCTTAGCATTTGGCTGCAGGCCAACCAATCCACCTTGGATCCTCTCTTTTTGGTCAAACGCATTCCGTACAATGGGTAGAATGATCATAATTGGAACCGTGACGGCCAATTTCTCAATGAAACCGCCGCATTCCAATGGAAATCCTTAAATTGGGTGGCTCCATGTCGCAAACCGCATCACAGATACTTCAAAACGAATTTCATTCGGCTCGCGCTAAGATCATCGAGTTGGCCGCGATTTTCGATCGCTTGGACCGCGCTGGCGGAGGCCTACAAGGGAATCCGCAATTTGAGAAACTCTTGGCGGGCGTTGAACTATTGATGCAGAGTCAACCTGGTCGAGCCGAGCAGATTCAATTGTTGATGAGCCGCCCCTATGAACCCGAATGGCGCGAGTGGCTCAAGGAAACATCTCGGTGATCGCCTCGGCAAACCAACCCACCTAAACCATTCCCTACTGACATAGAAGCCGAACATGGACTATATCGATCCCCATATTCATATGGTTTCGCGCACGACCGACGATTACGAAACCCTTGCCAAGATGGGCTGTGTAGCCATGAGCGAACCAGCGTTCTGGGCTGGCTTCGATCGCGGCAGCGTTGAGAGTTTTCGCGACTATTTCCGGCAGCTAACCGAGTTCGAACCCAAGCGGGCAGCGCAGTATGGGATTCAGCATTTTACTTGGCTATGCATCAACGCTAAAGAAGCCGAAAACGTTTCACTTTCACGCGAAGTGATCGCGATGATCCCCGAGTTCCTGCATAAACCCAACGTGCTTGGAATCGGCGAAATTGGACTCAACAAGAATACGCGCAACGAATCGATCATCTTTCTCGAACATGTCGACCTAGCGGTACGCCATGAACAACAGATTCTCATCCATACACCCCACTTGGAAGATAAGTACCAAGGAACGCGGATGATCTTGGATATGTTGACCGGAGATTCTCGCGTGAATCCATCGCGAGTATTGGTCGATCACGTGGAAGAACATACGATTCGTCATGTATTGGAGCGAGGATTCTGGGCCGGAATGACGCTCTATCCTGTCACGAAATGCACGCCTCAGCGAGCCTGCGACATGATCGAAATGTATGGACCAGAACGGCTCATGGCGAACTCAGCAGGCGATTGGGGACCAAGCAAGCCTACCGCGATTCCAGATTTGATCCTGGAAATGCGTCGGCGAGGTCATTCCAATGCGCTCATCAAAAAGGTTGTGTACGACAACCCTATGGAGTTCTTTTCGCAAAGCAAATCCTTTCAAGCTCACTACCATAGCCGGCACTGATAGCAGAGGCCGGTTTCGCCGCCAATGGTTCCTCCTGGGCAGCCTGTAGCGATTATCGGGCCAAGCCACTCTTTCTGCAGTGTTGAAATAGTCCGCCAGGGAAAGCTAGACCGTCATTTGAGGGCTACGGTTGAACGAACTGGGGCATGGTCTGTCCATGCTCGATCGTCCTTCCGTTCCTTGAAGCAACCTCGAGTCCATCTATGTGCGGTATTGTCGGTTATGTCGGAAAAAATGAGGCTTGCCCCTTCCTCATCACAGGCCTCCGACGACTGGAGTACCGTGGCTATGACAGCGCAGGCATCGCCACGCTGACCGAGGGAGGATTTCAGCTCCATCGCGCCGTCGGTCGTATCGATCGCTTGGAAGAGGCCATTGATCGCAAGCCGATGAGCGGAACCACGGGTATTGGGCACACACGATGGGCCACGCACGGGCCAGCCACGACGGAAAACGCGCACCCTCACATGGGAGGTCGCAATCAAGTCGCCGTCGTTCACAACGGAGTGATTGAAAACTACGAATCACTCAAGCAAACGCTTCAAGAAAAAGGATATGTCTTTTCATCGGCAACCGACTCGGAAGTCGTCGCCCATCTCATCGCGGACTCACTGAAACAAAAAGTCAAAGAAGAATCTCCCGAATCCAAATCAGCCTTCACTAAATACATTGAAGCGGTGCGTGATGTTCTACCGCTTTTGCGTGGAACCTATGGTCTTGTCGTCCTTTTCCGCGATGAGCCAGGACTCATGATCGCAGCTCGCTGCGGCAGTCCTTTGGTTCTGGGTGTTGGAAAGGGAGAACAGTTCATCGCCAGCGATACGTCTCCACTCGTCGGTTATACCGATCGTATCATCTACCTTGCGGATCACCAAATCGCTGTCATCACGAAGGATGCCATCCAAGTACTCCATCGAGAGTCGGGCCGAATTCGTCCCGAAGTTCGTCAGCTGGATCAAACGACCGCCGATGTCAGCGCCGATGGTTACGCCCACTACATGCTCAAGGAAATCCATGAGCAACCGAACTCGATGCGAAACGCGATGCGAGGCCGACTCGATCGTGAGAACGCAACTGCGAAGTTTGGTGGTTTGAACTTGACGCCGCAACAGCTTCGCAATATCGATCGCATCATCCTTACGGGATGCGGAACGAGTTGGCATGCGGCTCTCGTCGGCGAGTACCTCATCGAAGAGTTTGCTCGTATCCCCGTGGAAGTGGAGTATGCGAGCGAACTTCGCTATCGCAATCCGCCTGTCGATCGCAACACGTTGATCTTTGGAATCACGCAAAGCGGTGAGACGGCAGATACGCTGGCTGCGCTGCGAGAGATGAAGCGAAAAGGCCATCATACTCTGGCCATTTGCAATGTCATCGGAAGCAGTATCGCTCAAGAAGCCGATGGTGGGATCTACCTGCATGCAGGCCCTGAAGTAGGCGTCGCATCCACCAAAGCGTTTACCTCTCAATTGACCGTACTCGCGATGTTGGGACTCTATTTTGGTCGATTGCGTCATCTCAGCTATGAAGCTGGATTGCGGATCATCGATCAATTGGAGTGCCTACCGAGCATCGTTCAGAGTTCGCTCGAATGCGATCAACAAATTCGACGTGTAGCCGAAAAGTATCGGGAAGCTTCCAACTTCCTCTACTTAGGACGACACTACAACTTTCCAACCGCCTTGGAAGGTGCCCTCAAGCTCAAAGAAATCAGCTACATCCATGCCGAAGGGTATCCTGCTGCTGAAATGAAGCACGGACCAATCGCACTAGTGGATGCTCACACGCCTTCGGTATTCATCATCTCGAAGAGCGCCGTGTATGACAAAGTGATGAGCAACCTTCAAGAAGTGAAGGCTCGCGGTGGCCCAGTGATTGCGATCACCGATACCACCGACGAACAATTGCGCAAACTCGCGGATGATATCATCGAGATCCCAAGTGTTGAAGATTTCCTTCAACCCATCGTGGCCTCAGTTCCTCTGCAGCTTTTGGCCTATCACATTGCGATACTCCGTGGATGTGATGTGGATAAGCCTCGCAATCTGGCCAAGAGCGTTACTGTCGAATAGTCCAACTTTCTTAGCTTTGGAAACTCACTATGAATCATTCCCTCGGACTCAGTTACAATACTCGCAAAGCCCTTACTGTTCATCTTGGCGAATCGGCTGCTTCGGAGTTAGCTGCATTACTTCAGAGGATGGCCTCGCAGATCGAAGAACTCAAGCGAAGCAAAGTCAACGTCACGCCAGTCGTGCCTGCGCAGCGCCGCGAAGATTTCGCAACGCTCGACAACGAGACGTTTTAGTCGCAGCTCTCCCTTTGGTTCAGGGAGCTCAAGCTTCGAAGGACTCGAAGCCAACCACTACTACCAGTCCGTGGATCGGTGCTCTCTAATAGTCTTTATGAGTCCATTCGTATGAAGAGCGTCGAGCGATTCAAGAATGGACTGAAACGTCGTGCAAGGACTGGAGGCACTTGTGGCCAATCGAATCGATTGGGATGCGCGGTATTCTGAAGAAGAATACATCTATGGCGTTGAACCCAATGCCTTCTTGGCGGAATACGCTGGCCGATTGAACGGCCCGATTCTCTCACTAGCCGAAGGCGAAGGTCGCAACGCAGTTTTTCTGGCGGGGCTCGGTCATGCAGTTCACTGCGTGGACGGATCAGCCGTCGCCCTTGTCAAAGCCGAACGATTGGCGAAATCCAAAGGCGTGACGATTACCACCGAAGTCGTTGACCTCGCCCATTATGTTCCTCCTTCGGATCATTTTGGATCGGTCATTTCCATTTCGGCTCATCTCCCTAGTTCCATTCGACATCGTCTCTACCCACTCGTCGACGCATGCCTAAAAGCTCGTGGGACACTCCTCCTGGAGTCCTATTCGCTCCATCAATTGCAGCGAAACACTGGTGGACCGAAGGACCTCGACTTACTCATGTCCATCGAGAAGATTCAAGCCGAATTCCCGCATCTCGAGCCGATTCGACTCTGTGAAGTCGAACGCGAAGTGGTAGAAGGCAAATTGCATACAGGAATGGCATCGGTCATCCAATTCATCGGCATGAAAAAGTAGATCCATTTTCAAACGCAACATCATCGATGGAAGCGCCGTGCCCTCAGCAAACGAATCGCGAGAGCAACATTCTATGAACCCACTTTCCTGTGCAACCTTCGAACTCGAGCTCTTCATTGCAACCAATCGTGAACGGGTATGGGAAGCGATCGCGCGAGAATCGCATCTGTGGTGGCCTCGTGACTTTGTCACCTCCAATCGAACGCAACGATTCGTCATCGAAGCCAAACTTGGCGGAAGGGTTTTCGAAGATTTTGGTGATGGCGATGGGCTGGTGTGGTATACCGTTATCGGAATCGATTCAGGACGCGAGTTGACGCTAGCGGGCCACTTGCTTCCACCTTTCGGTGGACCGGCAACTACATCCTTGATACTGACCCTCGAAGATCACCCCAAAGCTACCCTCTTGCGCATTCGCGATCATCGATTTGGCGCGATTGGCGGTTCTCCCATCGAGGGTTGGCGGCAAGTCTTCGAAGATGGATTGCGAAGTTACCTTGAAGGGATCCACCCAGGATAACGATTCGATGGGAGCCATCGACTTGCGGAACACCGCTGTTTCATCTGGAAGGTATCATGACTTTGTGTTGGCACTGCGGACATTTGCGAACCAAGCCTCCATACATCCTTGGCAATTCCCATCGATGCCCACAACTCGAGCAACGCGCTGAAATCAACTGGAGATCGACATGCACTTGCTCAAGCTCGGGCTTATGTTGACTTGTCGCTCGATTCACTTCATGCTCGACCCGCGAATAGTCCGTGTGCCCATAGGAAAGCGCGCAACAGGTCTTGCTGCAGAATTTCAACATCGTCCAAGGTTTACTCGCTGAAGGAACGAAGAAACCTTCGCACGTTTTGCAATGCATGGCTCCCCGTTCATGCATTTCTTCTTTATGTTGTTGAAATGTTTCTTGTCGCTTCGTCTCGAGAAACTCAACTAGCTTCTTCTTGAACTGCGATGGAGTGGAACAAAGCGCATCCATTTCATGGGCCGGAACATCATGAAAGTTGAGCGAGTTCACCTTTCTGATCGAGGTTGCTTTCCCAAAGATACCGGTCCCCGCTCCGAACAATGCAAGAAAACCAGCCGCGTTCAAAAGGATCGTCCTCGCCGTACTTGGAACCCGATCAAAGTACTCGACGGACAAATTCCAAGTCCCGTTGCCGCACGGACATCGAGCCGCGCATTTGGAAATCGATCGAGGCGTCATCTTGCGCTGGCATTGTTCGCATCGAATCGAATAGCGACTTGGGCTTTCCGAATTTTCCATCTGCAGCTCGAGAAGTTCAACGATTGTTGGGATACCGATCAGTCCACAGTAAAATACTCGAAAACCGAAGGGAGAGTCGCGCGAGGCCGGCCGTTGGAAGGAACGTTGATGTGTTCGCTCCCATCGATAGCTAGTTTAACTTTGCTAGCGTCCACAAGAAATCCCAACGCAATCGGCAAACTCGCTTCAGTTCGCCCAGTCAGACGCCGATAATGAAGAATGAATCGAAGTCGATGGGCTCGTACGGGGGTAGTCCATCGATGGATGTTTTGCTGGCATTTCCATTGCGAAGCACGGAAAGAGGCTCGTATAGTCCCTTTCTAGAACGCCAGCCTGTCACGGCAGACTGTGATCGATCGCAGTCGAAGGACCCATGGCTAAGCAACGTACTCCCGATCTGAAGGCTTCTATCCCGAACCGTGGGTTTCGGAACTATGCTTCCAATTGGGGCGGCATGGTGATCGATACCGTCAATTCGGTTGGGGACATGTCGTTTTTCACGTGGCGCATCTTTCTTTGGATGGTTACCGCCCGCCCACGACGAGAGACCTTGATGCCGAACTTCTATTCGGTGGGTGTATTGAGCCTTCCGGTGGTTGCATTGACGGGAACCTTTATTGGTATGGTGTTGGCCGTCACCAGTGAAGCGCAGTTTCGCGTGATTGGACTCGAATCCCGCCTAGGCGCGGTAATCAACTACTCGCTGGTTCGCGAACTTGGCCCGGTATTGGCCGCGACGATGCTGGCGGGTCGTGTTGGAAGCGCTATGGCCGCCGTTCTTGGGACCATGCGAGTTACCGAACAAATCGACGCCCTCGTGGCGATGGGTGCCAATCCCATTCACTACTTGGTTGTTCCCCGTTTCTTGGCCTGTGTGCTCCTCATTCCCGCACTCACCGTCATGGCTGATTTCATGGGAATCGTGGGTGGTTACTTCTTCAGCGTCATTGTCCTCGGCATCGATCACGGGCAGTATCTCCGCAATAGTCGGGAGTTCGTGACTGGTTTCGATCTTTTTTGCGGTGTCTTCAAGAGCATCTTCTTTGGAGCCATCATCGCGATTGTGAGTTGCTATCGCGGATTTCATTGCCAGCCAGGTGCAGAAGGTGTGGGGCGAGCAGCCACGGCATCGTTCGTATTGAGCTTTGTGTTGATCCTTCTATTGGATTTGGTTTTGAATATCATTCTACAAGCCATCCAATTGCAAATATGGCCTCGCGGTCCACGATTGATCTAGTCGAGGTATTGATATGGTCATGAACGATACGAACGAACCCATCGATGATCGCCCGTTGCTGCAGATCAAAAATCTTGGGCTCATCTTTGGCAAACAAAAGGTGCTCGAGGGCATCAACCTCGATATTCCGCGAGGACAAACGGTCGTCATCATCGGCGAGAGCGGATGTGGCAAGACGATGCTCCTGAAGAGCCTAGTGGGATTGATCACTCCAACGCATGGCAAGGTTCTCTTCGACGGAAAAGACATCCATCGATTGGGAGAAGTTGAAATCACTGCGCTTCGCCGGCGCTTTGGGTTTGTGTTTCAGAATGCTGCGCTCTTCGATAGCATGACCATTGGACAAAACGTTGCGTTTCCTCTTCGTCAGCATGGAGGTCCTGATGGTGCCAAGGAGCATCGCATGATCTTAGAGCGACTGGCGGAAGTAGGATTGCCAGACAGTGTATTGCCCAAGCGTCCCGCTCAACTCTCGGGCGGTATGCGGAAGCGTGTGGGACTCGCAAGGGCTTTGATGCTCAATCCAGACTTGGTGCTCTACGACGAGCCTACGACGGGGTTGGACCCCATCATGAGCGACGTCATCAATGAGCTCATGCTTCGAGTGCGAACCAAGTATCCGGTGACGAGCATCATCGTGACGCACGATATGCATTCGGCTCGCAAAGTGGCGGATCGCATCATCATGCTCTATCCGCAGGCTCGCCTTTCACCTGGACAGAACCAAGTCATCTTCGATGGCACTCCGGATGAACTGGAACGAACGCAAGATCGACGCGTTCGACAGTTTGTGTTGGGAGAAGCAGGTGAACGTTTGATGGAAATGCGTCAAAGTTCGGCTGCTGCTGGGGATTTAGATACGCTGGATCGAGACGACTTTATGCGTTCTCGCAAGGAGAAGCAGGAGTAGATCATGGAAGAAAATGGTTATCGCTTCGGCGTTGGTGTACTCGTGCTCTCCTCGTTCATGGTGGGCATACTGCTGGTCGTCTTCTTTGGCGCCGTACCGAATTTATGGACGCGTCACTATACCGTCACCATCAACTTCAAATCCGCTCCAGGCATTTCCGTCGACACACCGGTGCTGAAGAACGGCGTGCGTATCGGCCGCGTTGCTCGCGTGAGCTTGCTCGAAGGTGACGGCGGTGTGAACGTCGAACTTGAACTCGATTCGAAGAACACTTTGCTCAACCGCGAGCTCTGCATGATCGGTCCCAAAGAACTGGTTACCGGGGAAGCTTCGGTCGAATTCGTCGCGGTCGACAAAAATGATCCAAGTGTTTTTGCTCGCTTTGATGGGATCGGCGGAGCGCCAAAGGATGGCGCTATCGATCCTCAAGAAGACGCCATCGCTTCTTCTCCAATAAAGAATGGAGATTATCTCAAAGGTGGTGTCGTCGCCGGCGATCCAATGAAGTTCGTGGTCGATATGCAAAAGAGCTTAGAACCAGCGATTTCTTCCGTTGGAAGAGCAGCGAATCAGATCGAATTGCTTTCAGCTACCCTCCGAGATGCCCTCGGAAACAGTGAGGGTGGAGTTCAATCGGTCGTCGAGAAGACCAAAGACATGATGGATAACATCAGCAAAACCTCAGAATCGATTCGCCGTGTACTCAGCCAAGTGGAAAACTCGCGAGTTCCAGAAGCCGTGGCTCAAATACTGGAAAAACTTCCGTCCATCATCGATGAATCGGAACTGGTCGTGAAACAAACCCGATCCACGTTGAAGAGTTTTGAACAGGTGGGAATGAATTTTCAAGAGGTTGGGCGAACGGCCAATAGCACTTTGCAGAATATCGAAGATCTCACCGAACCACTCAAAGGTGAAGGACAACAGATCGTCGCCAATGCCATGCGAACGGTTGAGAACCTTGATGGACTCATCTCTGACCTTCGCAAGATCAGTTCCCAAATTAGCGCCGGTCAAGGAACGGTTGGGCGCTTAGTTACTGATGAAGAGCTGTACTACCGAGCCATCGGAACGCTCGAAAACGTACAGATGCTAACGCAACGACTCCAACCCATCCTAAGCGATGTTCGAACGTTTACCGACAAAGTCAGTCGCGATCCGAGCTCGGTAGTTGGGATCCGAGACGTGCTCAGTGGAAAACCGAGCGGCCTGGGCTTGAAGTAAAGCAGGTCGAGTTCGAATGAGTATAATCGGGACCGAAGAACGCGGTTCTTGGAGTATCCGCGGATTTCCCAAGCTCCCTTCGGCACGCGATCCTGCAGCATTTGAACTCGAGATGACTCCATGAAATCTATCGCCATCGACCAATGGGGCCTCATCGGAATCGGCCTGATGGGGACGTCCATTGCGAAACGTCTTCGCCATTGGGACCAACAAGTTGTGGGATGGGATCCCGATCCTGCGCGGCGAGCAGCTCTCGCAGAGATCGGTGGCTGCGAAGCGTCATCGAGTTCGGACGTGTTTCATCGATGCGATGTCCTACTTCTGAGCTTGCCCAATAGCTCGATCGCTTCGCAAGTGATCGAGGAACATTGGGATGCCTTGCGGCCTTCCACTCTTCTGATCGATACCACCACGGGAGATCCCCAACAGATGTTGGATCTCGGGGAACGTATTCACCGCGGCGGAAAAGGAACCTATGTGGAAGCCTGCATTTCCGGAAGTAGCCAACAACTCGAACATGGTTTAGCGACGATCTTGCTCGGTGGTGACTCAGAACCAACGGATCGTATAGCTACTATCCTGGAAAGTTACTTTGGCCATGTCATTCGTACTGGCCAACTTGGTACTGGTTCCAAGGCAAAGCTCCTTACCAATCTAGTGCTGGGACTCAATCGAGCTGCCTTGGCAGAAGGTCTCTACTTTGCGACTCTACTGGGAATAGAACCGAACACGGCTCTCCATCTTTTGCAATCGACCATGGCTTACTCGCGCATTATGGATACAAAAGGTTCCAAGATGGTCAATCGTGATTTCTCACCGGTGGCTAAATTGAGTCAGCATCGAAAAGATGTCCTTCTCATGCTTGATAGTGCTCGTGAACAGAACGCACAGCTCCCTTTGACGCAAACGCATGCAGAACTTCTGCAAGAAGCCATGCAGCTGGGATGGGGTGATGAAGACAACTCAGCCATTCTCAATGCATGGCTTCATCAAGCAAAAGGTGATTAGCGATGGCGTCGGAATTAACCCAATCCAAACGATGGATGGTCCTGATTGTCGCCATCGGTAGTTTGCTATTCGATGGAATGGAATTGGGAATGATGCCCGTCGCATCGATTAGTCTGACTCGAGATTTACTCGGTGAAGGCTACACGAAACAACTAGGTGGTGATTGGTTCGCGGCATTGACGGCCGCTTTGATGCTGGGCGCGGCGATGGGAGGCATCGCATTGGGCTCGCTTGGGGATGCCATTGGACGAGCGCGAGCCCTTGGAGTCAGCGTCTTGTTCTACTCGATCTTCGCGGGCCTGGGCGGCTGGGTTACCACCTTAGATCAAATGCTCGTGCTGCGATTTCTGGTTGGACTCGGTGTCGGGGGCGTGTGGCCCAACGCGGTAGCACTCGCTTCGGAATGCTGGCCCAACAAGTCCCGCCCCGCCGTGGCTGGTCTTTTAGGTGCGGCCCTGAATCTCGGTATCTTGATTCTTTCCCAAATCGTTTTGTACTGGTCTGTAACACCCGATTCATGGCGATGGCTCTTCTTTCTCGCAGCCATTCCAACCGTTTTAGGTTTGGGAATCCTCGGCTTTCTGCCCGAGTCACCGAAGTGGCTTGAAACGTCCCGGTCGCCACAAAAATCGACTTCGGTTGCCTCGCGAATCGTCGTGATGGAACTCTTTTCCAAAGAGCTTCTTCGAACGACGATCGTGGGCATCGTATTGGGATCGATACCCTTGATTGGTGCTTGGGCCGCCAGCAAGTGGATGATTCCGTGGGCCGATGTCGTGGCAAGTGATACGCATCCAGGCTACAAAGCGATGACGCAAGGCTACTGGTCGTTGGGGGCGGTACTGGGTAGCTTCTTTGGAGCGCAAATCGCATCCTGGCTTGGACGAAGATTGGCCTATAGTCTGATGAGCTTAGGGTCGACGAGCATTACGATGCTTTTGTTCTTAGCAACCGAACCACTGCAGGCTTGGTTCTTACCGCTCGTCTTCGCGCAAGGTTTTGTGGCAACCCTTTTCTTTGGTTGGCTACCACTCTACTTGCCAGAACTCTTTCCAACCCGGGTGCGTTCGACGGGCACGGGGGTATCGTACAACATCGGACGCTTTGCAACGGCCATCGCCGTTTTTGCGGCCGGCAAACTCTTCTTGGCCCTCGATGGCTCGTACGTTTACGTTGGAGCCATCTGTAGTTTGGTTTACTTGTTCGGTTTGGCGGCGATCCCTTTTGCTCCCGATACAACCAAGAGAACACTGGAACACTAGGCCGACTTGCGTCGATGCATCGATCGCTTGAACGAACTGTGAGTAATATACGATTTGAACTTTTCTTCGAGCTTTTCTAGCCCGGCGGCAATATCGGCATCGAGCCGCGATAGAGAATCGCCGCAGTGCGTAGCGAGTTTGGCTTGGAGGTCCGTCCAGTTCCCACAGTCAACAGGAACATCCAAGACATTCGTCGCATGGTTGTTGGGTGTTGTTTCCATGGCATGGACCTCGTTGAAAATTCCACTAAACCAACTGCTGTGCATCTCAACACGACCAAGTCGCTACTGAAACGACACTCGGTCATGCTAACGGGTTCGTGCAATTCACATACCAATTCGAGGACTCGTACTTCACCACCTCGAGGACGCTGCATCCCATCGCTTCGCCCTCTATCCGAATACTACGTCATTTCGGGACTCTGGTTAGCAAAAATGCTCCCTTAAATTCCTTTTTAAGGCGAATAGATTTCCTCTCGCGAAGGTCAGGTGTCTTCCAGAGTGTGTCAATTTGTATCGAAAAAGAAACACGAGTTGACGACGCCATGTCAAAATGAGAATCGCTCAACGCACACTTTCGAGGCGTCGGTTGGCTTAGAACGCAATTTCTAGCCAGTATTTTTCCCAGGTCCTGATGGTGCCTTGCTGCAAACAATGGAACGCTGGCGAAATATAAGAACGCCTTTATGTTGTGGATTTCGGGACCGACCAATGATTTTCGCGGTAGGTTCTGCCGAGCAGTTGATTGGCTTCAACATCGTTGTCGATTTTTTGCAACATGGTGTTGAAATTCAACTGACGCCCTAGACGCGTCGCCATATTGCCGAAATGACAAAGAGCTGCCGAGTGAAGTCCGAGTTCGATGTCTGCTTGGGGAACTCCACCCGTACGAATACAGTTCAGAAAATCTTCTTGATGACTTTCGGTGACGAGCTGAACAGGGTTCTTGGGCTTGGGAACCGGTATGGATTTGTTGTCGTCTCCATAGATTTCCAGCTTTCCTCGCTTGCTCAGTAACATGCGTCCCTGCGTTCCATAGAACTCGACACCGCTGTCGGCATTGAAAGGATAGTTCTTGGACCAAAGCCGCATCTCGAATATCAGCTGGCGTTTGCTTCCAAATTTTCCCGTTCCTTCGTACTCGAAGACGGCCATCTGCGTGTCTGGAAACTGCTGGTCATCATCGAAATAGAACTTGCCTCCGATCGAAAAGATACGATTGGGAAATCCGGTAACACCTAGACCCCATCGCGCATAATCCAACTCGTGAACTCCATCATTGCCCATATCTCCCGTCCCGAAGTCGTACCACCAATGCCAGTTGTAATGATGGCGATTCTTTTGGAAGGGAACATGCGGAGCCGGCCCTAGCCAAAGATCGTAATCGAAGCCCGCTGGGGGATCCGATGGTTGTTCCTTTCCAATGTTGTTTCGGCGTTGGATATTCCATGCCTTTGCGACCAAAACATCTCCGATAATTCCTTCCCGCAGCAACTGAACTGCGTTGGCAGTCGATTGAGAACTGCGAGTTTGCGTTCCATGCTGAACCACTCGGCCATGCTTGCGAGCCGCCTCAACCAACCACTTCCCTTCTTGAAAGTTGTGGCTGCATGGTTTCTCGACATACACGTGCTTTCCGGCGGCACAAGCCAAAATGGCGGCCGGTGCATGCCAGTGATCGGGCGTGGCAATCGACACCGCATCGACCGAAGGATCGTCGAGCACGCGACGCAGGTCCGTTACCGCCTTGGCTTTGTCTGCGACTTTGCTGGCAGCACCCAACCTCCCTTGATCGACATCGCATAAATAGGCGATCTCAACATTCGGCAAAGCCAGATACCGTTTGAGATGCCCATTGCCTTGTGGGCCGAGCCCAATCACCGCGATCCGAAGCGTATCGGCTCGTGTTGTCCCGTGGCAAACGCGAGGGGCCGTTCCGGCAAGCCAATAACCGAACCCAGCCGCGGTGGTAGCCAAAAATGTTCTTCGCGAATTGCCATTGCTAGGGTTCGATACTGGATCGATCGAAGGGTTTGGGTGAGGCATGGTGATTCCCTTGGTATTCGAACGGTCGGTTGGGCCACGATCGAACGATCATGGTTAGAATAGAGGTCGATTCTGTAACGATGCTCCAACCGGTTCGCAAATCTATGTCGTCGAATTTCAACGTTCCCAACACGCTCTCCTCGATCCGGCTCGCCCTTTCTTTTCTGGTCTGCTATTGGATCGAGACTGATCGCTATCTTGGTGCAATGGTCTGCTTTCTCATCGCTGTTTCTACCGATTGGATCGATGGTTACTGGGCTCGCAAGTATAACCAAATTACCAAGCTAGGGCGAATTTTAGACCCGTTTGTAGACAAGGTTATCATCGTCGGTTCGATGATCGCCTTGGTAGGCGAACCCAATAGTGGCTTGCCAGCTTGGGTGGCAACGGTGGTGGTTGCCCGCGAGCTATTGGTGACGAGCCTCCGCGGACTCGTCGAAGGACAAGGGGGCGATTTTTCGGCGAAACAAATGGGAAAATGGAAGATGGTAGCTCAATGTGCCGCTATCGTCGCCGCGCTTCTATGCCTGCATCTCACCTCACCTTCCAATGCTCTGCTTTGGACGCGAGCTGTCCTTATCGCCGTCGCCGTGATACTGACCATCCTATCTGGTCTCGAATACGTATGGGCCGTGATCAAGATGTCCCGCAAATCCTAATCCTACCCAAAGCGATAGACACCACAGACAGGAACAATCTTGTCTCAAACCGACTCGTTTGATTTTCACAACCCGCAGCGTCAGCAAGGGACTGCGTCCAACACAACCCGACACGTCAGATAACAAGCAAACAACACTCGTCTCTGAAGATCGATGACTTTGCCGTGATCGTTACCCACATCCGACTCTCTTCGATTTGGGCAAAAAAATGTGGGGCAAAAAATATCGCAAATCACGACATAACTTGGACCGCATTTTCTTGCGATTCCAATTTTCTATTTCGATCTTTCGAACACGTTCTCGGTGATCAATGATCCCACGAGCATTCTCATTTTTTTGACCTCCATATTTTTGCCCTCAAAAAGTAGAGCGTTACGATTAGAAGTTGCGCTAAATAAAGATTGGCATCCAGAGAGCCATTGTCGATCACAACCCGCAACTTCAATACTGACGTGTCAGGTCGTGAAAGTACACCAAGCGCGCAGCGTCAAAACATGCTTCCAAAGGAAAGCGTGCGTGGGCTTCCGACCGGCCTCAACGAAGTCAATCCTTGCAGGCTCGCACAGCTATTTCGGCGAAAAGCTTCCGAATATGGTACTGCTCTTGGCGGAAGGCCCCGACGAGTCGTTCGAGCGTTTCAGGACCATAGGCGAAGACTGGTTGTTGCACGCAATGATGAAACGCATGCTCGACAAAACTCTCATGCACATCCGGTGATGCAGCGAGAAACTCGGCCAATTGCCGAGCACCCGCAAATTCAAACTCGCGGCCGCTCGAATCGATATACCGACCTCGCGCATCGATCGATTTTTCCTTCTCCATCGTACGGAATCGACCGACCGCGTCGTAGTTTTCTAATGAGAACCCGAGTGGATTGATTAATGAGTGGCAGGATTGGCATGCCTCGGGCTTGGTTTGCACCATCACGCGTTCGCGCGTCGTCAGCGAAGAATCGATCGACTCATCCAACGGTGCGACGGCAATTGGAGGAATCTTCACCGTTCGTCCCAGCACATTCTTCGCCAGGAAGACTCCACGGTGTATGGGTGAACTCGCCTTATGATAGGCCAACCCAACCATCATGTACGGATGGGTCAATACTCCGGCCCGTTGGCTTCCATCCACTGTGATCTTTTGAAATCCGCCCTTCTTCTCCGCTCCCAAACCATAAAAGTCGATCATCCGATCGTTGGCGATCAAGTAGTCCGCCAAAAGCAATTCCCGCATATCGGATGCATCACTCGTAAGAACTTGATCGATAAACAACTCCAAAGACGTACGCAAATCGGTGAGAAGTTCTGGGCTAAAACCGGGATAGGCTTGCGCATCTTTGGTGACATCGATACCTCGTTCCAATTGCATCCAATGCCTCAAGAAGTACTTGAGCTTAGCGATGGCTCGCGGATCTTGCGTCATCCGCAAGGCTTGTTTGCGAAGCCCTTCTTCGGTAGCGAGCTTCCCATCGAGACTGGCTTGGATGAGTTCCTGATCTGGCGAGGAATCCCAAAGAATCAAAGCCAACTTACGGGCTGGAATCATCTTGGGATCCGATGCGGGCCCCGTCGGATAAAGAAATTCAGGAGACTTAAGAGCTCGAAACAATATGCGACGAATCTTCGTCTCTCGATCAACATCTAGCTTCCAATACTCCTCGACGAAGGCCGGTTTTCCCTCGATTGTTAATCGCCCCGAGACCATGCGAGAGGCCAATTTACCGATGAGTTCCAGATGCTTGAAATCGATCTTCTCGGGGCTATCTTCTTTCTTTACTCCCGCCAGACGATCAAGATCAGCGATGATCTTGTCAACGACTTCGATCGCGGCCTGCGTATTGCCGAGCTCCCATTCTTTCGAGATGGCGACACCGCGTTCGTAACCATAACTGGAATCGTCGGGTGGAAGTTCCGATTCGAGCGTCAGTACAGGTGGATACCAACTCGGAAACAATTGCCGACTCGGTACGACATGCTCGCTGAGTCCAGGTGGCTTCCAAAGAAAAGTGATATTGGCTTCTTCATCTTTGGCTCGCTTGAACTCGATACGGATTGGATAGACGCGGCCTCCTAGCAATTTTCGCGTGGCCGTGAAACGGGTCGCATCACCGGATCGTACTCCTGCATCGATGGTCGGATTGGGTTCATCATTGAGCCAAAGTCGAACACCGTTGTTGCTGACGAGTACCAATTCATAAAGTCCCGTCTCTTCGGCCAACAGTCCTCCGGACCAATTGATGTTGTAGGTCCCCTCCCCTACCTTCTCGTCATCGGGGCTCGCCTTTCCGAAATGAAAGTCGATCACACCATCGACTCGCTTCATTCCTTCCTTCTTCTTTTCTTTTTCCTTGTCCTTATCTTTGTCTTCTTTCTTTCCGGTGGGTTGATAGTTAGCGTTGAGCCCCTGTTCAGGAACCTTTCGGTTTCCATCCGATCGAGCCACGCGAAGAAGATCCGCAATCGTCTCTTCATATTGGCGCTTGGTCAATCGAGCCAAAGAGATGCGTGGAGGGCGATTGCGCACTCGCGCGATTTCGGAATAGAACTCTTGATGAATGAACTCGGCAACCGCCTTGGCATCTTCATCGACGCACTTCTCGGGCTCGTCTTCCGGCATCGTCTCATGGATGTATTTTGAAAGCTCGAGAACCGATTTATCCCCTTCCAGCGGATCAGGGCACTTATCCGCGACTCCTTCTCCTTTGGCCCCATGGCAACTGGCACAGAGCTCGCGATAGATCCGAGCCCCTTTGGATTCATCGGCGAGTGCTGAACCAGACACTCCTCCCAGGACGATCCATACACCGAAAACAAGGAAGCGAGGAAATGATGGGACCATAGCAGGACTTCGATGCATCATTGCAAAAGAATACATTGGGAGCCTCAATTCTCGGCGTTTCAAAGCTCATCGACTCCAGGCAGCCAACCAGATGGTCTATGACTGTGGAGAGAGGTGGGATTTAGGTGGGACTCTTTATTATAGTCCAATCTCAATAATCGTCCAAAGGCCGCATGGTCGGAGACTTCGGCCTTCATTCCCTATCATTTTAGCCTTGCACCTGAGATACCAGATGGTCGATTACCCGTCGAGCGATATCGACCTGCAATGCAGCAGCGGTGCCGCGCCATCCCGGTACCGCATTGGCTTCCAATAATAAAAGTCGACCATCGCGAGTCGGAACGAGATCCACTCCAAGGAACGCCCCACCCAACATGTGAGCCGCGCGTTTTGCGAGTTCCATCTCTTTCGCGCTTGGTTCATGCGGAACGGCCTCACCACCTTGTGATACATTCGTTCGCCAATCACCCCGGGCATAACGTTTGACTGCGAAAATATCATCTCCAATCACCAGCAATCGCAGATCATATCCATGGTGCTCCAAGAACTCTTGCAGATAGAAGACGCCACCAATCTGCTCAATTGCACCGAAGACCCGCCATGCCAGATCGATGTCGGTCACATGCATCAAGCCATTTCCCTCGCCACCAAAGAGCGGCTTAACTACGCAATTGCGTCCGAGAAGTTCAAATGCTTCGAGGGCCTGTTGCCGAGTCTGGCATGCGATGGTCGAAGGCACCTCCATGCCACCATGCTGAAGAAATTCTAGAGTCAGCCATTTATCGATGGCGATCTCCAAACAACGAGGTGGATTGAATATGCGTTGCCCTTGTCGTTCCAGCGCATGCAAAGCATTCATGCGAAAGATGATCTGCTCCAACGATCCCCAAGGCATCGTGCGAACGAGCAATGCATCATAGCCATCAGCTCGGCGATTCAATGAGACATCTTGGCCGCGATTCGCCTGGAAATGCTCTGCACCCGACGGAGCCACCATTGCTTGAACGTTGATCCCCGTTGGACGCAGCGCTACCGACAAACTTGCGAACGAAAGAACCTCGATCTGCTCGCCCCGTGACGCTCGACGAAGATCGCGCACATACCATCCCTCTGGATTCCCAAGCACACCAATCTTCATCTCATTCTCACTCACATGGCAACGATGCGATCTTGCCCATCGAGGCGATCCTATTCGTTACTCGGGCGTCTTCATTCCCAATTGCTTCATTTTTCGATAGAGATTGGATCGCTGAAGACCAAGCGACTGCGCGGCCGCTGTCATATTGCCTCGCGATCGTTCAATATGCTTCTCGATATAATTCTGTTGAAAGACATCGGTTGCATCTGCCAGAGTCATCGATTCATCGATACCAAGTGTTGCCTCGGACTCAGTTCCTAGCGTCGACTTCGGAGAACTTACGAAATCCAAATCTGAATCTTCGATCGTCTCGCCAGGGACCAAATAAACGATGCGTTCCACCAGATTGCGGAGCTCGCGAATATTGCCAGGCCAATGGTGAGCTTTCAATCGCTTTTGCGCTCCAGTGGTCCAGGAGGGCTTGGCCCTTCCCACTTTCTTGCAAAAGCCATCCAAGAAAAACTCCGCCAATTCGAGAATGTCATCACCACGTTGACGAAGCGGTGGCAAATGCAACGTTACGACCGTTAGGCGGAAGACAGAGATCTTCACGAAACTTCTTGGCTCGCACCATCTCGACGAGATCTTGATTGGTGGCCGCTACGATTCGAACATCGACAGGAATTGGTGTCGAACCGCCCACTCGCACAACGACTTTCTCTTCGAGTACGCGAAGCAACTTGGCTTGCCCACCAGGGCTCATATCGCCGATTTCATCCAGAAACAACGTCCCGCCAGCCGCGGCTTCGAACTTTCCAGCGCGAGCTTCATGCGCATCGGTGAAGGCACCTTTCTCATGACCAAAAAGCTCACTCTCTAAAAGCGTCTCGGTAAGCGCAGCGCAATTGACCGCCACAAAAGGCTCATGCCTTCTTCGACTCTGATAGTGGATTTGCCGACTGACCACTTCCTTCCCTGTTCCGTTTTCACCTAAGAGCAAGACGGCTAGGTCGGTATTGGCGACGCGTTGAATGGTTGATCGCAGATGATCCATGCTGACATCATGGCCGATCAATGGAATCTGATTGACCGCATCTCGCATCAACCGATCGCGAATTTGAATCAACTGCTGAATCTGCTGCGTATTGGTAAGTGCAGCGGCTGCATGGCGAGCAAGCTCGATCAAAGCGTGCTCATCTTCTTCACTAAACGCCCCTTGGCGGTGGTTGAGAACTTCAAACACACCGATCGCTTTATTGCGTTGATCGAGCAACGGCACGGCAATCAAAGAGTCAGTTCGATAATTGACCATGACATCGACCCGGCGATCAACAGCATCGGAAGGGTCCGATCGATCCCATCGACACGGTAGCAACGTTCGCAAAACTCGACCTGCAATACCTGCATCTTCGGGAACACGTAGGGGTTGTCCTTCGACACCTAGCGCAGGATGTCCAACCAATTGCTTGGATGGTTTGTCCCAGAGAAAGATGCTTGCGCGATCCGCATTCAGTAGTTCGGCTGCTGCCCGCGCGATCTGTTCCAACAAGACAGGCAATGCATGATGGCTATGCCAATCGGCCGCCACCGAGAGAATGCGGTCCTTCTGTTCAAGCTTGCGACGCTGGATCCGCACCGATTGCCGAACCACTAACGCTTGTTTGAGGCTCTCTGCGGCAACCGACCAAGCGTCGACATCTTTAGGGCGAGCTTCCCCCTTCTTGAACCAACCGATCAGGACGGCGGTACCGCGTCCTGTAATTATCATCGGCTCGATCCATCCATCTTCGATCGTCAACCGCGAACCCTGATCGCAGGCTTTGGCAATCGACTCCACTGGCAATTGAAGATTACCCGTTCCCTGCTGCGCAACGACTCGCCAATCCCCATTTCGGCTCTCAACAAACGCAATCCGCAACAACGGAAATTCGTTCAAGAACCACTTCAAGGGAGATGCCAGCCAATCACCAAGCGAATCGGCTGACTCAATGCCCTGTAGCAAGATCGAGAACAATCGGAGCGAATCGTTCGATGCAGTCGCCAAGGCTCTTAGTCCTCAGCCTGTTCTTTAGGCTCGGGCAAGAAGAATCCAACCACCAGCGCAATAACGGCAATCGTCGTAGCCACAATACCGGCTGCCATAGCCACCGTCGCTGGAGTGATCGGCCCCTTGCCAGCCAACTGAGGAGCAACGAGGCTGGTTGTTACCACCGCCATACTCGTACCGATCATACGCCCACCGACGTTGGTTGCAAAGCTTCCACCCGTTCCGCGCAAATGCAACGGAAAGACCTTGGGGAGATATTCGCCAAAGTAGCTGAATTGCGCCACGGTCAGCAACCCGCAGAGCCCATAGGCCCACATGAAACCCGATCCACCTTGACTGAACAAATAGAAGTAGGTCAATGGAATGATGACCAAAGCGGGCACTTGGAAGATCTTCAAAATGGCGACACGACTCAAACCGATGATGATGAAAACCGCCAAGAGAATCCGTCCGGTCAATCCACCCATTTCTTGATAGAACTGAACGGTATTGCCAACCTCTTTGACTTCGCGATCGAGCGGATCTTGCTTGGTCTTGTTGTCCTTGAGCTTCAATCGAATTGCTTTCTTCGCATCGGCATCAGTCGCTTTGTCAAACTCAGCATTGAGTGCGGTCGCTTCTTTGCGAAGAGGAGCTAGGGCCTTGCTTTGTTCAGCAAGCTCGGGCAAGCCAGGAGCAATTCGAAGAGGTGTCAATTGCAGCGCACCAAAAGCGATTCCATAGGCACAAGCCGAGAGGAGTGCCGTCACCAAAGTGATGCGACGATACTCGGGTGCGAACAATGCGCTGATCTTGGGTCGCTTCAGCGTTCCTGCGGCTCGCTTCTCTTTCCAAATGCGAGACTCGGGGACGAATGGAAGCATCAAGGCGATAGGAATCGCGGGAAAGATACCCGTGCACAGTAAATAACGCCACGAGGCTGGATCGGTTCCATTGTTAGGGAGTGGCAATCCAAGATGGGGCAGTTCTTTGGCGTTGGCCAAAATCCACACATTGATCGCCGTTACCAAAACGCCACCCAAGGACGCGCAGGCTTGAGTCATACCAAGCCACCTCTCGCGCTGCTTCTTATCTTCAAACACTTCGGCCAACCAAGTGATAGCCGCAACAAACTCGACGCACACTCCGATGAAAGTCGTACATCGGAAGAAGATAAACCAAGTCAACGTCGTGCTATAGGCGGCCAAGAAGGGCGAAAATGAATAGATGAAAATCGAAGCCGCCATGACCGTCTTACGTCCGAGTCGGTCGGTCAGCGCACCACCGATCAAACCGAAGACGCCACCGCATAAAGCCGTGATCCAAAGGAGACGACCAGTCCACATCGTGACCGCTGGGTGACTCGGTGGAAGATCCAAAAGCTCCGCGATGGCGGGTGGTGCCGCCAAGGGGGTCATGAGTAGCTCGTAGGTATCGAACAGAAATCCAATACTGGCGATGATGATGATCAGCCAGGTCGTCACACTGAAAGAGTTTTTGGAGTCCATGGAGGTAGGCTTTGGTTGCAGGAAGGGGCTCGAAAAAACACCCCCAAAGTATAGTCGCCCACGCCTCTTCGAACGAGACCCCGATGGTGACGCCAACACTATTTTGGAACACAAGGTTGCACGATAACACAATCTATTCCCGTGCTCCCTCGTTTCCGCAACTCCCCTTCCTTCGAGATCTCGAACTCCGTCTACTCCATCGATCTTCTGTGACTTCCCATCTTAAGGATGCCCCTCTTCTGAAACTTGCTAAAGGAACTTGTGGTTAGAGCTTTCTACTGCAGCTCGCTATTGGGGTTTGCGAAGGGCTTTGCCGAGGAGGGCACCGGTGGGAACTCCGCGATAAACCGCATATTGACCATCCATCAAAACATGAACCACGCCGGTTGCATAAAGAAATGGCTCATCATAAGTCGCGGTATCTCGATACAGCTTGGGATCCAGTACCACGAGATCGGCTACCCAGCCTTCACGAATATAGCCACGATCCTTCATCCCGATAATATCCGCGGGCAAGCCTGAACAACTTCGAATCGCAGCTGCAGGATCGAGCACCTTTTGGTCGTTGGCATAGTATCCAATCTTCCGACTAAAGGTCCCGAAGCTTCGCGGATGTGGTCGATCCCCCGAAGGAATCTTGGCCCCACCGTCGCTTGCGGTAGCAACCCATGGCAACTGCATTGCTTGCCGTACATCGTCTTCATTCATACTGAAGTTGACGACCCCCGCTCCTCCATTGGACTCGATGTCCAGCACGACATCGACGACTTCTTTGCCAACGATCTTCGCAATCTCATCCAGACTCTTTCCAGCCCATTCACGATGCTTCGCGTGCGACGTGATTTGAATGCGCTGCGACGTACCAAGTTGCTTGGCAACCGCTTCGCGAATCTTGGCTCGCTCCTCAGGATTCTCCAATCGCTTTTCCAACCCCTTGCGTCCCCCTTCGCGACTCCACGATGGCAATAAGGTTGCTTCCAAACTGGTCGACGAAGCAACATAAGGATATTGATCGGCCGTGATGCTCGCCCCCTTCTCCCGCGCATCCTCGATCAACTTCGTTGCGACTCGAAGCGTTCCCCAATTGGTCTTGCCAGATGCTTTCATATGCGAGACGTGGATCGGCAATTTAGCTTCCCTTCCGATGCGAATGGCTTCCTCGATCGAGTCAATCAGCCCTTCACCTTCATTGCGGATATGGCTGGCATAAATCCCACGGTATTCGGATACCACCTTGGCCACCTCGATGATCTCTTCCGTTTTTGAATAGGTCCCCGGAACGTAGATCAAACCGGTCGACATACCCCAGGCTCCATCTTGCATGGCAGTTCGAGCCAGCGCACGCATCTTGTCGATCTCTTCGGCCGTTGGATCACGAGACTCTTTCCCCATAACCGTACTTCGCAAATCACCGTGCGGAAGCAAGTGCAATACGTGCGTTCCCGCTCCTTGCTCGTCGATCTTCTGAAGATACTTCTTGACGTCGACTGGACCACTACCACAGTTGCCAGTAACGATCGTGGTACACCCCTGCATCAAGTAACCGGAGTTTCCGCGCGTTTTCGAAGCGAGAATCGTATCATCGCTGTGATTGTGTAAGTCAATAAAGCCCGGCGCAATCCAAAGATCACGGCAATCGACCACCTGAAGGCTTGTCATGCCCCCCAACGAACCCATCGCCACGATCTTGCCATCGCGTATTCCCAAGTCGAGAACTTTGCCCTGTTGCCCGGTACCATCAAAAACCGTACCACCGATAAGACAAAGGTCGAGTGGCTTCTCTTGCGCATGGGCTTGCATTGCGATCCAACCAAACGCCACCCAACACCCCAATAGCCATATTCGCCCCATCTCGGATCACCTTCTCGCCTGCCCCATGGATTCGCTGAATCTCACACCAACGCGTCGATTCATTCGCAATGTAGTATGGAAAAATCGCGATTAGATTGCTGGCATTCCAAGGAAGAATTTGAGCTTTTTGTGGAATTTGCCGCGATGAATGAGGGAAAGAAAACGTGGATCGTAGATTCCTTTATGCCATGGCTACGTTTTGATTGATTCATTCTTTTTTCTTGATCTAGAGGCTAGAGACCATGAAGGAAATCGTACGTTCGCGACGCAATTGGATTGCGATCTGTTGTACCTGGCTATTGATTACCTGCGTTTCATCCATCGCATCGGCCGCCAACTTCCCACGGACATTTGACGTCTATTATGTTTGGGGCGTTTCCAATCCCGCCAGCGTTTCCGACTATTCCATCCACCCCAAGGCGACACTCACACTCTATCGCAACGGAACGGTCGATGTGTTTGATCATGCAACAGGTGAAAACTACCCGGCTGCTGGAACCTGGAGATCACGTGGCTCGAACATTACCTTTGTGTTCGGTTCCGTGGTGTATATGGGAACCAAGCAAAACAATGGAAGCTATTTAGGCACCATGTCGATACAAGGCGGACCCAATGGTGTCTGGCAGGGTCGGTACACGAACTAAGTGCCACCCCTTGGCTTCACAAGGTGTCCTACGATGGATGACTATTCGCCCCTCGCACGTTGCTCGAGCGTTTCACAGAGCGCTCGGCTCTGCACGATGCGAGGGTCTTCGGTTGGAAGCGATGCCTTTCGTATTTCGTAGCTTCGCTTAGCATACTCCAGGGCTTTGGAATCTTCCCCTTGCTCCCTATGCCCTATCGCTAAAGCCATCAGATGGTCCGCGATCCGTGGATGCATCGGCGGCCGAATAGCCTCTTCACTTTGCAATGCCGCCAAGTGTCCATGGAGAGATTCCTTTTTACGATCCAAATGATGCAAGACAATGGCCATTCGACTTTGCCACTGCGAACCAAGATGGGTTAGCGTGACTTGCTCTAAACTCTCAAGCAACTTCGCTTTAGTGTTTCCAATCTCTTCAGCTTCGGGCAGGCTCAACAATCGGAGATAGCGCAACCAAATCTGAGGAACAATATCGAGCCTATCCTTTGCTGAAAAACCGTCGAGAACGCTTCGAGCCTCGTCTTTGCGGTCAGTCGCCAAGAGCAATGAGGCAAAGCCTTGGATCAGCTCTGCTTCATCATTGATCGAGGCGCTTGGAATGGTCAATGCTTCGCGAAACAAGGATTCCGCTTCTTCGAAGCGACAACACAACATCAACTCTTTGGCAACGTGAACCAAGGCCCGTCCGAGCTTGGGGTGCTTTGGAGCGATCTTCCGACCAGCCTCCAAAGCGGGCATGATCAACACGAATGCTTCTTCGTAGTGCCCCGCATCCCACAATAGACTTGCCAAGTCTCCTTTCGCGAGCAGAAGACGAGGATCCTGAGGGTTTAACAACGTTTCCATACTTGCCAAAATCGAACGATACTTGGCGATTGCCTTATCGAAGTTTTTCTGACTCCGCGCCAATTGCAGCTCGATCGCATCGCGAACGAGCTGACCAGCTTGCGATGACGTCAAAGTATTGGCGAGAACCAAAGCTCGTACTAACGAATCTCTCGACCGCAGTTGCGATTGAGTGAGAGCCAATTCCGTCATCACCAACTCGGGGTGATCCGTGGGAAGGTGCTTCTTGCGGATCTGTAAAGCTTTCGAAAAGGCTTGCTCGGCTTCGCTTGATCGTTGCTCTTCCAAATGGAGCCAACCGATTTGAAACCAAGTATCGGCTACCGACCGAGCCTCAGGGCCATCCAATCGCACGCGATTTTCCATCACCGTCTGCAATAGCAATCGTGCACCTGCTTGCTCGCCTCGCGCTTGCAATAGACAAGCTCGATAAAAATCATGGGTGGTCGTTTCTCTGGATATCTCTTTGGTGTCACGTTCCGACCTTGTCGATTCACGGATCTTTTCCGCGTCATCCAACAGCTTCTGGGCTGAATCGAGTGCACCCAAGCTTCGATAGACATTGGCCATCGTATCCATCATGCGAGCTTGTATGTGAGGTTGATTCCCCAACTCCGATCGAATTCTCTTGGAGGCTCTATCGAGTAATTCGTCGGCATCTAAGTCTTGCTTCGTGACGTCATCGACAAACCAATTGAGGGTTACTGGGTCGGCAGCCACAAAGACATTTTCAAGAAAGCGAACCACCTCGGCCGCGGTCGTGTGCGCCCCCATGGCGCGTTATGCTTCTTGCTCCGCGATTCGACGCAACTCGACTTCCTTTTCCAGGAATCCGCCATTCTTGCCGCGACAAATACAGATCCACCCGTCATTCCTACAACCAACGCCGCTACTATGCATAACAGAGTAGCGACTGCAGGAAACCGACGACACCATCGCCAAGTCTTCTCAATGCTGGTGATAGGTCGCGCTACGATAGGCCAGCCTGTCAACAGTCGCTGCAAATCCTCTGCGAGCATAGATGCGTTAGCGTATCGTTTCGCGGGATCTTTCTCCAAACACTTCAAGATGATCGTCGAGAGATCGCTCGATATTTCTTTTCTTTGTCGCCGCGGATCAGGAGGATTGTCTTCGAGAACTTGCTTGAGAATCATCTCGAAACTTCCGCGGAACGGCGTTTCGCCAGCAACCATTTGATAGAGAATAATTCCCAAAGACCAAATGTCGGTACGACCATCGACGCGGTTGCCTTGCCCGCGAGCTTGTTCAGGGGACATATAGCAGGGCGTACCCAGGATCTGCCCTGATTGGGTAATGCTTCCTTCCAGATTCGAATGCTTGGCGAGTCCAAAGTCGATCAAGAGCGGTTTGCCGGTTGCTTGATCGATCAAGATATTCTGGGGCTTCAAATCGCGATGAATGCATTGCTGATCATGCGAGTAGGCCAGCGCATGCGCAACTTCCATCGCAATACGACAGGCCCGATCGACATCGATGGCCTCCGATCGTATCACTTCTGCAAGCGAAGGCCCTTCCACAAATTGGCGAACAATACACAGCTCACCATCCCATTCACCGATCTCGAGAATTCTCACGATACCTGGGTGCTGGAGACTCGCAGCCGCTTTGGCCTCGCGAAGGAAAAGATCTCGAAGATCGGGGCGGATGGAATGGGCTAATTTGAGAGCGACGATGCGATGCAATCGCTCGTCTTCCGCTTGCCAAACTTCCCCGAAGCTGCCACGTCCCAACTTCTCCATCAGTCGAAAGGGGCCAACCTTTTCACCAGCCACAAGATGCTGCATGGTTCGACTAATCGTCCATTCTGCGTTTCCCAATGTACGTTGGTCGGCCTGACGATCTTTTGGTTCACTCGAAAGCTCTTTCTCGACCTGCGCCAGTTCGCGACGAAGCATCCCTCGGTACTCGGATGCAATCTGACTCAGATAATAGGACAACTCTCTCGCATTCCCTTGTTGATGATCTTGTTCAAAACGATCGCAAAGGGAATCGATCTGCAACAACACACTGGCAGGCAATGAGGAATCAGGCTCGTGCTTCAAGCTTGCTCCTCCCAAATCGCTCGTATCGTGCGGATTTTCCGTTCAACTGTTGCGTGCCCACGATTCAGTTTTTTCGATATTTCTTCAATCGTATACCCTTCCGTTTTCAGCAAAGCGATCCGTCGCATCTCTTCGGTCGGTAATAGCGATAGCAGTCGTCGAACCTCCTCTTCAAATTCGACGATCATGTCGGGAGTCGGATCCTGGCCGGCCACATCGTCCACTGCGGGGATAATGACTCCACCACCCTCACTCGTCTTGGGTGGACATCGCTTCAACCGCTGATCGTATTGCAGCTTGTCGAGCACTTTGCGCTGCGTGATCACGATGAGCAACTTCCAGAGATCGCTGCGATCATCGATGGCTGGGTACATCCCGCGTATCGCCCCTTTCCAGAGGCTCTCAAAGGCGCTAAGAGCAATATCTTCCTGGTCCGCATCGGCCTTGCTTACATCGCGGAGTTTTCTCCGAGCTACCTCGGCCATTCGCACAAAGAAACGATCCCACAATGCCTGCGCCGCTTCTCCATCCCCTGTCTCCAGCTTGCGGTACCAATGTGTAATCGAACCGTCTTCCTCGGTCATCGTCCTTTCGCCGTCTCCATCCCCGCTTTAGCGCAGGAATCCGCGTAACCCATCGATCAAAGCCCACCCCCCTTTCTATTATACTCGCTTAGCCTAACCCCCGCACGGGGCAGAAACTGCCTCTAGTCTCTCATACCCATGCGACTCATGGCATCACGACTTATGTCGGGAAAATCGGTGAAGAATCCGTCAACACGAAGGTTCTTGGAAAGAAATCGATGGAGTTCATCGATATTGAAAATCCACTTGGGAAGCGAGTCTTTCCGAATGGTATAGGGATGTACCTGTAAATTCAACGCATGAGCTCTCTCGACCAACCCTGACGAGCTCAGTTCGCGTGCCGAATCGACATCGATAACCCAGTCCAACGATGGCCCGATACCGTCTGCATATCTGGCGATCTCGGCTAGGTATGCCTCCCAACCATCCGAAGAAGATACCGGCCGGTCCCCACCAGTCAATTGAATGAGCTTCAACTCACAACCAGAAGACTTGAGCAATCGAAGTTCATCGGCTTCAAAGCACTGTACGAAACATGCATCCTCTTTGGTCGAATACCCAAGTTGTTTAAGCAAAGGTAGGAGTTTCTCGCCCATCGAGTATCCGAGGTTCTGTCGATGGAAGGCAGGCGACTTAAGCTCGACATAGATACCCACTTCCGTATGCTGCACTTTGTTCCAACCCCGTATCAATGCAACCTCTTGTTCGAGCCGCATCAGGTGCTGGCCGAAGCCTCCGGGAAACCGTGAAGCAAAGGCTTGTTGCCCCGTTTTGCGCTGTGTCCGTTCATGCACAGTCAGCTTTTGAATTTCGTCCCAGGTGAAATCGACAAAATAGAAACGCCCATCTGGGCGATGTCGATCGGGATACCGGTCTTCAACGTCGGTTGTATCCTCCATGGTGATGTCGTGACTCACCACGAAGACACCATCCTTGGAAAGTACCACATCTTGCTCGACGTAATCAGCACCTTGAGACAAGGCTAAGACCTTGGCTCCCTCGGTGTGTTCCGGCAAATAACCACTTGCACCGCGATGCGCAATGATGATCGGAGACTTCTTCTCCGTTTGCGCTTGAAGGGGAGTTCCAATTGCCAACCCCAAAAACCATCCAAGCGCAATCACTTTGTTCATAAAAGCTCACATCTCATCATCAGCAGGAAATAGCTCGTCTATAAAATATAGACTACGCCTTCCAACTCGACGACGATGGGCTCATTAAGATCGAGCAAAGGTTGCAACAAAGTCATATGCTTTTCGAGCAATGCGAAATACTCATCGCTGAATTTTGTAACTTTCTTCGCTGTGGTCGGAATTGTTTCACCCACTTTTGAGTCAAGCCATTGACCTTCCTTCTGTTGGAAAAAGACTCGATCTCCAGAGCGACGCATGGGTGAAGAGGGTCGAGCCCTTGGTCCGGCAGCTTGAGATGCCACTTCAGGTCGACCTGGAATTCGCGCTTCCGAACCCATTCCGTAACCCATACCCATTCCGGCGCCGCGAGCGAGCGATTGAGATCTCTCGTTGGCTTCCATGTTATCTGCCAACGATTGCGACTTGGCGATCTGCCTTTGGGAAAATGCCTTTGTACCGGACTCTTGTTCGAGAGCACCAAGTCGACGGAACGTTTCATCACGCACACTTGAAGCCGTTCGCGTTCCGAGCGGCTCCTCTGCCAAGAACGCTGTGTATTCCGTCAAAATGCCATATTTCTTGGCGATATGTATGAGTTCCTTCACGAGCTCTTCTTTCTTTCCTTCGAGATCGATCTCTTCGATCAACGCCGCAACTCGTCGCGATGCCCACAGGGTTGCAACAAAAGACTTGTCGGCTCGCTTACTCACCGAATCCAAATCGATCGTTTGTTCGTACTGCATTTCCTTCTTGCCAAGCATTCCACGAACAACGAGTGTCGCGATACCCGTTCCTTCAAATCGACCTGCGATACTCGTCTGATCCCCAGAGAACAGGTCCATGATCTTCGTCGGATATACCGAAGTCACCTTGGTACCCGAACCCTTCATCTCCCATCGCACATCCGACAAAGCCGGTTGCCCAAGCCGATCGTAAAGGCCTGACACTGAAGCCTCGATGTCTTCGTCAGGCGCTACAAAGAACGTCTGCCCAAAACACTCCGCACTCAATCGATTCATCAACTTGCTATTCACATCATGCCCGACGCCAAAGTTGAATATCCGTGACCGATTTCGATTTGCTTTTGTGGCATGAGCGACGATCTGTCGTTCATCGCGCTCGCCCACCGTGGGAATGCCGTCGGATAGATGAACGATATACGCGGGACGATCACTTTTCGAAACCATTTTCAGGGCAGTATCGAGCGCTTGATCGATATTGGTGCTGCCACTGGCACTCAATGTATTGACGAACGACTTTGCACTCTCCAACATGGCTGTATCGGAAGCGTCGATCAAATCTTCTCGAAAGGTAGTGATCTGGCTATCGTAAACGACGATTCCAATTCGATCATGCTTAGGCAAGTGGTTGAGAATATAGAGCAATGCTTGCCTTGCCTGATCGATCTTCTTACCTCGCATGCTTCCCGATTTATCCAAGACCAACACGATATCCTTTGGCGTTTGGTCAGCCTGCGCTTCAAAATCAGGATGAAGAAGGAGCAGAAAGTACCCTGCCTCATTTCGATCAGGTGCGTATCCCAAGAAGTCGGCAACCAGTGGACTATCGGTGGACGATGCGATCAAGCGAAAATCGGTCATCGGTACCTGCGAGACGGTCGAGTACCTTACTGTGGCCGAATGATCTGAGGATCGTTTGACATCGATGGTGTGAGTCGGCGAATAAATGTTCCCCAGCTTTTGTGTATCTTCGATATAAACTTGAATCGAGAGCTTCTCGATCGGGTGGCTGCTATACCCTGCCGCCTTGAGCGGTGCAAACCATTCAACCATCCGATTGGTCTTGCGCAGCACATGGTTGTACGAGATCGATACGGTCCGCTCGGCTCCCGGAGGAATCGGAAATACCTGCGTTTGCAATAACCCCGAACCAATCCACTGAACGAGCGCAGGGTCTTGACTCTTACGAACATAGCTTTGATAGACGCGGCGAGCTTCATCGACAGGTAATATCTTCCCTTCGATCTCCTTGCCATCAACCATGAAGGTGATTCCATCCACCACGGCATCATACGGAACCGGCATAATGCAACGAGCTTCAACTGTTTGCGAACCTTCGTTCACAAAGGTTTGACTCATCTGAACCCGAACAACCGATTGCACAATCTTGGCGTCGATCTCTACGCTCTTTACCCGATAGAGCAAAGGAATCGATGGCTCGGGAACAGGGGGACGGGGAATGGGGCGCGGCAGATGCCAGTGATAACTGTCGGATTCAATGACAAGAATTCCTTGTCCCTGCACTCCATTCGATCCGAGGACCATGAGGGCCAAGAAGAAACCCCAACTCGCCCAGACTAGCTCTCTTACCGACTTGATTCGACGCATGATCGACCCTCGACTAGATGCCAGCAATGACCCTCACCGAGCCAATCCTCAGCTGGGGTATCGAAACTTCATTTTATCGCCCCTGCGTAAATTGCTGGGGTTTCGGGCATAGACGATTCGATTCAAGCTTCGGTTCCCAAATCTGGGATTCGAGCTTGAACCCCAGAACCGGTCTTGGAAATCGAGCCCCTGCGTGGCCTAAAGGTCTTGGCGATGAAGATAGAGGCAACCGAGCAAAAGCATGACGCCGATGAAAATGCTATTGCTCCAAAGCGGTTGCCACGGATCGATCTTCGGTCGGGCAT
Source organism: Pirellulales bacterium (assembly GCA_046349875.1). Classification (GTDB taxonomy): domain Bacteria; phylum Planctomycetota; class Planctomycetia; order Pirellulales; family Pirellulaceae; genus JAXMBN01. The sequence goes on from JAXMBN010000014.1 coordinate 113,955, forward strand.
CGGTCAATCCGCTCGTGTCGAAATTGAATGCCACCTTCTCTTCACGTTGCAAACAATATTGAATTGTTTCGTCCACGGCCGAAGGCTTAGGGTTGACCCAATAGATTGGAAGGACCGCCCAGTAATAGACTCGATCGATTACCCGCATACTTGGACGGGCAATCACCTCTGACTTGTCCGTTTTGAGATCCCATCGATCCAGTTGGTTGATATGATGAGCAACCACCAGATGCCCTTGCGGGTCGAAGGCAATGGCAACACCTTCACCTTGCCCAATCATCTTAGGCTTCTCCACCTTGGATCCATCCTTGGAAATGATCCAGATATCTCCATCACCATTGAGCAATACGAACGATTGATCGATCGGAGAAACAAGGAGGCGCCGTGGCTTCTGCTTGCCGATGGCATCGAGCGTCTTTCGATCCTCCGAGGCCAATGATCCCAGGATGGGAACGCGATCCTCGCCAACCAAGAGCCAATGATCCTGGTTTGCACCAACCAAGGCTATAACTTCCTTCTTGTCGAAGACTTCGACGTCGGAAACCGATTCCCATTTCTTGGAATCATTCGGACGCAACACGTTCACGCGTCCTTGATGATAAACCACGATCGATGTTTCTTCGGGTGTGGCCCCAAAATCCATCGGAGGAACCGGCATCCAACTTTCAACGGAAACCTGTGAATAGGCTCCACCCGCTTTGACCTGTGGTGCCATTCGACTGAATGCATCCTTAATGAAGTCCGCTACGGCCCCTTGGGATTCCGTTTTGTTTCCAATCTTCGTTCGATCCAATTGAAACAAGCCTACATCGGTGAGAACGAGGATCGTATTCTGAAACTCGATAGCTCGCCTCGTTTTGACCGGGAAGTTGGGCGCCGTATCCGTTCGCTTATCGCTCCAAAATTCACTCTTCGTTGAAGAGAGTTGTTCCTCTTGGGCTTCCTCTTTTACTGAATCGCCGTCACCACTCTTGTTTTCGGAACTCTTGTCTTCCGCATTCTTCTTTTCGACGTTGCTGGCATCGCCATCCACCGCCGATTTTTTGGTGGCGCTCGATGGTTGTCTGAGTTCACTCAAGTTGGCAATGGTCGTGCGAATGTTGTCGGTCTCCATTCCAAACGGATTCTGGAATGTGCGACCGTATATCAGTTCACCTTTATCGGCAAACCAGTACGGCCCGAGTATCTTTGCATTTCCACCCCGTGTCGAATCATAGGCAACTTGCCATGTCATTTTCTTCGAGTCCCACATGGTCAACGCTCCATCTTGCGCAGACAAAAATACTGTTCGCCCACTAAACGAATCTCATTGACCTTCGGGGAAAATTTTTCAATGAATGGCCAATGATGTCGTGAGCGATTCCAATAACGAAACAGATCAACCAAAAGACGGCTGTTACCACCACTGAGACGATGGCATTTTTCCAGATCAAACCAACCAGCCGCAGAAACGCTATAGAAGATCATGAAAATGAACACGAACACCGGGATGCACACGAGCAATCCTGCATTCCAAATGCCGAGCCGCATTCCGGCAATCAAATAAAGCCCCAGGAGGAGGTAAGCGATATTGATCGGCAACAAAGATCGTGCCCTTGCTAAAACTTTTAGAAAGAAACAGCAACGAACGGGAAACAGGTTTGCTGAGAAGCAGGTGAAGCGACCCAGGCTGGAACATATCGGGCACCATGGGACTGGTCACCACGATGGCGACCAACATGGCCACGATACCCAAAACCAACCTTCATCACCATCTGCGGCACAATCGTCTCAACAATCATTCGGACTTTGCGACTCGAAAGGGGCAAAGGCGACAACTTCCGACCTTCATGCCTGCATAGCCAACCTGTAAAATGCGATTCTGCCGGGATAGCGCAGCGCATTGGGGAAAAAGCATATTCGATGAGCCGACGATTGAGATGTTGACGATCTAACTCGGAGAGCTGTTCGACCGGTTTCTCCAAGAACTCTTGAGTCGGCTCGCTTGGCAGCCGTCGGCCATGCCTCTTCGTCATACAGCGTTTTGGAGTTCAAGCTCGTTCGCCATACCCCGCGACGCGACCACTGGAAAACTCCTTCCTTCCTTTCTTTCTCGCGTAAGTAGCTCCTGCGAATCGCTTTTCATCGCAGCCACAACCGCCTGCTGGGCTTTCGTTCCTTTCTTGCGGGCCGCCGCTTCGAGCTTTTCAACCATCGAATCGCGGAGGAGCGGTCTCACTCGATGCAACTCATAAAGGAGCGATCAGCACAAAATCCAAAAGGAGCAACCCCGGCCAAGATGAGTGTCCAAGCAATCATCAAGAACCAAAGCACTTTCGATCCCATCGCTTCGACGAAGGAATCATAGATCACTGCGAGATAGGGTTTCGTATACGCCATCACCTACCAATACGTTGGCATTCTCCGGGTTCGATGCGGACTCTACGACACGCATGAGAAGACATCTTCGAGACTCAATTGACGCGGCCGAATGGACACGAAGCCGACCTTCTGCTGCTCGCAATCGATCGATCAAAGCAACACGCTTGCTTGATTGGGAACGTCGACTGCAACTTGAAATGGCCGGAGCTCCGTTGGCGGCCGTGGTTAGGTGATAACTTGCGAACTCGTCTTGAGCCCCAAGGTTTCGATCTCTTGGAGAATCCTCTTTGCTGGTTCCAATCAACTCTAGCGATACTTGCATGGCTTGATGAAACTGAGCGGTTAATTCGCGAGTCGTCTTACCCTCGCAACAGCCCTTTGGCAAGGATAGCAACGCGGTCGCAAACCATCTCCACTTCTTGAAGAATGTGGCCATTGAGGAAAATACCGAACTACTGCGCAACTTCAATCACCATTCGAATCTGGGACCGACCCAATGATCCAAACCATCGGTTGGTTCGTCCATAATCATGATGTCAGGGTCGTGCATCATGGCTTGAGCCAACCCGAGTCGTTGCCGCATCCCTTTGGAGTATTTGCGGACTCGCTCCGTTTCCCGGCCAGCCAGACCGACCAACTTCAACAAGTCGGGACATTTGCGTGACGGTAACGTCAGCTTCTGGGCACATTGTTGAGCCGCGTAAAAATAGAGTGCCCGATTCCTGTATGATGCCGAGGAAACATGACATTCTCGGGTAGATAACCGATCTTTGATCGAGCTACTTTGCTGCCCGCTGGCTGTCCAAGCACGGTGGCACTTCCCGCCGTCGGATGCAGAATCCCCAAAAGGATTTTGATGAGGGTCGTCTTACCTGCCCCGTTGGGACCTAACAATCCAAAGACTTCGCCTCTTCGGACATTCAGATCAACCCCACGCAGCGCTTGGTAGGATTTTCCCCAAATCCACCCTTCGCGATACGTTTTCTTTAAATGATGGATTTCGACCACCGTGGATGTATTCATGGATTCTCTTTTCTTTCCGGCTCTCCAAAGTGCCAGTCATTCGTTGTTGGCGCGGCATTCTTGGGATTGCACCCGAGGAACTCTCGATTTTGAAGATTTACCACTCGATCCACCGCGCTTCGACATCGCCCCGCTTTTCCATGGTGTGAACGGGCAGCCGAAACATTCCTTCACCCTCAGGGCGGCTAACAAAGGCCGGAATGATCCTCAGGGCGACATCCATTGCCAGTAATTCGTGGCGATTGGGACGCCGAAATTGGTGCTCTGGAAGGGCTCGTTCAAGAAGGGGGTAAGCTTCATCGCCCGCGATAGTCCATTCGTACTTCTCTTGAAACCACAAATCGATCGCGGGTATCTCAAACTTCTCCAGAAAGTTTAGAAACACACCATCCGGCACCGCTTCATCGGAATACATCATCACTGCATCCAGAGCTTCCTTCGATTCGTACATGACCAGCCCTAGATTCATTCCCATCTGCCCTACAACCACGGCGTACCAAGTCGTTCCTTGGAACAGTGGGCTTCGAATTTCGATGGCCCGATCACCCGGGACGATTCGCCACGGCGCATTTTTCCAGAACCGAGCAGCCGACTGAAAGAGCGTCCCGACATCTTCGGGCGTGACCCCATCGTGATCGATCAGTGAATCACGGTTTTCTGGCCCTCCAACATTGCGAATCAGCTCTTCGACATACTCTTCCACCGCCGATTGCTCTACGGATGTCGCATCGATGAGATCGATGTTCAAACGCTCTAACAAGAGCTCGACTTCATCTCGATCCCAATCGCAAAACGCATGCACGTGAATCGATCTAGGCCGATGAGGCCCCAAATCTCCGAACGACCGCTCAAAGCACTTGAACAAAGCGTTGATGATCAATTGGTCGTCAAGCGTGTCGGATATCTCTTGCATCAAAACGATGCCAATCTCCGCATCCATGACCACAGCCATGACGGGACGTCGTGGCGTAACTTGATCCGTGATCCAAAGAGGTGGTTGATAGATACCCAACAACCAATGGCGATCCAATTGTGGCAAACTCTCGACACGCTGCAACAAATCTTCGCTTAACTCAACACTCTCTTCGGCATTCAAGAAAAGCTCAGCATACTTGCCATAGAGGTCGGGCGGAATCGGTTTCTCAGGATCGACCACGCAATCGATACTCAATTTAGCGCAACGCTTATTCCAGTCTTTGGCTAAGGTGCTACTGGACACGATGAGCTTCTTGGGTCGGCGAGGCTCTCCATTCGGTGCTCGCATCGAGTCCATCACCATATCCCACAAGTCGGCCTTGCTTGGTTTCGACTCGAATGACTCAATTCGAACGGTCATTTCCTCTTCCAAGGAGTAGACGAGAACAATCCAAAGATCTGCAGCCCTTTGCATTCCGAGGATCCACGTCTCCTCGACTTGCCCCAGTCGCGTCAACGATTGGATGGCAAGCTGCCGATCTTCCCGAGTCGTCATCGCATCCGACCTTGAAGTGAATCGTCTTTCCGCGAATCCATCGCAACAATTTCGCCGCTGGTTTTCGCAATCGGCAATGCGACCGAGGATATCTGGATCGCTTCAGGCAATCTCATCCGGTTCCGTATACTCCAACCACTCTTCAAACTGAAGGGTTCCACCACCGAGCAAGTAGTCCATCAGAGAGGGATTCAATCGATGCGCAAGACCAATCGATTCGCGAGCCGCATCGCAATCGCCGTGATTGCAGAATGTCACGAGCGGCGAAACGCAAAGGCCGCACCCGGTTTCCCAAAACTCTGCAAGCACCCAAAGTTTCCGCTAACTCCTCATGTCCCATCCGAGATCGAAGAGTCGAAAGCCTAAACGAAAGGCCGCTTTTCCGAATAATCCTCTGGATCCACGGCCTGCAATTCTTGCAGATGCTCAACCGGAATCGACCCGTTGACCATAATTCCACAGGTGGTCCGACATCTGGATCAGCGATGAAGATAAACCGCGAAGTCAGAATCGGATCGGCGAGATCGAGAGATCGTTGCTTCGGTATACCAGGTGCAATTCGAGACTGCTCATGCGATAGATCTCTGCTTACTTTCTCTGCTCGGCTCCAACTCAGCGTCGCCACCCCTTCAATCGACTGAGACAGCCATTCGATAGCTCGCTCCGCATAATCTTTCTCATGCTCTTCATTTTCGAGCGACTGAATGACCCAATAACGCGCATCGAGAAAGCCAGAGAGGACGCTTCGGCTCAACTGATCGCTTACCACGCGAGTTTGGCTGCGCTTGCTTTCGCTGGAATCCTTGACCGCTTCTTCTTTGCCATGCATCCCTGCCTCCCCAGGTGAGTCCGATCTGTTCGGTACTCTTCCTGCTGAACTGGTTTATGTCGAACCTACTTTTGCGTTCGCGGATCCATCAAGATAGCCGTTTCACTTTCATCATCCCCTCGTCGCCATCATCATCGATTGCGTGGTCGTACCGGGATCGAAGCCAAACCTGGACTCGACTGGAGCCAATGTTGGATCTGCGTAACGGCAAGCCGCAAAGATCGGCCAGCCATGATGAAGTTGGTATGCCCTGATATCTCCGGTTGTATCTCATGATATAGCTCGCAGGCCGCCAAGAGTCGTCGTAGCTTCTTTTTGGCCAAACGGAGGTAACGCGTAGCATCCTTGGCGTCCAAGGACGGTCCCAAGGCCAACATGTAATCGTAGAGATCCCGATGCACGCTGGCCAATTCCTCATCTTCCGCAGCTTCATCGGAATGTTTGAGAAAGGTCCGCACCATCCAAACGTGGCTTAGCTGTTCATCGATCGCCTGCATACGCTGCAAATCGTTCATTTCCGTGGAATGGCCAGTTTCCATTGGACACATACCCTTTTTCAGACCGATCGAGAAACCAAGCGGATTGGCAAAAAACACTAGGAGAATTGATCTACCGTGAGAGTCTATGGAGGTTTATTGTAGAATCGATCGTTTACTTTTCCCATTCCACTCCTTTGCCTATCCTTTGAATCACAGGGGAGCTGCCCCCATTCCCTCGCGTTCCGGACCCCGTTTATGCCCGACCTGATCGCACAAGGACCTCGCCCTCAAGATCGCTGGCGTCGTCCACTCCCCACCACGGGAACGGACCCTGTCATTCTCGGACGGGCCACCCCGAGTTTTGCCGTGCCCTGGGATGATCGAATCTCCCGTAAACACGCCATGCTCACCTGGGATGGCAAATCGCTCGAAGTCAATCGTTTGCTTGAGGCTCGCAATCCGGTGTTCTATCGCGGGATGCGACGCGATCAGTTTCGCATTGCGATCGGAGACCATTTCGTCATCGGGCAAACGACGTTTTCGCTGGTCGATCAGCGTGTCCGCATACAGTCCGATGAACCCCCTGCGTTAACCGAACATACCTTCGCAGCATCTCAACTGCGTCAGGCTCGCTATCGCGATGCCGATCGTCGTATCGAAGTACTCAGCCGCTTACCCGAAATCATCCAAGGTAGTAGTACCGACAATGAGCTTTTCGTTCGGGTCGTCAACGTCTTGATGCAAGGGATCGAAAAGGCGAGCTTTGTAGCCATCGTCGCCGACCCGAATTTTCGCGATCGCGACTCGCTTGAATTGCCACCTATCGAGTCGACGCCTATCCATCCCATGCCACCATCCGATGCACTCGACGCGACGTCGCTTCGTGGCGCAGATGATATCGCAGTCCTGCATTGGGATTGCCGCAATTTAACCGGTCAACACTTTTCTCCAAGCGCACAACTCATTCGACAAGCCCTCGCCACCAATCAAAGTGTTCTGCACGTTTGGAGTCGAGCCGTTCAGAAATCGGAATCGCAGTCCTATACGCAAAGCGAAAATGTCGACTGGGCTTTTTGCTCTCCTATCCATGGTGAAGCATGTCCCGGTTGGGCCATCTATGTTGCGGGCGATTTCGGTTCGCTCTCACCATCCAGCGGAAATGCAACCGTGGCCATCGCTGCCGATCTGCAAGATGATCTCAAGTTTGCAGAACTGGCTTCCACGACACTGGCTACCATTCGGCAATCGCGATTCCTTCAGCGCCGGCAAGACTCTCTACGCCCCTTCTTCGCCCCTGTGGTCCTTCAGGCCTTGGCCTCAAGGGAACCCGACGAAGTATTGGCTCCCCGCGAAACCAATGTCTCTGTCTTGTTTTGCGACTTGCGTGGTTTCTCAAAGCAAAGCGAAGAGTCAGCGGATCGTTTGCTCGAGTTGCTACATCGCGTCAGCGATGCCCTAGGGGTAATGACGCATCACATCTTAGCTGCAGGAGGTGTTGTCGGTGACTTCCATGGAGATGCGGCTATGGGGTTCTGGGGTTGGCCCTTCGAAGACACTTCCACGGTACTTCAAGCCTGCCAAGCAGCTCTAGCCATTCAAGCTGAATTTGAAGCGTCCTCACGTATCGAAAACCATCCACTTGCCAAGTTCCGCGCAGGTCTTGGCATTGCCACTGGCCGAGCCGTCGCAGGACAAATTGGTACGACGGATCAAGTGAAGGTGACTGTGTTTGGTCCAGTCGTCAACTTAGCGTCGCGACTCGAGAGTATGACCAAACAACTTCAAGCTCCCATCCTTATCGATGAGATGACGGCCGAGCGAATACGGAAAGAAGTCCCTCCTTCCATTGCCCGAACACGGCGCGTGGCTCGCGTGCAACCTGTGGGTATCCATTCACCATTAATGGTAAGCGAATTGCTCCCGCCGGAAGGATCGGATAGCATCCTCACGCAAGCCCACATCGATGCGTACGAACGTGCGGTAGATTCATTGCAAGAAGGAAACTGGGCAGAGGCCTTTCGGCAACTTCACTTGGTTCCGGCTGAAGATCGCGTCAAAGACTTCTTAACGGTCTTCATCGCACAACATGGCCGCACACCACCAAGCGATTGGAAGGGCTACATTCGCCTTCCAGAAAAGTGATCCTTGATCACGAAGAAGAAGCGACATCCTTCACGCTTATAGAAAAAATACCGCTGGCGGGAGTCGAACCCGCACGGCCGATCAAGGCCCTCGGATTTTAAGTCCGATACGTCTGCCATTCCGTCACAGCGGCATCCATGGGTTCGAGCCTAGCATCGCCCCCACGAAGGTGCTCATTCTACGCAGATCCTCTACTTCTCGCTAGAACCATCTGCGTTCCAGCGAGAAGACCCACGGGGCAAGGACTAAACCTCGTAACCGAGATTGGGTGCAAGCCATCGCTCCACTTCGCGAAGCGACATTCCTTTGCGGCGAGCATAATCCTGGACTTGATCTTGGGTAACGCGATCCACGGCGAAATACCTGGCTTGCGGATGCCCAAAATAGAAGCCACTCACACTGGCGGCAGGCCACATCGCACACGATTCGGTCAAGTCCACACCCAGTCGCTTGGTAGCGTCTGTCAATTCAAACAAAATCCGCTTCTCGGTATGGTCAGGGCAAGCTGGATATCCAGGCGCCGGACGAATCCCGCGATACATTTCTTCGATGAGCTGATCGTTGTTCAAGTTTTCCTGGGTACCATATCCCCAATCGCGTCGAGCTTGCAAATGCAAGTACTCGGCAAAGGCCTCGGCCAAGCGATCGGCCAATGCCTTGACCATGATGGCGTTGTAGTCGTCATGCTTGGACTCGTACTCTTTGGCCAACTCATCGGCTCCATGCCCCGTCGTCACGACAAAGGCTCCCATGTAGTCTTCACGTCCACTTCCGACAGGAGCCACATAATCGGCCAAGGATCGATAATCCGCCTGTCCTTTGCGCTCCCATTGCTGCCTGAGGAAATGAAAGCGAGTCAATTCATGTTGACGCGATTCATCGCTATACAAGATTACGTCATCTCCATCGCTTGCCGCAGGCCAGAATCCATAGACGGCTCCACCGCGAAGTGCCTTCGACGAGATTAGCTGCTCGAGCAGCGCTTGAGCATTCGCATAGAGTTCGCGAGCTTGTTCACCGTACGTAGCATCTTCCAATATCTTGGGATACTTCCCTTTTAGTTCCCAAGCCATGAAGAAGGGAGACCAATCGATGAACGGGACGAGCTTGCGAAGATCGAAATCTTGAAGCTCTCGCAATCCCGTGAACGATGGTCGATCGATCGCTACTGTATTCCAGTCGCAAGAAAACTTCTTGGCACACGCTTCCGCATACGGTACCAGTTTAACCTGTCGCGCTTGATAGCTTGCCGCAAGCTCTTCCTGCAGCTTTCGGTTGGCCTCTACCAAAGCGGGCTTGGCTTCGGGATTGCACAACTGATCGACCACACCCGCGCTGCGCGAGGCATCGAGCACATGCACCACCGGTTGCTTGTAATGAGGAGCGATCTTAACTGCTGTATGTTTGGCACTCGTGGTCGCACCACCGATCAATAGTGGAATTGTCATCCCTGTTCGTTGCATCTCTTTCGCAACGTGAACCATTTCATCCAAACTAGGTGTGATCAATCCAGAGAGCCCGATGACGTCTACACCATGCTTCTTGGCCGCATCGAGTATCTTCTCGCACGACACCATCACTCCCATGTCCACCACTTCAAAATTGTTGCAACCCAACACGACCCCAACAATGTTCTTGCCGATATCGTGCACGTCACCTTTGACCGTGGCCATCAACACCTTGGCCCGCGCCGGTTGATTCTCGATGCCCAGGTCCCGTTTCTCTTGTTCCATGTAAGGCGTGAGATACCCAACCGCCTTCTTCATCACGCGAGCACTCTTGACGACTTGCGGCAAAAACATCTTGCCAGCACCAAAGAGATCTCCCACGACTCCCATTCCATCCATCAAGGGACCTTCGATCACTTCGAGGCATCGCTTGCATTGCTGGCGAGCCTCCTCCACATCGACTTCGATGTACTTGTCGATCCCTTGAATCAACGCATGCTTCAATCGTTCGCGCACCGTTCCCTGCCGCCACTCCAGATTCTCACCTGAAGTCTTCTTCCCTTCACCGTGAACAGTGGCGGCGAAGGCCAACATCCTTTCGGTGGCATCTTTCCGACGATTCAACAATACATCTTCGACATGTTCGAGCATGTCCTTGGGAATATCTTCATAGACTGCCAACTGTCCGGCATTCACGATCCCCATATCCATACCAGCGCGAATGGCATGATAGAGAAACGCAGAGTGCATCGCTTCGCGGACCACATCGTTACCGCGGAAGGAGAAGCTGATATTGCTAACCCCACCGCTCACCTTTGCACCGGGACATTCCTTTTTGATAAGGCGAGTGGCATCGATGAAGTTGACTGCATAGTTGTCATGCTCTTCAATCCCAGTTGCGACCGTCAAAATGTTGGGATCGAAAATGATATCTTCGGCAGGAAATCCCACCTGCTCCGTCAGAATGGTATAGGCTCGCTTGCAAATGCGAACCTTCTCTTGCGTTTCGGTGGCTTGGCCCTGCTCATCAAAAGCCATCACGACCACGGCAGCCCCATACTGTCGCACCAATCCCGCGCGACGTATGAATTCGGCTTCTCCGTCTTTGAGACTGATCGAGTTGACAATGGCCTTCCCTTGGACGTTTTGCAATCCAGCTTCGAGCACTTCCCACTTGCTGCTATCGATCATGACGGGAACCGATCCAGCCACATGGTCACCAGCGATCAATCGCAAGTAACGCGTCATCGCTTCGACACCATCCAAAAGCGCATCGTCCATATTGATGTCGATGATTGTGGCACCGTTCTCCACTTGCTGTCGAGCCACTTCCACCGCTTCATCAAACTTGTCGTTGCGGATGAGTCTTGCAAACGCTTTGGAACCGGTCACGTTGGTGCGTTCACCCACCATCGTGAATTGAGTCTCCGGTCGCAACGTTAAAGGCCGAGATCCACTCAATCGAGTCCAAACGATTGGCTCAGGATCCTTTCGAGGCTTGATCGACTGAACCCGCTGCGCAATGGCATAGATATGATCCGGGGTAGTTCCACAACATCCACCAACGATATTCAACCAACCCTGGCTCGCGAAATCTTCGATCAAATCCGCCATGCGACTCGGCGTGAGATCGTATTGCCCCATTTCATTCGGAAGACCTGCATTGGGATGGCACGAAATCGGAACCGCTGAAACATGCGACAACTCTTCCAAGTGAGGTCGCATCACATCGGGACCCAAAGCACAGTTCATCCCCACGGAAAGCATCGGGAAGTGACTGATGGCCGCCCAAAAGGCTTCGACCGTCTGCCCGCTCACGAAGGTACCACCTCCCTCACCGAACGTGGCGCTCACCATCACAGGAACGCGATTGCCCGATTCTTGGAAATACTGCGCGATCGCAAACAAACATGTCTTGAGATTGAGCGTATCGATCGCGGTTTCAGGAAGGAGCAAATCGACGCCGCCTTCAACCAGGGCCGCAACCTGAGCTTTATAACTTTCGACCATCTGCATGTAGTCGACATCGCGGTGCGCAGCATCTTCAGGATTCACACTTATCGCTAGCTGTTTCGTCGTGGGTCCGATACTACCCGCAACAAAACATCGCCTTCCCGGTTGATTGCGTTCTACATGTTCGACTGCTTTGCGAGCACAATCGACCGCTGCAAAATTGATCTCGCGCACCAGTTCGTTCGGCAATCCAAATTCGATCATACCGATCGGACTGGCTCCAAATGAATTGGTCTCAATAATGTCCGCACCGGCTTCTAAATAGGCACGATGGATGTTGGTAATGGAATCCGGTTGCGTCAAACAAAGGATGTCTGAAAATCGAACCAGGTCCTTCTCGCGATCATGACCGGCGAATCGTGTTCCGCGCACTGCGGCTTCATCAAACTTCAATCGCTGGATCATCGATCCCATAGCACCATCGAGAATAACGATGCGGTCGCGAATTAAAGAAGGAAGAATATCAGTGGGCTTTGCTGTCTTTAGCATGCAAATCTCGACAAAGTCTTGGGATTGATCTTCCCTTGTTCTCAGCGAAGCCGTAGCCTTCGCGAGGACAAAGTTTAGGTGGGAGCATGGCGGGCTAAGGCACGTTCATCAGACACCGAATCCCCTATTGTGGTTCAAATCCTACTATTTGAAACCGCAAAAAGAACGCAGTCCTAAAAGGAATTCCAGCTTACCTGGCCTACCCAGGCCGCAAATAACTCAAGACCAGCAGGGTCGATGACGATGTACTGATTAACCTGAACTATCGGGTGGGTGTCTTCTAGGGATGGAAGCCGCCAACAGCGAAATTGTTACCCTCAATCGAAAATCGTTCCAGGCACTTGGGCTTCGAATTTCCATGTTTGCAGTGGAAGGATGGATCCGCCATGGCAAGTTTTACGCGTCGTGAACAATCGGAAAGCTTTTTCGCAACGACCGGGGCTCGTACGTCCCCTCGTCCAGCCGATGCAACTCCGGTTCTTTTCCGCATCCCTAACCTGCGGGCAGATCGTTCGCATCGCCCTTCAATAGAGCAAGAAACCGCTGCGTCCGACGAGCGAGCAGTTGCCCCGTCGGCGCCTTACGCTGCATTACCCCCAAGTCTTGATACGGCACCGGTAGCGTCTGCTCCGCAGCCTTCCTTCACCCCTATTCCTGCTCCAAGCTTTGCTGTTGCACCCACGGCGCAAAAAAAGCCTTGGTATGCCACCTGGGGAAACCGCATCCTCATCCTTGCCTTGATCGGTACGGTTGGGTTCTTGGCTCTGCAACAGAACAAAGATAGCAGCGATCGAGCTACATCGGCTCTGATGGAAAAGGAAGGGATCCAAGATTCCAACCTCGTTGAAAGCGTCGAAATCCCTTTGTTCACTCATGAGTCATCGCAACCACCCACGTTGATGGCATCGTTACCCAACGAGACGCCAACGGCTTCGGTGGAGAAGACGGAACCAAAACCAGAACCCACCTTAGAACTGGGTAATCCTGCACCTACGCTCGATCAAACCAAGTCGGCAGATGCACAGCCAAGCCCACCTTCCTTATTGCTTGGCAATCACTCGTCCCCTTCACCGTCCTTCGACTCATCGGCCAACGCACCCTCTCTCGACAAACCAGATCCAAACAAATCTGGTTTGGCTAACAACTCCATTCTCGATCGAACGCTGGAACCACCATCGTTAGTCCCAGCACCAAGCGATACAGGAACGGCTTCCTCTTCTCCACAAGACAGCGGTTCCTCAAACGCGATCGCTACAGCATCGCCAACGAACACGACGAAACCAGCTTTGATCGAAACCGACTACGAGAACTTGTCGACAGAAGCATTGCTTGCTGCACGTCGTACCTTGATTCAACAATCATTCGCATCGAACTCGGCAAGTCCTTCGTCGCCTTATCGCACAACCTCCACAGCACCCGCTGGTTCGGTTCCCAACACGATCGCGACGGGTGCTCCTTCGATTCCAAACGTTCCAATGGGCGGCGGATCCCTCGGGGCAACACGCACGTCGGATACCATGCCTTACAAGCCCATTGGCATCGGTGACACAATGCTCGGTTCAGGAACCAATTCGACTCAGCTCACAGGGCAACCTTATCCAGGTCCAACGCCCTCCCATCCAGGAATTCCTTTCCCTTCCAACACGACGGCACCCGGTGGCATCTTGGCACCCAATAGCAATCCCACCATGGTCCCCAACACGACTCGAAAACCCTATCAACCAATCGGTGCTTCGCTCGACCCATCCATGATGGGAACCGGCGCCATGCCTAACATGGCCCCGAACACATTGCCGAGTTCGTTCGCTCCTTCGATGAACTATCCTTCGGCCAATACGATGGCACCCAATACGATGGCACCCAATACGATGGCACCCAATACGATGGCACCCAATACGATGGCACCCACAGGCTACAACACAGCCGTTGGCACACAGGCTCCGCAAGCGGGCTTAGGTTTGATCCCCGGAACACAAGCGTACGTTCCGTCGATGCCCACGGGCTATGGTGGTGCGGTACCCAATTACCCGCCCCTTCCGATGAACAATCCGATGGGTTCGCCATCCGTCCCAACCATGCAACGTTAAGCCATTCCGTTCACTACTTCGATGCTTTATCGAACTGCCAAGAGGCCCATATGAGCTCTCTCAACAAAGCCTTCATCCAAGTCTACAAGAAGAATCCGAAGTCTTCGGATCGCGTGAATGGTCCCCACTTCACTATCGAATCGGAATCGAAGCCCGAATCGCAGGGTGGAAAGGTGGCACCATCCGCTTCGGCTTCCACCGAAGGTACCGTTCATTTCTTTCGAATCGATCCACCATCCGATACTGCGTCACAACCGTGGCTCATGTCCTCGGTATCGACTTTGGGGATCGATGAATACATCGCACACTCGAACCAAGCTCCCGCTGCAACCAAGCCGGAAGCCAAAACCAAGTCTCCCATTGATTCAAACAAAAGCGCTTCGGTATCGATCCCATCTGCTCGCACCGATACATTCCCCAATGATCTGCCAACCGCACCTTCGCAAGAAGCAGTTCCCATTCAGCCCATCGTAGCGAAGACTTCGATGGCCGCGCCGATTCTTCGAACCGAAGAAGAAAGTCGACTCGACCAAGACTTCTATTCCAATTGGGTTTCCGCAACACCAACCGCCCAAAAGGAAATTTACGCGAAGGAGACAGTTCTTCCGAAGCCCACATTCCAAGAACCCGCGTTCCAAGAACCCGCGGCAGCCGTCATCTACCATGCGCCACCTGCCACGGTACGCGAAGAATCACCGCAAGAATCCACCCTTCCCTTCCAAGCTGTATGGGAAGTGGATGCGTTTCAATGGCCCAGCGTCATCCACGATCTTCATCGTCGCGATCCTTCGATCTTGGTCGAAGTTGGAAAGCACCTTCGCAACGCTTGTCGCACGGGATTGAAGGTAATCGCAGTCACTAGCGAAGGAGCCCGAACAAGGGCGAACGACCGTCGCTCTGTGCATGGCACGAGCTGCCGCGGAAAGTCTGGATTGACAGTGGCTCTGATGGATGCCGATCTTCACCATCCCGAGCTTGCAGACAAGCTGAACCTGGAAATGGCTCATGGATGGGAAGAAGCCGTCCTACGCAGTTACCGCTCGAAGAAACGGCCCATCCACTCGATCGAGGATCGGATCACTCTGATACCTCCTGACTTGCCGTCCCAATCCATTGCAACTCGCTCCCGATCACCCCAAGGTTCAGAACATCACTTCGAAGACTTTCGCAGAGTTTTGATTTGGTTGTGATCGACTCGCAGCATCTTTCGCATCCTGCAAGTCGATTGGTTGGCGGTGGTATCGACACGCCGATCCATGCAGCGGTACTCGTTGTGGATCCTTCTCCCAATAACGAACCATTGATCCAGGATTGCGTTCGCCGCCTTGGCCGTCAAGGAATCGATTCGGTGGGATTGGTCGAGAACTTTCAATAGACGATTTCTCTCGCCCTTATCGCGATAGAAAACGCTCTGACTCATAGTGCAAGGAAGACGTCGATGTACGAAGCCCATTGGAATCTGCGATCCCGTCCATTCGAAAATCGACTGGAAGGCGAGTTCTACTATCCATCCGAGGTACACCAAGCAGCGTTGCTCAAACTTCGATTTGCCATCGAGAATCGACGCAGCGCGGCTGTCCTATCGGGCACCAGTGGGATGGGCAAAAGCATGGTCCTGCAGTCCTTGCAGGATCAACTTCCTGATTACGTCACTTCGATGATATCGATACTCTATCCTGCGATGGAACCCAATCAGCTTATTCGCACGATTGCCAATCGACTGTGCGGCGAAAGCAAAGATTCCCAGCAAAGCGATATGGCAGCCTCGATCGAACGGATCGATAACCATCTTCGCGAACAATCCAAACATGGCAAGCACGTCATCATCGCCATCGACGAAGCCCACTTGTTGGAACAATACGGGTTGATTGAACCACTGAGGCTCCTATTGAATTTGGGAACACCAGCTCCGATCGGGGAATCGACGCTAACCTTGATCCTCTGTGGTCAACCAACTCTATTGCCACATGTGCAGCGTAATGTATCGCTCGACGAACGCATCGCAGTGCGTTGCGTCCTCCATCGATTGGCGCTCGATGAGACGGTCGCCTACATCGGTCATCGCATTCGATCAGCCGGAGGCCATACGGAAAAGGTCTTCGACACCCCTGCGATGGAAACCGTGTTCAGCTTGACCCAGGGAATCCCGCGCCGTATCAATCGACTATGCGATCTAGCTCTCATGGTTGGATACGCCCAAGAACGCGAACGCATCACGAGCGAACTCATCGAAGAGGTCAACGAGGAACTGACTACACCAAGCCTATCGATGGAATAGTTGCCTTCATCGCAAAGGTATGCTGAAAGTCTCTACGAATGAAAACGGCTTGCTATTTTCTAGCAAGCCGTTTGCTTAGTCTGAATGTGACGAACAATCGATTTCTATTTCTTGGTCGTCAATTCAACGTTCCCCAGATCGTTCGCTCTTCCGTCGCCGATCGAAATCGAAAAGGGCGTCGTCTTGGGATCGTTGTACTTGTTATTGAGCTTGTCTGGTCCACTCCAAGAACGTGACATGACGTTGTACTCTTTGTGCTCAAACGTCACTTTGTAATCGCCCCCAGGTGCTCCATCCCCTTCCTCATAGGTTGAAATGCGAAGCTTGCCTTCTGCATCGGTAAAGCCTTGAGGGTAGGTTGGTTGCTTGGTATCGACACCAATCACATCGATCAGCTTGACTTGAATCTCCGGAACCGGCTTTCCATCAACCGTCACCGTTCCCTTGATCTTAAAAACCTTCTTCTCGTTGGGATGCTTGTCTCCACAACCGGGGATCCCGAAGCAGGCCACTCCCAACACAAACAACATCACAAGGTGCGGTTTTCGCATGTACATGAACCCAATCTTGCGGAATAGAAATGAAAGATGCACCAAGTCATCAATGTCTTGGTGCATCACCTGATGCTTCCCAAAGCGAACCTAAGATCAGTCGGTGCCGGTGACGACTTCACCCTTTTCACGAGTGATTCGCGAGGCGAAAGTCAAAGGATCGATGCTGTCTGAAGTGAATTGAACCGAAGCATCGCACATGACGAATTGAGCTCCACCGGTGTGGAACGAATGGAACCCTTGACCTCGTAGGTTGGTGCAGTTGATGGCACAACCACCTTCAGCAATCGGAAAGGCAGCCGCTCCACGAACCGCGCCCGCCAACCAATGCTCACCCAACAAAGGATCGCCCCATCCGCCGCCGTTGGTGGCGCCGATGATGGCTGGAACCTGGATTTGCTTGAAACCGACATAGATCTTATCGCCACCGGTCTTTTCACCCATCAAGTACGTATTCGACGTACCATCGATAATGGTCGACATCTTGTTGTTGGCGGTCGATTGGAACGTCAAAGCCTGCAATGCACCGTGACGCGAGCCACCTTGATTGTTGGAATAGGCGATGTTGCCATAGGTTGCGCGAACGCCCGTGGTGATGGCATAGTCGCTTGGTGCTGCCTTCCAGCTAGCCGCTGGCATCCCGGGCAACAACGCGCCCGCAGGAATCGTCGCCGTATAAGTCCGCTCAACAGCCGATCCTGGTGCAGAAGGGCACATGAAAGTTGAAATCGGATTTGCAATCACGGCTGCATTGGAGATGCCAATGGGACCGTACGATACGGTCGATGGAGTTACTCGGCTGTCGTACTGTTGATACAACGCACTCTGTTCGATGAATGGAAGCAAGCCGACTAAGCAAGGTTGAATGTTGTATGGAGGTGCTGGTTGATTTACATAGTACGCGCCGGAAATGCCTTGAAGGCAGACTCGTAGTTGTGAAATGCCAAACCAATCTGCTTCAGGTTGTTTGAACAACTCATGCGCGAGCGGCCTCACGAGCCTGTTGCACTGCCGGAAGCAATAGCCCGACAAGAATCCCAATAATGGCGATCACCACTAACAACTCGACGAGAGTGAAACCGCTTCTGCGTACGATTCGAACCATCAGACAAGCTCCCGAAATACGAAATATGCCACTCGCAAAAGGGCGTGCGCGATTCGTTCCAATCGCGTGAGTTGATGAGAACTCTTTTGCAGGTGTGAAAAATCATTCCAACTATAAGACTACGACCGCCCCATACGAAGTCAACATCGTCCAACACCCTGTAACACCAAATACGAAATGAATTTCACTTTCTCACTTCGGCGCTTCCCAATCAGGAGGATAAATCTCAGTATTTTCCCTGTAAAATCGTCTACAGGACTATTTTCCACCTAACTAATTCGATGCTTCTTTCATGGCGTTGATGATGATGCAATCGATTGTTGAACCGCATCGCATATGCGCGCCATAGGATGGCTCCAATCGCCTTGCGACGTCTGTCGAAAGAGTCGCATCGAGGGATACCAAACCGAGTCCTCACGGTCCAACAACCATCGCCAATCAGGCATCAAACCCAACAAGACCCAAACAGGTAATCCCATCGCGCCGCAGAGATGTGCGATCGAAGTATCGCTCGTGATCACCAAATCGAGATGCGCCAGAATGGCTGAAGTATCCATGAACGCTCCACTTGATTGATCGACGTTTTCAGGCAGAGTTCGAAGGGGTACGGCTCCTTTCCACTGCGCTTCCTGTTCCTTGCCATAGCCAAACTGCAACGAGTACAAGGAAACACCGGGAATTTGGCTGAGCGGTTCGTAAGTCGAAACCTTAAACGATCGAAATGCATCGGCTTGATGATCCTTGTTTCCCTGCCAAACCAAGCCAATCCGCATCTTTGCAGGAGGCTGCTTTTGAACCCACCCTTGCCAATAGTTCACCAAATAGGATGGAGCAGACACATAGGGAACGTCGCGAGGAATCGTGTTCAAATCGGTGCGCAATACATCGGCCACATCCACGAGCGAACAGTGAAAGTCGAAATTCGTTTCGACAGCCAACGTCTGCGGAATCCACATATCGATGTAGGGAAGCTTACCAAGCAATGCGGTTAACGATCCCGGTCCATGCACGATGACAAAGGCACCGCGTTCTTTGAGGATCTTGGCATAACGCAAGAAATGAAACGTATCTCCCAACCCTTGCTCGGCGTAGAGCAAGATACGCTTTCCTCGCAACTCTTCTCCTTGCCAAAGCGGGGCTGGATGTTTGGGGCGAGGCATTTCGGGACACATCCATCGCCATCGATATTCGCGCCACCCTTCTTCGAATCGCCCCTGTAGTAGATACAACACACCTAAGTTGCGATGCAATTCGGCATCTTGCGGAGCCAACGCCATGGCTTGCTGGTAGCACTTGAGGGCCAACTGATGATTGCCACTCCAAACGTGCAAGGTCCCTCGATTCTTGAACGCATTGACATAGTCGGGCTTCAGTGCGATGGCTTTTTGGAAGCAAGCGTCCGCTTCCTCGGTTTGATAGTCATACCGCAACGAATTCCCAAGGTTGTTGAGCGCCACAGGAAACTCGGGCTGCAGAGCGAGGGCTTTACGATAGGCATCGATGGCTTCGCGGTACCGATGTTGATCATGGAGCGCAATACCAAGAAAGCACCAAGCATTGGCCAAGTTCGGAAGTTGTTTCAACACGTGTCGATAGACTTCTTCCGCTCGCTGAACCTGACCTTGTTGATGAATCTGCCAAGCTTGTTGAAGCAATGAATCGGCGGTAGGCATAGATCAACTCTCAAAACCTTGCACGCGACAAAGAAAGCAGGTCTAGAAATCAAATTCGCCAGCGACTTCCGAGAAGTCCTGGCGAATTGAAATGGGAATCGATTTTTTCGAAGCAAGGCTTAGTCGAGGAACCCGACCAAATCCTGACTGCGACTTGGCTGTTGCAGCTTTCGAACCGCTTTGGCCTCGATCTGGCGAATACGCTCTCGCGTCACTTTGAAAATGTGCCCCACCTCTTCCAAGGTGTAGCTATAACCATCTCCAAGACCGTATCGTAGCTTGATGATCTCTCGTTCACGATAGCTCAATGTCTTGAGCACGCGATTGATTCGATCGCGAAGCATTTCTTGACCGGCACCGATCGCAGGGCTTTCCGCAGTTCCGTCGGGAAGCAAATCGCCGAACTGGCTATCTTCGCTATTGCCGACAGGACGGTCCAACGAGATCGGATAGCGACTCATCGCGAGAACGCGGCGAGCCTCTTCGATAGTGGTTTCAGCGCGGCGAGCCGTTTCTTCGAGCGTTGGTTCGCGTCCCAATTCTTGGAGGAGTTGTCGCGAAACATTGCGGACTCGCGACATGGTTTCCACCATGTGAACAGGAATACGAATGGTTCGACTTTGGTCAGCAACCGCACGCGTGATGGCTTGGCGAATCCACCAAGTTGCATAGGTGCAGAACTTGAAACCACGTCGATACTCGAACTTGTCGACCGCTCGCATCAAACCGGCGTTGCCTTCTTGGATCAAATCCAAAAAGCTCAAACCTCGATTGCGATACTTCTTGGCGATCGAAACAACCAATCGAAGGTTACCTTCGCTCAATTGCTTCTTCGCTCGCTGGTACTCTGTATAGACTCGCTTTACCATTTCGACGCGATTGCGCAAGCTGGTCGGAGTTTCTTGGGTCGCCATCAGGATCTGGCGATACTCTCGTTTGAGTTCGGCGATCTGCGAAGGTGCAACATACTCGCTCGAAAGCTTCTTGAGGTCATCTCGAATCTCATCGATGCGGCGACTGAATCGTTCGAGCATGCCAATCATTTGCTCGATGCGCTGAGTCCGCAAACCTAGCTCTTCCACCAACCGCACCGTCTTGCGACGACGACGAGCAAGCGATTGCCAAGCTTCTTTGCGGCGAGCCTTCGGCATGGAACGGCTCAACGCGTTTCGATAGTCCCGACGATTTCGCTTCAAGAGAACATCCAAGGTCTTGAGGTTGTGCGGAAGCCGCCCCAAAATCTGGTCCTTCTCAAGCTTGTCGGTCACCGAAACCTGTACCGTTCGATCGAACGGAAGCTCACCCAAGTGAACTCGCTTCAGCACTTTGTACGCATACTGCACGACGTAATCGCATTCGAGCAACTTCGTACGGAAGCGACGACGTGTAACTTCAATCGTTTTGGCTAAGCGGATTTCTTCTTGGCGAGTCAACAATGGAATCTCGCCCATCTGCGTCAAATACATCCGGACCGGGTCATCCGACCACGTCTCGGTTTCTTCAACGTCCGCTAGCAGGTCCTCGTCGCTATCCAACTGAATCTGCTCATCGTTCGCGACTACATCCGCGGGTACGCCGTCTGAAAGATCATCACCATCATCTTCCAGCGCCAGGCTATGAAAGCCATCCAAGTCATCGGCACCGCGTGGGGAGTCGTCGTCGAATTCGTCCATCAAGGGATCGAACAAGTTCATACTCCTGAAACCATATGGGTTGTTTGAGGTTGAAAATCAACCACACCTTACTCCTCTTCAAGCCTCACCCGGCACCGCCGAGCGAAACCGTCCGATGAGGGACAAGCAATCTTACCACCTGTCCACGTGTGTTCGAACAATCGTCAATAAATAGTAAACTTTTACTCCTGGGTATCTTGATTCAAACACCCAGGATTTTCCAGCGTCACATTTACTTTCCTTGGCAAAGCCTATCGACACAGTCCCCGCGGGTCCTGTTCAGGGGGTCACTTCGCTTTCGAAGCGACTCGCAAACTCGTCATGTTGCCTATCTCTAGCGGTTCCTTCGAATTGGACTCGAAGGTCCAGGTCTCTTCTGGGAAGGTGGGGTTGTAACGATCTTTAAATGTGCTCCGGATGCAGGTCTCAAGTTCAAGTTTCACTCGAACTCGCTCTACAACCGCCGACTGCTTGATCCCGACCACGGTCGCGAACAATTCTCCGTGTCGCCTTTGACTCCATGTCCTTCTTCAAATGCCGACGATCCCGATTCTCCCCAGAACAATGGCCCAAACCAAACCGAAGCCCTATCGCCCCGTCGCTCGGTTTTCCGTACTCGTTCCTTCGTCGAATCCCTCACGCACCTCGAACCGATTCCATCCCCATCCGCGCGGAAACATGCTGGTTCCAAGCCGAATAGGAACTTGCCAAGGTGAGTCTAAAAAGGTTGGAACTAGGGTCAGATTTTGGTGTGAAACAACCCCACCGATCGATCAAATCTGAGACCGGCATGCTTTACTTGACGCTACTAGCTCTCGCTAACCTTTCGACTCCAGCAGCTTTTGGCCACCTTCGCGTTATCGCTCGAACATCCCCCGAGCCAGGAATCCTCTTCTCTCGCTCGAGTAAACCAGAACGCAACAAGAGCCGTATGCACATTGGTTCTGATCCTCGTAAAATTTTAACCAGTGAGTTCGACAGGTCCAGTCTCTTCATGACTAGAATGGCGGATTCCTGTCGCGCTTGCTCCCTTTTTGGATTCTTATCACATGAGTTCTGGATACCTTCTCCCCTGTACCTGCGGCAAAAAATTGGTGATTACCAAGAGCCAGGCGGGAGAGGAAGTCACCTGTGATTGTGGGGAAAAACTGCAGGTTCCTACCCTCCGAGGCCTCGCCGATCTCGAAATCGCCGCTGCCAGCAATGAGGTCAAAGTGGCCAAACCACGATCCTGGAATCCGCTTTTGGGAATTCCCACCGCAATTTTGCTCGGATTGTCCGTAATCCTGTTTGGACTGTTTGCATATCACGCCTATTGGCGACTGCAAATCGATACGTCCTACACCGTGCAGGACGAAATTTCCAACGGTGACAAAAAACTCGACGAACTTTCACCCGCCGATTTGCTAACGCTTTACCGCTCTTTCCGCGAAGAAGGACTCGGAGAAAAAGAAGCCCCTCCCTTCTACATACTCCTCCTTTACGCCAAAGATCGCGAAAACGACATGTACTTTTTCGGCGTTGCCTGCGCCTGCACGCTCGCCCTGGGACTCACCACCGGTTGGCTTTCCAAACGACGCGGGTAACACTTGCCCTACACCAAGGTCTCGCATACGCCCTTCCCCGAATCGCTATGATGATGGAGCATCTGCGATGCTTTTTCACCCAATGATGTTGACCCTTAGTTCCTGTTCGTCACAACGAAAGGTGCCCCAATGTTGAAAAGATTGCTTCTCGTGGTCGTTGCTTTTGCTAGCCTTGTTTCGGTTTCCAATGCAGCCGACCCGCTCAAACTCAATAAAGATAAGTCGAAGATCGGATTCGTCGGCAAGAAGACCGATGGCAAACATGCCGGTGGCTTCAAAGATTTTTCCGTGGATGCGCAAGCCGATTGGGAAGATCCAACCAAGAGCAGCCTGGCCATCGATATCAAGACCGATTCCCTTTGGTCCGATGATGCCAAGTTGACCGAACACCTCAAGAACCCTGATTTCTTCGACGTTCGCAAATACCCTTCGATGAAATTCACTTCGACCAAGATCGAAGTTTCCGGTGAACACGAAGCTGTGATTCTCGGCAAACTCAAGATGCTCGACAAAGAAGTGGAAGTGAAGGTTCCTTGCAGCGTCGAAGCCAACGATTCCAGCGTGACGTTGAATGCCAAGTTCAAAATCGATCGCACTCTATGGGGCATGTCCTATGGAGCCGGCAAGATCGATAAGGAAGTCGACATCGACGTTTCCCTCCAGTTTGCTCGATAATCGGAATGGCTTTCGAACTTCAAGTTCTTCTTCAAAGCGTGATTCTTCCAGCCACGGTAGCGATGATCGTCGCCACCGTGGCTTGGCTTATGGAGGCACGCTTATCACCAAAGGCCTCGGCCTTCATCGTCTCCATCGGATGGTGGCTAGGCCTTGTGACCGGACACCTTTCCGTCGTTCGATTCAGTTGGTGGTCCGATGAACCATGGCAACGACTTCCATGGTTCCTCTTGATCGGAATCGTGTTGACAGCCGTCCAATCGACTTGGATGCCTCAACTTTCACGCGCCCTTTGGCTCATCCCCTTAGGAGTTCTCACCGCGTGGCAATGCTTCCCCAATGGCGAGGCTTGGAAGGACATGTGGCAAGAACAAAGCTTTTGGATGGTGCTTCTCATTCCATCGCTTCTTTGGAATGACCTCGCCCTAACCGATCTCTTTCGTCGCGATGCTGGGCGATGGTGCGGATGGATTCTCATCGCTGCCCTGGCGGGTACGTTCGCTCTGGCCATGCTCTCCTATGCCACGATGGGTCAATGGATCTTATCCACCCTCGCCGCTACGGTATCAGTCCTTTTTGTGAGTCTGTTTCGCCCCAAGCTAGGAGCGGAATCCTTGAGCCCTATCGTTCTTCTCACCATCGGAACGATGATCGCATGGACTCGCTTTCGCGGCAGTTTTCAGCCCGTAGGCATCTACCTTTGCCTCTACTTCTTTCCGGTAGCCATCGCACTTCTCGATCGCATGCTGGCTCCGCGATCCCCACATTGGCTCCGCATCGCTCTTGCTGCGTCTCTTTCCGCCGTTGCCGTCTTGGTTGCAGCTTGGCCCTTGCTAACGGCCGAAGAAGAAGAGTGGTAAACTGAGGCTTCCTCGCTTCGGATCCCCAAGGCTTTCTTTCCGAAGTGGACATCCCGTTGGTTCCTGATTCTCCCTTCACACGTTGCTTCCTATGCCCTCTGCTTCCAATCCCACGCAAGATGAATCCTGGATGCAACGCGCCA
This sequence comes from Pirellulales bacterium, assembly GCA_046349875.1. Lineage (GTDB taxonomy): Bacteria > Planctomycetota > Planctomycetia > Pirellulales > Pirellulaceae > JAXMBN01. The sequence goes on from JAXMBN010000014.1 coordinate 138,841, forward strand.
TCGAATTGGCTCGACGAGGCCGTGGTTCGGTGGAGCCCAATCCGATGGTTGGTTGTGTGATCGTTCGCCACCAACAGATCCTGGCCGAAGGCTATCACCAACGATTTGGAGGACCTCACGCCGAGATCGAAGCCCTCCATCAACTCGGCGATGCCAACCTGCATGACGCCACGGTCTACGTCACCTTGGAACCTTGTTGCCACTTCGGCAAGACACCACCTTGCGTCGACCAATTGATACGTTGCCGTCCCGAACGTGTCGTGATCGGCATTCAAGATCCATTTCCACGTGTTGCTGGAGGTGGCATCCAAAGATTACGAGAAGCAGGGATTCGTACCGAAGTAGGAGTCTTGGCCGATGAAGCGACGCGGTTGCTCGAGCCATATCTCAAACGCGTTCAACTCCAGCTACCATGGGTCCATGCCAAGTGGGCCATGTCGCTCGACGGAACGATTGCAACCCACACCGGTTCAAGTCAATGGATCAGTAGTCCTGAAAGCCGCGAAGCCACGCTGAAAAAACGTTCAGAGATGGATGCGATTGTCGTTGGGATCGGTACCGTGCTAGCCGATAACCCACGTCTCACAGCCCGTCCCTCGGGGACGCGCATTCCAACCCGCATCATCTTTGACTCCAAAGCCATTCTTCCTCTGACTTCACAATTGATAGCGACGCTTCCCGAAGCTCCTGTCCTGGTCGTGTGTGGTCCCGACGCTTCCGAGAAGAACATCGTTGCGCTCCAATCCCATCAAGTCGAAGTGTTGCAATGGCCATCACCCGATCCTCAATTGCGCATTGAATCGACTCTTCGCGAACTCGCCAAACGAGACTTCACCAACATCCTCATCGAAGGCGGAAGCCGTCTTTTAGGGGCCTTTCATGATGGCCAGTGGATCGATGAAGCCTATGTGGTCATCGCTCCCAAGATCATCGGCGGCCACCAAGCCTATCATCCCATTGGAGGTCATGGCATTTCGCAAATGAGTCAAGCATCGATGCTACGCGACGTCAGCTTCGACTGGATCGGTGGCGATCTCCATCTTCGCGGCCGATTGCATCGCAACTCCAAAATGACTTCGGATAAAAGTGCATGACCACACCCATGGATGTCGAGGTTCCGATCTTCGTCGAACGATGGGGTGGAACCCTTTATCGAGCTCGTTCCTTTCCTCCATTGAAAGTGGACCTCGTTTCCGATTCTCTCAAAGACCTTCGTCGAAGGTTGCATCAACAGATTCGCCGCGAAGTCCGCCAACTTGCTCCCACTGCATGGATCACCGGTCGTGTATGGAAGGATATCCAACATCAACTCGTGACGGTGGAACTAACACCTCCTAACCGTCGCGCGGAATGGGTAGCTCCTTTTTCCTTCAAGATCGATACCTTCCGTATCCCGCTGGAAGGAGATCAATATTCCTTGTACGCTCCCCTTCTGGACGTCATGGTGATCGGCAAGGACGCTCAGTTGCAAACGCAGGAAATTCATTCTCAACTTCAAGCCGCGATCGATCGCATGCTCAATCGCCAAGAGCTTCACGATGTTTTGCAGCGCCTTGATCGAAGACGATTCTCTTATCGTACGTTGCGTATTTCATTGGAACGTGCCAAACGATCCAGTTCTTCGACCGATCGCAAGAACAAAACCAAAACACCGACGCTTCGAAGCATTGCCATTCAATTACAGAATTCGCCATTAGGGAGCGAAATCTATGGCCTGGAAGATCGGGTGTCAGAACTCAAGAATCGATTGATGGAAGAAGTGAAACCGAGCCTGCTCTTGGTAGGTCCCTCGGGCATCGGCAAGACCAGCATGGTCCACCGACTCGGCTACTCATGGAACCAGGAAGGCTTTCACGATCGACCACTCTGGACCACGGCAGGTGCGCGCATCGTCTCCGGCATGTCGGGGCTCGGCATGTGGCAACAGCGGGTTCAAAAAATACTGCATGAACTACGAGATACCGATGGCATCCTTCACGTTGGCAATTTGATCGAGTTGATGGAAGCAGGCAAGATTCAAGGTCAGCCAGGTGTTGCTTCCATGCTGCGACATGCCATCGCTAGCGGCCGCATCCAAGTTATCGCCGAAGCGAC
>JAXMBN010000015.1:0-129142 GCA_046349875.1 Pirellulales bacterium
CTCGAAAAGTCTATGACACCGACCAGTGGATTGGATATGAGGTGATGCTAGATGTTTACGCCGATGTGTTTGCACTAGGAGTCTTGCTTGTACCCAAGGATCTTTTGAAGTCGCAAGATCCATTGCAAAAAAGGCCATGCGTCGTTTTTCAGCATGGATTGGAGGGAAGACCCAAAGATACGATCGAAGGCGATCACGCTGCCTATCATAATGTTTCGGCGAGATTGGCAGAGAAAGGGTATGTGGTCTTCGCGCCTCAAAATGCCTATCTGTTTCAAGATCGTTTTCGTACGCTACAGCGCAAGAGCAATCCGCTAGGTCGTACCCTTTTCTCGACGATCATTGGACAGCACCAGCAGATCGTAAAGTGGCTTGCCACTCTTCCTTTTGTTGACGGCGAACGAATTGGGTTTTATGGACTTTCGTATGGTGGTAAGAGTGCCATGCGAATCCCAGCACTGGTGCCTAAATACAAGCTTTCAATCTGTTCGGCCGATTTCAATGATTGGGTATGGAAGAATGCCAGTACGAAAAGCAATTACAGCTATGTGTGGACAGGCGAGTACGAGATTTTTGAGTTCGGTCTTGGGCCTCGATTCAATTACGCTGAAATGGCTATGTTGATTGCCCCTAGGCCCTTTATGGTGGAGCGTGGCCACAAAGATGGAGTGGCTCCCGATGATCGCGTGGCCTCCGAATTCGCCAAAGTTCGAGCTCACTATACGGTTCGTCTCAAACAGCCTGAACTCGCCGAATTGGAGTGGTTCGATGGTCCGCACACCATTCACGGAAAGGGTACCTTTGACTTTCTGGACAAACATCTGAAAATGAAGCGATAAAACCTGGGGCGATTCCCTTTCAAAATCGTTTCGAGGTTGGAGAGTTCACGGAGGGTGAGATGAGGCAATTGGTACGCGCAGGTCGGAAGATTGGGTTTGTATCGAAGTTTCGCGAATTTCAACGCCGAAACTCCCAAGAACGACCAGATCTTCAAGTTCATTGGAAAGACCGCTGGCCGCAACTCGATGATGCAACGCAAACGCTCCCCTTTGATGCTCACTACGTCTACCATACGGCTTGGGCGGCTCGAGTCGTATCGCAGATTCGTCCACAGAAGCACATCGACATCAGTTCTTATACCTACTTTGCGACTCTGGTATCTGCCTTTGTGCCTGTCGAGTTCTATGATTTTCGGCCGGCCAACATTCACCTGAGCCAGCTGAAATGTGGTGCCGCCGATCTGTGCCAACTCGCCTTTGAAACCCAAAGCGTCGAATCGATTTCCTGCATGCATACGATTGAGCACATCGGTTTGGGGCGATACGGGGATCCTGTTGACCCCAACGGTGATAAAAAGGCCCTTCACGAATTGCAGCGTGTGGTGCGGCCGGGTGGTGACCTTCTCATCGTGGTGCCAACTGGCAAGCCACGCATTCAATTCAATGCGCACCGCATCTATGATCCCCAAATGATCTTCGATGCGCTATCCGAATTGAAATTGCAGAGTTGGTCTCTTCTGCCTGACGATAGTAGTCGCGGACTGGTTGACAATCCAAGTCGGGAATTCGCTCTCCAACAAAAATACGGATGTGGTTGCTATTGGTTTAAGCGTCCGGCCTAGGGCACTGGTAGGCCGTCGCAAGCGATCCTCCGTAGCATCGAAAGGGTGAGAATGGCTTTGCGAGCGAGACTTCCACACTGAATCCATTCTTCGGGGCTGTGGAGTCCATCCCCTTCAACACCGAAGGTGTCAATATTGCAAAGTCCAAGGGCGGCAAGTTTGTTCCCATCGCTTGCACCGCCACTTGCCTTCCATTCAATCGACTGGCCAACGTCTTTGGCAGCTTGCTCAGCGACTCGCATCCAGCGGCCCATCATCTCACTCTTGGGCTTGGGTGGCGAAGTGATTCCCCCTTCAAATTCCAATTGAAAATCGGGGTGGGAAACGCGAAATCGATCTTCGATAAGGCGGAGCTGCTCAATGATCCATTCGGATTGAGCGGCGTCCTCCATCCGCACGTTGGCTCGAACGGTGCAGAGATCGGGAACTACATTGAGAGGCCCGCCACCATGGATCTTTCCGACATTGATCGTAACACCGTTTCGCTTGCCATTGAGTGCATGAAGCTCGACAGCGATGGAAGCGGCAGCAACCACAGCATTGCGACCAGCTGCAAAGTTTCGTCCCGAATGTGCCGATCGGCCTCGAACCACCCAAAGAAAATTGCCGGATCCTTTTCTAGAATCGACCAAGCTTCCATCGGCCATAGCTGGTTCAAAAAGCATTGCAAAATCAAATTGATCCGCTCGCTCCTTCCAGAAACTTGAGGATGCGGGCGAACCGATCTCTTCATCGGGATTGAGCAAAACGGTCCAGCGAATCGGGGCGAGCAATCCAAAGCGTATGCCGGCTAACAAGGCCCAATGCAGTACAACGATGCCTCCCTTGGCGTCGATTACCCCAGGACCCCGCATGCGATCCTCTGAGAGCATTGTGCACGATTGCAAAGAGTGCCCTATCGGGTAAACCGTATCGTAGTGAATGGCAAGCAGGACGCGAAGTCCCTGGCGATTGGAGGATTGCCATTCGAGTATTGGTCCCGTTTCTGACTGTTGGTGTTGTCCAAAATCATCAGTCCATCGCCACGTTGGCAAGTTATGGCGAACGCACGGAACTTGCAGATCTTGCAAACGCTTCTCAAGAAAATCGGCCACAGAGTGGAGCCCGGCGAGATGATCCGAGGACGAGTTCATATTGCACAGCGCCGAGAGTTCCTCCAACATCACGCCTTGTTGCGAGCGAAGCCATTCAACCGCTAGTTCAAATGAATCTTGCATAATAGGAAGAACATAAATGGTTCAATAAAGTTGGTACAATACATGGATGGATTCTATCTTGCACGGTGTATACCTTCTACCGAGGGTCTGCATTCCGAGGCCTTGTAACGAGACAACATCATCGAAACATCGAACGCACATTCCCAAGAGAATACTCAAAGCTCTTCGCACCAAAGATCGATTTGGCAGTCTTGGCAAACCTGGATTGCGATCGGCACGTGTATCTTATTAGTTGTCCATTTCGCCCTTGTGTGGGGACTGCCGGGAGTTGAGTTTCGAGGCGTTTCGGTCGCCAGTATTCCACTCTGGATCGTGCTGATTGTGGGTGGCGGGCCCATGATCTTGGAGATGGGGTGGGGGCTGCTGCGAGGCGAAGTGGGGGCCGATTTCTTAGCGGCTGTCTCGATTACGACCTCGCTATTGGTAGGCGAATATCTTGCAGGTGCCATCGTCGTTTTAATGCTTTCGGGAGGACAGGCACTCGAAGCGTACGCCGTTCGATCTGCATCCGCTGTCTTAGAAGCCCTTGCTAGCCGCATTCCTTCGGTCGTGCATCGTATGTCGTCTCGCGGAGAAGAAACCACTACTCCCGATCACATTGTTCCAGGCGATCATATCATCGTTTATCCCCACGAGATCTGTCCGGTGGATGGCGAAGTCATTCAAGGCATCGGAAGCATGGATGAATCGTATTTGTCTGGAGAACCCTACCAGGTTGCGAAGAGTATGGGGTCCACCGTTGTGTCAGGTGCCATCAATGGCGGGGCTGTATTGCACGTCCGCGCAACCCATGCGGCGATGGATTCGCGGTACGCCAAAATCATGCGCGTCATGCAAGATTCAGCTCAGCGACGCCCCAATATTCGACGATTGGGAGACAAACTAGGAGCACTATACACTCCGCTTGCCATTGTGATTGCCATTGCTGCCTGGATATGGAGTGGCGAAGTGGACCATTTCTTAGGTGTCTTGGTCGTGGCAACTCCCTGCCCTCTCTTGATCGCCATTCCTGTTGTCGTGATTGGTTCGATCTCTTTGGCGGCGAAACATGGAATCATTGTCAAGAACCCCGCTATCTTAGAACGACTCGACTTGGTCAAGACAGCCATGTTCGACAAAACGGGCACCCTGACGTATGGGCGTCCCATGGTTACGCAGATGCACGTTGCACCGGGAATGGATGCACAACGCGTACTTCAGTACGCGGCGAGTATCGAGCATTTTTCGACCCATCCACTCAGTATGGCCGTGACAGCTGAAGCAGACGAGAAGGGGCTTAAGCTTTTAGAATGTACTGAGGTTCATGAAATTCCCGGTGAAGGCCTCCGCGGCATCGTTCAAGGCGTTGAAATACTTATCACAAGTCGCAAGAAACTAGCCACGATCAGCCCCGAAGACCATGCGAAGCTTCCTGAAAGAATGCTTGGTCTCGAGTGCATCGTCATGCTCGATGGTCACTTCGCATCTCTCATTCAATTCCGCGACCAACCACGACAAGATGGTCATTCCTTCGTACAGCACCTTGAGCCCAAACACGGAATCAAACGCGTCATGCTGATCTCGGGGGACCGCGAAGAGGAGGTCAAATACCTAGCTGAAAAAATGGGTATTACGGAAATCTATGCGTCTCAAAGCCCCGAACAGAAACTGGAAATCGTGCGTCGCGAAACGGAGAAAGGGGATTCGCTTTATGTGGGAGATGGATTGAACGATGCTCCTGCATTAACTGCAGCCACGATTGGAATCGCAGTGGGACGAGGCAGTGAGATCACAGGGGAAGCGGCTGACGCAGTTGTCATGGATAGCTCTCTTCAGAAGATCGATGAGCTATTGCATATCGGCCGCCGGATGAGGAGTATTGCCCTTCAAAGTGCCGTTGGGGGTATGGCCCTGAGCGTTATTGGAATGGGTTTCGCATTCGTTGGCTGGTTGCCTCCCGTTGCGGGAGCTTTGGTACAAGAAGCGATCGATGTGATTGCCGTTTTGAATGCGCTGCGAGCTGCCTCGCCTCCTTCGCAGCTATCCGATTATGATTGATCGATGTCGTTCACGGTCCTTGTGATGCGCATCCAACCTGTTCTAAAACCTTGATCGCTTGATTCCAATCTTGGGAACAAATGGCATTGCGAGCTCGATTCAGCATGACGTAATGCTCTTCGCGAAATGGAATGGCTGCTCCAGGATGCGCTTGCTGAACAAGGAGCATCGATAAGATACGTTCTTGCAGTTCTTGCATCCCGTCACCCGTTCTTGCGCTGATGTGGACGGAATTCGAATCCGTGAAAGAGTTCGGAGATGCCGTCTCGATATCCGACTTGGTGTAAACGATGAGACGAGGAGGCGTCGTGATGCCGAGCGGAGGGATTTCATCAACATCGGGAGCACGAAGTTCCAGCAAAAGATCTGCGGTCTCGATGGCTTGTAAAGCACGATGCATGCCCTCCCGTTCTAATGGATCGACGGTAGAACGCAGGCCAGCGGTATCCATGATGTCGATCATCCATCCACCCATACTGATCGGTTCGACAAGAACATCGCGAGTCGTACCCGGCATGGCATGAACGATGCTTCGATCGTATCCCAACCAACGGTTGATCAAGCTACTCTTGCCAACGTTGGGTGCTCCAACGAGCACGACGCGAAATGGCTTCGTCAAATGAAGTCCAAGGGATCTCCATGCTATCAGGGAATCGGTCTGTTGCAGCGCTTCCATCGAGGACTGCGCCCGGCATCGGTCCGTGATTTGGGTAAGGGCATGCTCAAGAGCACCGCGATATTGATCGAGCAAGATGGCAGCAATGGTTTGCGTCTTCGCCGATGCAAGATCCTCGATGGCTTGGCTCTGTAGTCGTTCCGCTCGTGTTCGCGACGATGCTTCCACTTGAATCGCAACACCCGATCGAATAAGGTCTTGAAGAATGCGATCGGCTGCGACGCGTCCACCATGGCAATGGATCTCGAAGGTGGTTTCCTCTGTTTTGCAAACCACAACGCTCTCAAAGGCGGTCGACGATGGCGAATTCCACCGGCCATATCGAATGGTATTCATCGCTATTGACGAGCTTCCCCGATGAGGAACCCAGTGTGTTCCAAGTGACGCTTCTGCGTTCGGGCCTCGTACCTCGAGCACCGCAATGGCCGCGGGAGCCGTCGATGTAAGGCGAGTCACCGTTGTCATGGAAGGGTTGGACGGTACCAACGTCATGCAACAAACCTTAGCTATTGGAGATGATGGACTGAGTTTCAACGGAATCGCGATCGATTTGAACTAAGAACAAAGCTTGTTCCAAAGCAGTGTCTTCTATGGCCAAACAGAGGACATCCTCGCGTCGCAATTCATCGATCAAACCATGCAGTGACTCCATTATTCGATGTGCGATCGATCGAATCTTGGATCCTCGCAAGTGAAAGGATAGGAGGATCATGGCGATCAGGAAAATAGGTACCAACGACAAAAGGACACTTGTGAAGATCATGGATGCAGGTGGGTGAGGAAAATCGATCGGTTCAGATCCCATCGAAAGAGCCGTCCACGAAGCTCCGAAATATTGGCTGTAAATCCAGACGATTGGACCAGATAGCATAGCCCAAAATAGGAGAGTCACTCCAAAGCCGTAGGCTTGAAGAACAAAGCTTGAAACATGATAAGTGTCCGTTTGTGTTTCAAACAATTGACGCGCCCGCGTTTGAAGCTGTTCAATTCCGCTCAATCGAAGTTGAGGAGGAGATTCTTCAGAACGGACGCTCTCGGAATGTTTGAGGCGATTCAATGCTTGATGAAAATGACGGTGAATGGGGTGAAGTCGATCTTCCACCTGTCGGAGAAGTCGATCGCGAATCCCATCGCGCATTTCGACCTCTGCCTTCTGCGATTGCTGAACATTCTTGGCCCAGGTTGTGAGCGTTCCAAACAAGGACGGTACGCTTCCCGTCAAGGCAAGAAAGAGTCGGTCCCAAGCACCTTGGGTCAAACTGAGGATGGAAAGGAGGGTTCGATAGGGAAACCAAAGCAAGCTCGTTTCCGACACAAACTGGGCACGCAGGCGACCGCGAATGGCCGTATGCAAAACATGCGAGGAGCCTAAAACGGCCTCAACGGCTTGAATGGGTAGTGCTCTCGCTTCTTCTTGTAGCTTGCGAATCGATGTTGCTAAGTAGGGCGCTTCTTGATCGATGCATTTTGCAACCGATCGACGTACTTTTTGTTTGGCGGCTGTCAGTCTAGCCGTCTTCGTGTAAGCAAGCTCCTCTAAGCTCTGGCCACTTAACCTGTCCCGGATCTGACTTTCGATACGAGCTCCAACGCTTTCTTCGCGGCCGCTCGCTTCAAAGTCTTCGACCAAGATAGGAGTGAGAAATTTCGTTTGTGGAGCACTTGCTTGCATCCAACTGAATAGTTGACGCAGATCCGTTTGAAGGGAATCGGAAATAGGTCCTTCCGTTCGTGCTTTTGTATCGGACGAATCATGAGGGAGCTCTTTCAGCGGAATCGCAGTAACGATGGGAAGGCAAATAGCTCCTTCGATGGCCGCTGCTAATTCACTATTGATACTGGCTCTCATCTGATCGCGGCGAATGACAAAGATCTTGATAGGAGCCATTTCCAATGTGCGTCGCGTTGCTTGAGTGGCCTGCCGATCCGAATGGGTCACTCCAGGTGTATCCAAGATGGAGTAAGTCAACCCCAAGGGAATCAGATCATCGGAGTGGCTTTGTAAAAAAAGTTCGGATTGCGGCTGCAAATGGTCAGGAGGCGTTGGACCGATCCAAACGAGCTTGGTCGTTGACTCTTTGGCTAAGACTCCGCTTGGAATTTGGTCGCGCACGGATGTGTTGATGACCATCTGCCGAGCGATCCAACTTTTCCCTTGCCCTTTCGCGCCCACGATGGCAATCGTCAATTGAGAAACACCTCGAGTTAACAAGATGTTCTTGCATTGTTGCTCGTATTCCGAACAGGCCATACGTATACGGTCGGTGATAGGTTGATCACCAAATAAGTGTTCTGTGGCGTCGAGAATGCGCTTGGCGAATTTGCGATGGTATTCCAATTCCATTTCACTCATGAAGACATGCTCACTTTCATCGGTTTCATGATGGTATGAAACTCTCGCAGGAATTCTTGATTGAGTTTCAATGGGAGTGGGAAGACACTCTCGATCGATTGTTTCGGTTGGGCGATCGAGCTACTGCGAACCGACAGTGGCTTCGCATCCATAGCAACCTGAATCTGTTCAGGACGATCGGGCCTAGGAATTCCCAGTTCGTCACAGGCAACTGCAAAGAGATCACTCCATTGTTGCAGTGCCGCTTCTTCTTCCGCAATTTTGGGCATGGCATCGCGATTGCTTAGAGCCAAACCGGCCCCCAGTGCCCCTGCAAACAACAACTCTTTGATGGAGGCTAGCACTAATACGCTGGACCCTCCAAAATCGAAGGGCAAAGCGATGACCGCCAGTAGAGGAGCGAAAGCTAATGTGGCAGGACCTACTCCTTGCCAAAGCCGTTGTTTCCAATCCATTCTTTCCCAAATCGTCCGCGTAAAGGCATCCAATTGAGACTCGTCGAGGCGTGTTTGGCTTTCCGCTTGAAATCGATTGATGGTTCTTTGACACCTGGACTCGATCGACGGATGATTCATACCAAGCTGGCCGCGGACATCGTTGGATTTAAGGCTATCCACCAAGGTGTTGGCGCTGACGACCTTGCCTACCTCGCCACGTCGAAATCGGCCTTGGACAAACTCAACGGCTTCGCTGGCCTTATTGCTCATCCAACTGAGAGGCATCACGCGTTCTGCGGCCTTCGAAACATAATCGCGAGTCGACTGCGCTAATCGAACAACCATGCGACTTGGTTGAGCCCACCAAGGTGCTGTTCGCTCGAGACTCTGCGACAGTTGCAATACGATTTCGCGCGATGCATGCAAGCGAAAGGAAGTGGTGCCACTGGATCGATCTTGAAAAGTTGAAAAGGCAAGACACGAATCGGCGATCACTCGCCAACACTCCGTTAAGCGTTGATTCCGTGATTGCATTTCGATCGAGAGTTGGTTCCAACTATCAAGCAACTCTTGTTCTAACCGACTCAGCAGTGCAGCGCGACAGGATTGCATCAACTGACCTCGATCCAATTGCGAACCGATGAGAATCAAATAGTCGGGGTTAGGGATGGGAGAGGGTGGTTGATGCACCGGGTTTGTATCGATGCGAAAGGCAATCGGTAAAGGGTTCAATGCATCCATCGTTTGGCCATCTAATGGAGGCGGAATACGTTCACGCCCTTGTGGGCCTTCAAAATGGTAGGCCATGTAGACACGATCTAATTCAAACTGACGGAATGTGCTTTCAACTTCCTGTTGTATCTCCAGCGTCGCATACTTCCGTGGTACACGATTCACGATCAAGATCCGTTCGATCCCCGGCATGGACGTCTTCATGCTTTCTAGCAGCGTCCCAACGGTTTGATCATGTATGCCGTTGGCGGGAACAACGAGCAAAAAACCTGAGCATAATTGCATCGCTCGATGAAGCACGTGCGCCCGATGAGCGGCGCGGTCTTGCGAGACTTCGGATTCCGTTCTTGTTACACGCGAACCGACTGACGATGGAGTCTCGATGAGTTGGGATCTTGGAATATCCATGCCCGTTTGAATATCCGGGCAATCCAATATCGCCACGCTCCATCGATCGAGCGCGCTATCGGTCGCCAGCAGGGGAACCTTTAAGCTATCGAGCTTCGCGTCATAGTGTATGAGCTCGCCGTTGTATTGACGAAAAGCTAATGTTGCATCCTCCGATAGTTCTTCGGGCATCGCATCGAATACGGCCCGTAGCTGCTCCAGCAAGGTTGCCCACAGAGTCGGATCACTTTTCCATTGTTGAGGAACCCAAAGAACAAATCGATGTGTACCCTGATCGTTGCCTTGTCCTATGAGGATGCGTTTCCGACCTGATTCGGACAGAAAACTCGCAACCATACTGCTCTTGCCTGCATTGAGCATGCCCGTCACTCCGAGGATGGGGCACTGAGACACTGTCTCCATGGCGCGGAGTTGATGAAGCGTTCTTCGTAAGCTTGGACCGAATTGCTCATTCAAACCCAAATTGCTCGACATCGTAGGGCGGTCATGTTGAGCTGCAAGCTCCCAAAACGATTGAGCAGCACCTGTAAATGGCTGTACGGCAGCCGCGCGCCCCTCCTCGGTGGAGCTCAAAAGAGTCTCTAGTTGCTGAAGAAATTGCTCGACCTTACTCAATCGTTATTCCTCAATGGCTTTTAAATGCGTACGCATGCCGTCCGATTTCCATCCCCCAAATCTTGCTCGATGTCTTTCGCATCGTCGCCAAAGACCTTGGAAGGACTCTGTGTTTCAAACCAGAGCTAGCATTGTATTCGATCTCAATGTAAAGAAATCGGCGTTAAACTTAACCTAATCGTTCTGGATTGCCGACATTTTAGATAGTGCTTACGTGTGTGCTATGGCAATTCCAGAGGGTTGCGACGTGTCATTTCCAGTCTCATGGGCCGCAGCGGTCCCGGCGATCGGCCTTGTGGCCAACGGGGTCAAGAAAGCAATTGACGCGGTTCCGTTTTCGTTTGGAAGTGATACCTCGTCCTCCAACGCAGAATCTGTAAAGCCTTCGGATGTCACGCAAGAAAAAGCAGAGCCCGCTTCCGCTCCGTCTTCCGATCTCAAACGCCTTCTTGATCAGTTGAGACAGGACATGCGTCGAGCCAACCTCGATCCGAATGTCCCCATTGAGATCGCAGGAGATGGCGATCAAACACTACGAGTCGACTCCGATGACCTCGAAGCCGTTGAATTTGTCCAGGATTGGTTTCAAGCCGATCCCAACCGTCAAAAGGCATTCGATCAGATTGTACAGCAGATGCGATCAGGCGATGTAGCGCCTGAGTTGCAACGGGTAGATCCTCGTCGACAAACTCTTGCCGTGGCCTTTACTTCTCGCGACCATACGTGGATGTGGGAAGGCGCGAATTAATCAAAACGATTCATCGGGTGGCAATTCGAGTCTTGGACCATTCGGGCCTTGATAGAATTTGGTGATATCGATGCCTTGCCGCTGTTCCTCTTCAAAGAGCTTGATACGAGATTCCAATCGTTCGATTCTTCGCTGAAGCTGTGGGACGATATGGGCTGTGTCATCGACCGGTTCCAACTTGGGAACAACTGGATAACCCAGATGGCGCTGCATGGCGGCAAACAAATAGAGTGGGTCTTTGCGTCGATTGGCAAAGGCGATTTTTCCTTCTTTCTCACCGAAGAGAATCGGCAATTCCGCTTCGGCATCGGGCCCCAGTCGACGTTTGCGATAGGTAACAAAGTCCTGACTGCGTCCATAGATAAGATCGGCTAAATCGATCAGCCCCAGTTGTCTTCGAACGGCGAGGATCCAGTCCTTCCATTCCTGAGTGTAGACAGGGTCTTCGGACATCGCTTTCAGGCCACGATCGTAGTTGAGACGATTGCGGGATAACGCTTCAAACTGATAGAAAAAGAAGCCCTGTCGATTATCGGTATTCGATCGATACTCTGCTTCGACTTGCAAGATTCTAAGAGCGGTTTTGAAATCGAAACGACCGCGATCTTCTTCCGCTTGCGCTACCAGAAACGTTTGAAAAGGAGTGAAGTAATGCGACAAGCGTTGCATACCAAAACTCATCACTCCTTGATGTTTGAGCTCCGCTAGAAGGAAGTCAACGGCCATCGGCAATTTCGATGTTGCCAAGAGTTCGTGCTGAACCTGTTTGAGCAGTTCTTGGAGTGGTATTTCGCCTCCTAATCGGTCGATCAAGATACGAAATAGGTATGCTTGCTCAACATATTCTTCGCGGGCGAGCATTTGGTTCTTGTCGTTACCCAATGTGCGTATCCTAACAATTTGCGTTACTGCGGTCGGGTGGCTTTCTAAATTATTGTAGAAAGTTGCCTCGCCTTGTGTGACGAATGGATTCCGATTCGTCCTCTTTGAACAATATCGAAATTCGCTGTAAACCCGTTCTAGACCCCATGAACAGGCGGAAAAGATGACGAAGACACGTGTGCGAACGAAGCGTCGATTGGGAATGGAAAGATTGGAAGCCAAGAGGTTGATGGCGGTCGATCTACTCCAGTTAGACGCTTCAAGCTATTCGCATGATCATGTGCTCGTGCAACTCGCCGATGCTGGAACGCGATCATGGATCGGTGAGTCCCTTTCCGGTGCGAGAATCACACGTCAAGTGTCTTCCGATCACTGGTATGAACTCGATCTTGCTGCGGGAAGTAGCGTGACGCAGGTCGTTGGGGCATTGCAAAGCCAACCAGGTGTCTTGGCTGCAACGCCAGATTTCAAGATAACGATCTCAGCCACCCCGAACGATCCAAGCTATTCCAGTTTGTGGGGCCTCGAAAACTTGGGGGGCAGTGGTGTTCTCGACGCAGATATCGATGCTTCGCAAGCATGGGACTTTGGTACGAGCACTTCAACGATCGTGGCGGTGATCGATACGGGAATTGACTACAACCATGTGGATTTAGCTTCCAACATTTGGACCAACGCAGGGGAAGTGGCTGGGAACGGAATCGATGATGACCGCAATGGCTATGTGGATGACACGCGTGGCTGGAACTTTGTTTCTGGAAACAACAATCCCATGGACGACAATGGCCATGGGACGCACGTTGCAGGTACCATTGGCGCTGTAGGGAATAACGGAGTCGGTGTGGTGGGAGTCGCTTGGAGCGTCAAGGTGATGGCTTTGAAGTTCCTTGATGCATCCGGATCGGGAATGTTGAGCGATGCAGTATCGGCTATTGATTACGCGCGCACGAAAGGGGCCAAGGTCATCAATGCAAGTTGGGGCGGAGGTGGCTTTAGCTCGGCGTTGCAATCAGCCGTACAGCGTTTTCAGGACGCAGGAGGGATCTTCGTAGCGGCTGCAGGCAACGAATCCGCAAACAACGCAACCACACCAAGCTATCCTGCGAATCTTCCATTGAGCAGTGTGATTTCAGTCGCTGCATCCACTTCGGCCGACGGTTTGGCGAGCTTTTCGAACTACGGATCGAATGTCGATATTGCTGCGCCGGGCGTATCGATTCTCAGCACAGTCCCAGGCAACCAATATGCGCGTTATAGCGGAACCTCGATGGCAACGCCTCATGTTGCAGGAGCGATGGCGCTGTTGTGGGGGCAGAACCCAGGGCTTACGTCGACTCAGTTGATTCAAGCAGTGATGCAAAACACCGATTCCGTGCTCGTCGGTGCCACACAGTATGGACGACTTAATGTAGGCAAGGCTGCAGCTGCCCTTCGCAATCAAGGAACAACGGATACCTCGGGGCCTCAAGTCATCGCAAGTGTTTGGAATGCAAGCGGGAATGCGATTAGCAGCGTTGACGTAACGTTTTCGGAAGCCATGGCTCCATCGGCGATGCTTCCCTCCTCGTTTCAACTACAAGGGCCAGGAGGAACCATTTCCATATCGAGCGTCACCTCACAGAATGCTGCAAGAACTGTCTGGCGAATAGCCTTTGGTTCGCAGACTGCTTCCGGGATCTACACGGTGACGGTGCTCAATACCGTTACTGATGATGCAGGAAATCGTTTGGATCAGAACCGCAATGGAGTCGCAGGTGAAGATACCGATCGGTATACGGCGACATACACCATTACGGAAGCCAAGCAGTTTTCGGTCGCAGGTCCAACGACTCTCCAAGATGCGACGAGTACACGCGCGGGCGTTACCACGATTCCCATCGACGTCACGGAATCCTTCTCGATTCGCGATCTCAACGTCGATCTCTCCATCGATCATACCTATGTAAGCGATCTTCGCATTCGATTGATAGGTCCCGATGGTACAAGCGTCCTTCTTCTCAATCGACGTGGAGGTTCTCGCGACAATGTTCGCGTTCTCTTCGATGACGAAGCAACCACCTCGATTGCTCAAGCAACGGGAAATCTGAGCGGAACATTTAAGCCCGAGCGTGTGCTATCTGCGTTTGATGGAAAGAATGCGCAAGGTCGATGGAATCTAGAAATCACCGATGCTGCTCGTTACGATGTGGGCACCTTTCAAAAGGCAACCTTGATCTTTGCTGCATCTACGACCAGTAGTTCGTCCTCTTCTGCCCAAGGATTCCAGTATGCCTTGCCTTCGATCGACGCTGCCTTCGCATCGGCCGTGGAATGGCTGCAGACGCTACAGCGACGATTGCGAGGCTAAGCGATCCCTCTCGCTTTTTCGTAAGCATCAATTTTATCGGCATTGCTCAACGTTAAAGCAATGTCGTCTAACCCATGAAGCATGCAGTGCTTGCGGAAGGGCTCGATGGAAAATTCAAAGCAGAGCCCCTGGTCATCGCGAATGGTGCCGGCTTCAAGATCGATCGTCAACGTATAGGGAACGTTTTGTTGATGACGATCGAAAAGTTGCTGCACTTGATCTTCGGTGAGCTTGATTGGCAACGTGCCGTTCTTGAAGCAGTTGCTATAGAAGATGTCTGCAAAGGATGGGGCGATGACGGCGCGAATACCGTAGTTATCGATGGCCCATACAGCATGCTCGCGACTCGATCCGCTTCCAAAATTGCGTCGGGCAATCAAGATCGATGCGTTTGCATTCCGCGGTAGATTCAATTCAAATTCAGGATTCGGATTTCCATTGGCATCATAGCGCCAATCGAAAAACAGAAAGGGACCAAATCCCGAACGCTCGATGCGTTTGAGAAATTGCTTAGGGATGATTTGGTCTGTGTCGACATTGGCGCGATCGAGGGCTGCGACGATACCGGTGTGTTGAGTGAAAGCTTGCATGATGCCAATGATTGTATGGAAGTGATGGAAAAGGATTGAGTCTTTGGGCTAGCTACGGTAGGTCCAGTCGCGAATGTCGCAGAACTTGCCTCGAATCGCGGCAGCTGCAGCCATGGCTGGGGATACGAGGTGAGTCCTCCCACCCTTTCCTTGCCGACCTTCAAAATTGCGATTGGAAGTGGATGCACAACGTTCGCCTGGCTCCAAACGATCGGGATTCATGGCAAGGCACATGCTGCATCCTGCTTGCGCCAATCGAAGCCTGCTTCCTTAAAGATTCGATCCAAGCCTTCCTGTTCCGCTTGTCGTTTAACTTGTCCGCTTCCGGGGACGATCATCGCGTAAACCTTGTCACTGACCTTATGGCCTTTGACCACCTTGGCAGCAGCACGCAAATCTTCAATTCGAGCATTGGTGCAGCTTCCGATAAAGACGCGATCGATACCGATATCGGTTAGCTTCGTTCCTGCTTGCAGTCCCATGTACTCGATCGCTTGCGAGGCAGATTTTCGCTCGGTTTCATCGGCATAGTCCGATGGGTTGGGAATGGCATTCGAGATCGACGTAACCTGACCAGGGTTCGTGCCCCAAGTCACTTGGGGTTCGATGTCTTGGCCGCGATAGATCGACACTTTGTCGTACTTGGCGCCAGGGTCGCTTGCATAGCCTAACCAACGTTTGGCAGCAGAATCGAAGTCTTGCGGAACAAACGGACGACCTCGCAAGTAGTCGACGGTCGTTTGATCAGGAGCGATCATCCCAGCGCGAGCCCCCGCTTCGATCGACATATTGCAAACCGTCATACGCTCTTCCATGCTCAATTTGCGGATAGCTGATCCGGTGTATTCGAGTACATAACCGGTGCCGCCATCCGTCGTCAGCTGACCGATCAGATACAGAATCAAATCCTTGGCCGTTACGCCTGGAGCCATGTCGCCATCAACCCGAAGTTCATAGGTCTTGGGAAGATACTGAAGAAGCGTTTGCGTCGCGAGAACATGCTCGACTTCACTCGTCCCAATGCCAAAGGCCAAAGCACCAAAAGCGCCGTGGGTGGCCGTGTGCGAGTCTCCGCAGACGATGGTCATGCCAGGTTGAGTGTATCCCAATTCGGGGCCAATGATGTGAACGATACCTTGGTGGGCATCATCGAGATCGTAAAGCTTCACTCCGAAATCGAGACAGTTTTGTCGAAGCGTATCCACCTGCTGTTTGGCAATGGGATCGGCGATGGGGAGGTGGCGATCAGAGGTAGGTACGTTGTGATCGGGCGTAGCAATCGTCCGATTGGGGCGACGTACTTTACGTCCGGTGAGACGCAGACCTTCAAAGGCTTGAGGACTGGTGACTTCATGAACCAAGTGCAGGTCGATGTAGAGGATGGTTTGCTTCCCAGTCTCCGCGTGAACGACGTGATCGTCCCAGATTTTCTGGAACATGTTGCGGGGGCCTTGCGCGACTGAATTTGCCATGATGTCATCTAAAGTGGGGGGGAATGACGTTGCTCAACTACCTGAAGCACCCATTATAGACGTCGACCTAACTTAAGTAAGGCCAATTCAAGAAGTTGCAGGATTAGTTTTATTTCTGCAGTGCAATAGGTGTCAGCCACCTATTGTTGGCGCAGCGGGTTAGAAGGGTCGGTTTTTTGGGGGTTAAGCCCAGTCGTCGGCGCGGTCGCGGCCTAGTTCCACGAGGCGAATGTATTGATCGTCGCAAAAGCGATCGGTCATGCCGGCTAGATAGAAGCCCACCGCAAGTTCGACGCCGCGAGTTGCAGCGAGCTGTTGAAATCGGATGGGTAGGCGGTCTGGGTAGGAGTTCAGAAGTTCGAAAAGCTGTTTGAGGCGAGTAGCGGCTCGATCGCGCATTTCGATCAGCCGAGGATGGCGATACACCTGATTGAACAAGAAGCGTTCGAGTTCTTGCTTCTCGTGTTCCAATGGAAAGGACATACGAAGCCGTAGTCCCACATCGCGAACGGCTTGGCTGTCGAGACCTTCTACATCTTCCAAGAGCTCGGTGGCGGTCTGAAGGAAGTCGTCCACTTGAATTTCAATGAGGGTATGGACGAGCATCTGGCGAAGGGTGGCAGAGGATTTTTGGCCGTTGCCATTGCGGCGAATGGCGCGTTGAATCAAGGGAATTCCCTCGAGTTGACGCCATTGGAGCAGCCCGAGCTTGTGTGCATCGTCAATATCGTGGGCATCGTAGGCCATACTATCTGCCGCGTCGACGACCTGAACTTCGAGTAGCGGAGTCATCGGCGAAGATTTGTCGGAACGATGTTCTTGTCCCGCGAGCACTTCGGCGGTCAGGTTGAGTCCTGAATAGGGCGTGTAACGCTGTTCAAGTTGTGTGACCAATTCCAATGCAAAGCGATTGTGCGAGAAGCCACCCACCATTTTCATGCATTCGTCGAGAGCATCTTCACCGCAATGGCCGAAGGGTGGATGCCCAATATCGTGCAAAAGCGCCAGGGCTTCGATGAGATCTTCATTGAGCCGCAGCCATCGGCCAATCGTCCGAGCGATGGAGGCAACTTCATTCGTGTGGGTCAAGCGAGTTCGATGGTAGTCTCCCATGTCCCCGGTGAAAACTTGCATCTTCCCAGACAGGCGGCGAAAGGCAGAGCTATGGAGAACGCGATCGCGATCGCGCTGGTAAGGGCTTCGATAGGGATGGATGGGCTCTTGGTGTTCCCTTCCCTGCGAATGTTTGCTGAACATCGCATAGGGTGCCAAAAGCATCTGTTCCCGACTTTGCCAGCTCGGGATTCCTTCAACGACTTTGCCGTCCATCACCTTGTGCATCTGACTGGGCCTCATACTCGAATCGCTCTGTCAGCATTGTAGGCCCGTAACGCTAAGGGACCGATACCAATTCTTGAAAACTCCAATTCACTTCGAATTCGGCGTTTTATGTGGACAAGGGTTCAGCGTTGAGAAGAAGGATCTCGTAGTTGGAGCTATCAGGTTATACTGACACTTGGTCTTGTTCCTCAGCCGAACCTGAGGTGACGCCCCCTTACTGCCTAAACTCATCTATGAAGTCTCGACGCGCACCGACGAACCAACACCAACGCACTCGAAGGGATCATGCCAGCGAGACGGCGGAGGACTATGTCGAGGCCATAGCGGATATCGTCGAAAGATCCGATCGTTGTCGGGTAACCGATCTTGCAGCCCAGTTTGCTGTCTCGCATGTGACCGTTACCAAAACCCTTGCAAGGCTCAAAAAAGAAGGGCTCGTCGAGTCCGAGCCGTATGGGCCGATCCATTTGACGGCAACGGGTCTCAAGATGGCGAAAGATTCCAAGATTCGCCATGAAATCGTGGTGCAATTCCTGTTGGCGATCGGTGTCAGTGAGCAAACGGCAGCGACCGATTCGGAAGGGATCGAGCATCACGTGAGTCGAGAAACCTTGGAGTGCATGCGCGACTTCTGCGCCAAGCTGGTAAATACCAAATTCAAAGCGTCGACTTGAAATGACGCAATCCTATAACCTTGTTCCGCACCCTACCCTGTTGTCTGCACTGCACCATTCATGAAGCTCAAGTCATTGCCCGAAGATTTTCAAGTCTTGGAGAAAACCGAGTTCAAGACAGGGCATGGTCCCTTCGCTCTTTATCGATTGACCAAGAAGTCGATCGGTACACCCGAGGCCATACAAATCGTCTTGCGCCATTGGAATTTGAGTCGTGGGCAGGTGAGCTACGGGGGGCTCAAGGATCGTCATGCCGTTACGACTCAGTACTTAACATTGCATCAAGGTCCCAATCGAAACATTGAGGAGCGAAGTTTTCAGCTGGAATATCTCGGCCAGGCCAATCGCCCTTTCGGTCCGCACGATATCCTTGCCAACGAATTCCAAATCACCCTTCGAGGAATTGCGGCTTCGCGACTTTCAGGTTTAGAGAACGCCTTCAAGAAGATCGGATCGACGGGTGTTGTCAACTATTTCGATGATCAGCGTTTTGGTTCGCTGGGTGTCTCCGGTGAGTTCATCGCGGTACCTTGGTGTCAAGGAAACTATGAACGCGCTCTCTATTTAGCGCTTGCCGAACCCAATACTCACGATCGCCCTCGTGAGAAGGAACAAAAACAGATTCTTCGCGATCATTGGGGGCAATGGATTCGTTGCAAAGAACTTTTAGACCGATCGCATCGGCGCAGTATCGTGACCTATCTTTGTGATCATCCACAAGACTTTCGACGGGCCATTGCATTGATTCGCAACGACCTGCGTAGTCTCTATGTGGCTGCCTTCCAAAGTTATCTCTGGAATCGTTGGCTAAGTTCGATTATCGAGGCCGCCTTGCCATTGGAATCTCGCGAAACGATTTCAAGCCGCTGTGGTGAATTGTGGGTGCCGCGAGGCATGAGTCCTGCGGTTGAATTCTTGCAAGAGCTCGAGTTGCCACTCCCTTCAGCAAGGCAAAAGGAATGGCCCACCGCATGGAAATCTCAGCTGGATTCGCTTTTGGAGCACTTGAATTTAGACACCACCCAAATTCGCTTGAAGTATCCACGCGATACGTTCTTCTCAAAAGGCGAGCGCCGCTGTTGGCTCCAGGTTCCTGGGTTAACTTGGAAGGTCGAGGAAGACAAACAGCGGCGAGGGCGATATACTGCTGTTCTCCAGTTTGAACTCCCCAAAGGGGCTTATGCAACGATGATCGTGAAGCATTTCACCCAGGTTGCCGAAGAGCCTACAATTGCAGAAAATGAAGAGGACTGTTCAGATCCATCGTTAAAAAAGTAAGGTGGATGGAACGAATGGCCCAGTGTTGGATGCAATCGCTGCGTGGTGATGGAAATCGATCACGTTATCTGGGCCAGTCGACTGGATAGCCCCGAGTCTTAGAATGCACTTCGAAGCGTTTATCCCACCTCAAAGTCGCTTCAACATGTGATAGTATCGATTCCTCACTTCAACGCGCAGTGATACTGGATCCACGGAGACTGCAATGGAATTTTGGCCCCGAAGTTCTCGAGTCACCACATCGATGGTGTTAGGCTGCTCCCTTTTGACGGGTGGCGCAGCGCTTTTGGCAGACGACAAGGCACCTCGCGGGTTGCCGGAAGTCAAAGCACCGGCCGACAATCCTCAAGCTGCTGAAAAGATTGAACTTGGTCGACAACTCTTTTTTGATCCACGTCTTTCGATCGACAACTCGGTAAGTTGTGCGAGTTGCCACGATCCGAAGAAAGGCTGGTCCAACAATGAAGCCAATGCTGCTGGAGTAGGAGGTCAGCGTGGTGGACGCAACGCGCCCACGGTGATCAATTCGGCATACGCTCGCTTTCAATTTTGGGATGGTCGCGCGGGAACGCTCGAAGATCAAGCACTCGGACCTATCGCCAATCCTATTGAGATGAATCTGCCAATCGACAAGATGGTGGAGAAGGTCAATGCCATTGAGGGATATCGCGCACAGTTTCAAAAGGTCTTTGGCTCCGATGTAACGGCGCCCAATGTAGCCAAGGCCATTGCAGCTTTCGAACGGACAGTTCTCTCTGGAGATGCCCCCTACGATCGCTTTAAGGCCGGCGATAAAACGGCACTGTCGGAGAAAGGGCAACGCGGTATGCGTCTCTTCTTTGGTAAAGCCAATTGTTCAAGCTGCCATGCAGGTCCAAGCTTTACCGATAATGCATTCCACAACATTGGTGTTGGAATGGATAAGGCAGAACCAGACCAAGGACGATTTGCCATCAGCAAGATTGTGGGAGATACCGGTGCATTCAAGACGCCAACCTTGCGCGATATCGCCAAGACGGCACCGTATATGCACGATGGATCGCACGCGACGCTGGAAGAAGTGGTCAATTATTACGATCGCGGTGGACATGCCAATCCTTATCTCGATGAAGAGCTCTACGCTCTGCGGCTAACACCCGAAGATAAAGAGTGCTTGGTTGAGTTTTTGCGCGTAGGATTGACCAGTGCTAAGTACCCTGATTCCGAACCACCCAAGCTTCCATAGAGTGGCTTACATACGTTTTTGAAACATCCCTTTGTTGATGATACGCTTTCAATTTGATGGAGAATCAATCTTGAAGAAGTTCTTCTTTAGTCTGGCGTTTGCGACCCTGCTTACCGCCAATCTCAGCGCACAAGACGCTGCCAAGGCCGATGCGCCAAAACCAGCGGGACCTGCGATGAACGTATTGGTTGAGGGACTCGATAACCCCTCGGGCATTGCGGTTCAGCCAGAAACCGGTGTGGTGTTCGTGTCCGATAGCGGTGCAGCTCGCATCGTGAAGATTGTCGATGGTAAGATCGAGCCTGTCGTCGTTGAATTCAAAACCGACGTCTATGGCAAGGGCCCCAAGTACAACATCGGGCCCTTGGGATTGTTGTTCCTCGACAAGAATACGTTGGTCGTCGGTGGTGGTGACCTGCCTGACGGCGAAGAACTGCTCTATGTCTTCGATCTGACCGACATGAAAGAACCGCTCAAGGCAAGTGCACCTAAAGCCAAGTTTGCCTTGGCTGCCGAAGGTGAAGTTAAAGGCGAAGGCAACTTCTACGCGTTGGCGATGGCCGATGGCGCAATCTTCGCAACCTCGAATGGTGACGACACCAAGGGTTGGGTTGCTCGTGCAAATCTTGAAGGAAACAACGTCAAGAGTTTTGAGCGTTCTATTGCGACCAAAGAAGCAGTGGAAGTCGATGCTCCTGTGGGTATCACCACAAGCCCCAAGGGTGAATTGGTGATTGGTCAGATGGGTGAAGTCAACGTTCCCAACGATAGCTTGTTGACGTTCTACGATCCTAAGACCAAAGAAAAGTTGCTCAACCTTCCAACGCAGCTCTTCGATATCACCGGTTTGGCTTATAGCCCACGCGGTCAATTGTATGCCACAGACTTTGCTTGGATGGACACAACCCAGGGCGGATTGTTCCAGCTTCTAAAAGACGCCGATAAGGGTGTGAAGACCAAGAAGATTGTGGCCTTGGACAAACCTACCGCCATGGCGTTCGGGCCAGATGGCACGCTTTATGTAACCGTCTTCGGCCCCGAAGCGAAAGAAGGGGAACCCAAGAAGGGTGCCGTCATGAAGATCGATCCAGGTCTTTAATCACTTCTGACTCTCAAAAAATAGAACGCGGTATTGGACTTCGAGGTCAGTACCGCGTTTTTTTATTCCACAAAGAGTAATCACACAGCGAAGCGCTTGCCCGCGATACCAAGGCTCATTTATAGAGGTGCCGGGATATCGCGTTTGCAGAAGATCGCCGCGCCTATTGCATAGGCGATCGCCCCGATCGCAAACAAAATCAAAGCAAAGCCGAGTGGCCCTGGTGTATAGGTTGAGCCTTCTGAAACCCAGACTGCCCAAACCATCGAGGCATCCTTCTTCACCACCTGCACCGTCCAGTCGGGTTGATAGGCTGAAAGAAAAGTGAAAACTTTGAGTGCCCCAAGTTTGGGTGCCGACTTAGCAAGTACATACAAGAGCAACTGCGTTACGTAGATACCCAAAACGGTACCGATCGTTCGAGATCGAAGCCTTTCCCAACTGCTGCATAGTACGCTCAATCCAAGGACGACCCAACCTAGCCCGAGGAGATGAATCGAAGGCATCGAGTACAGTTGGAATGGAACCAACTCGGCCAAGGGGACGCGTGTTTTTTCTACTGTGGCAAAGGGGTTCTGCAAAGGAATGGGGATACCTGGGATTTGAATCGAAGGGGTTTCGACACGCATCAAAACCGAATTGGTTTGGATTCCAGCGAACAATCCAAGGTGAGCCGCTAAGACCAAGCCAATGAGACCAAGAATCGTAACGAGACCATGGGCGGCAAGAAGTTGCGATCGACGTACTGGTTGGGCAAGCATCATTTCCATCGTACCGCGACCAATCTCTCCACTTACAACGTCGCTACCACGAGCGATGCTCCATACCAAGATGCAAAGCACGAGAATCGGCTCGTCATACGTTAACGCTACCACACCCTCGTAGGTCAAAAACTGTTCCAAGGGGACGGGTGAGAACTTTTCAAGGTTGCGAATTTGATCGAGCAAAGGTGCAAAGCCCGAGAGTTCGAATTGGCATACAGTCCAAATGCGCATCCAGGGAAAAATCAGCAACATGAGGGCGCACGATACCCAAAGCCATTGAGACTCGCGAAGATACTTTTTGAGGAGCCAGCGAAACACTATGCGTCCTCTCTTCCATGGAACTGCTCATAGATACTTCGGAGGCCAAAGGGCTCCAGACGCGTCCTGGTGAAAGGCTGCTGTGAAAGCCATGTCCAATAGCGATCGAGATCACCTTCCAAGCTGAGTACGATTTGGTCATCCTCGCGCGAAAGAATCGACACGCCTTCGATCAGAGATGCCTTGAGATCATAACGGAACGCAGTGTTTCCATGATTGCTTGGCAGTGTAGCTCGCAATCGATAAAGAGCCCGCATGTCGTGCATGTCTTGCTCATGGACGATGCGTCCTTTTTTGACGATGGCCGCGTGGTCGCATACCTCTTCGATTTCGTCGAGAACATGCGAGCAAAATAGAAGTGTTTGTCCTTGTTGTTTGGCTCGCTGGATCAATCGAAGTACTTCGAAGCGAACCGTTGGATCGAGGTTCGCAGTTGGCTCATCCAAAATCACGAGTGGCGCATGGTTTCCCAATGCGATGGCCAGTGCCAATTTTTGCTTCATGCCGGTCGACATCCATGCGACTCGTCGCGAGGTGTCCAAGTCCAACTGCTGTGCAATCGTCTTCGCTAATTCTAAATCGCCTCGCGGATGCAAGTGCGCGAAGAACTCAAGGACTTGATGACCACGCATCAGCCCCGAAGAGCTGGCCTCCGCTGGCAAATACGAAATGTGACGACGGACGCCCAGTGAGTCGAGATGGCTGCTCTTCCCCATCACCAATACATCCCCATGGGTTGGTTTTGAGAAAGCCGAGCATCGTTCGAATAAAGGTTGTTTTGCCGGCTCCGTTGGGGCCAAGCAGGCCAAAAACATTTCCTGGCTGGATTTGAGCGCAACGAAAAAACCACCGGAGCCGCTCGAACTTTGCCATAGACTTTGGCTAACCTCGCGAGCTTCAATCACCCATTGAACCATCAAGGAATTCTTTCTACATCCGATTCAGCGCACGCGTTCAGTCGAATCGAGGTTATTGGCGAATCGAGGTTATTGGCGACCATGTTTCCGGCCAGAAACGATCCATCCTATCATGACCGAAATCGGTCGCAAAGATTCACGTGTTCTGCTTGCCGAGGTGTTGGTTGCCAGCACCATTCGATGCATGGAACCGCCAGAGGAACAACTAGGTCCGCAATGACTCGAGAGATTTACGATCGGCAAACGTTTCGTCTGCGGCATGCCAAAAGCCGATCTCTTTTTCGCCAAGCTGCCAGCAAAGATAGGCAAACGTGCCATTAATGACCGAGGGAAAGGCGACGATCCCGTCTTCCGCCGATCGCAACAAGACCCCAAGCTTTTCCAATTCCGCAATGAACGCTTCGAGTTGGCGAGCTTCGGTTTGGACGTCTTGCTTGGTCTCTTCAAACTCATCATCGTGAAACTGCGTCAGTTTACCTTCGCGGCGACGAATCAGCCGGTGAAGTTGAAGGCGACGCTCGACAAGTTCGCGGTGAGCCAACTGAATATCGGCAACGATCAAGCGAAGAAGCGGCAACATGGCAGTCGCTTGCTCAAGACTGAAAGAGGTTCTTTAGTTGACAGCCGCTTGGACCATGAACTTGCCTGTGTTTTGCGTAAATTACCAAGGCTTCCCGACTCTCCACTGTATCGGTTCGGGAACCCTTATTTTGAATCGATCTCCAATTCCAACAACGCCCCAACACCCCATTGGGGGTGATTTTGAGTGAGATTTCCAGTTTTTCAAGCGTTATGTACCGTTTACAGCGGTTCGTCGCTAGACGTAATGGTTGGACGGGGCCATTCCCAACGGTTCAGCGAGTTCGGATGCCACTTGATCGACCATGGGGCCGGTAACCGACATCGATCGACGGACCGCTCCGGCCACTAAACCGAGTTCCGCTAACTGAGCCATTCGACGAGGCTGACCGTTGCTTAGTTCCTGGATCCGAATAATCGCCTGAGAATCGAAGAGATCATCGGAGGCATTGGCTTTGAGCAAAGCCCATTCGAAATAGTCGGCGGTTTGTGCCAGATCCCAAAGAGGAAGGTCGATTCGGAGTTCGCAGCGTTCTAAGAGCGATGAGTCCACATTGCGAAGTCCCTGGTCCTGTGAAGCTAGCACTAGAGTAGCACCACCAGGTAATTGACCGAGTCGCGCCATGTCTTCCCATACCAGAGAATGCGCCTTGTCGACATCGTCCAGGAGGAAAACCAATCGCTGGTTTTGAAGGGATACGCCGACCGACAAGTCTTCAATATCGCGCCAAACCAATTCCAGTGGTCGTGATGCAAACTGGTCCGAGGCTCCCGTTCCGAGACGCAGACTGGCCACGATTCGCCGTGGCAGTTCACCATGCATCAGTCCCGTCATCGAAACGTAAACCAACTCCGGGGACTGACCCCGATGGGTCTTGCCGAGATTCCACTTGAGATTTCGGAGAAGGGATGATTTGCCAACTCCCGTTGGACCAACCATCAAACCAATTTCACGTTGGTTTTCGATGAGGAAGCCGATCCGAGCCATAGCTTCATCGACCGAGCCTCCGGTGTAGAAAAAAGGCTTGGTGTTGCCATGGGTAAAAGGAGACTGAGCCAGTTTCCAATAGGTTAGGTGGTTCATTGCTAGCTTCCATCGCCTTTTCAAAGATTCGTCGCGGACCTCTCGGTGGTGGACCACGGTTTCTTCGTCACCATCGGCATCCGTGTCGCATCCTTGCCATCTATTTCCCCAAATTCATTGGGATTGGCTCCATTTTTTGAAATGCCTTCACTCACCCATCAACGATAGGTGCCATCCACCTATTGTTGAATCTTTTCGCTGGAGCCTTGATTGCGGACGGCTTGCGGGCCATTTAGGATGAAGGCTTCTTGCCTCCCTCCACGCTCCTTTCTCTGAGTTCACAGGCTTGTTATGACCCGTATGTTCTTGCGGCACGTTTTTGGATGCGGCACCCTTGCTTTCGCTAGCGTTCTTTGGGCATCTCATCCGATTGCGATGGCGTCCGAATCCTCAAGTACCAATTCTCTCGGACTTGCGGGGAGTGCAGCAGAGATCAAAGAAGTGATTCAAGCGAATGATCGAGTTGCCTGGCTCGGTGGTCGATTGTGGGAGGAGATGCAGGACCACGGTGAATTGGAAGCGATCCTTGCAGGCAGGCTCGCCGGAAAGCACGTTTCTTTTCGGAATGTAGCTTGGAGCGGAGACGATGTAGAAGGCCGAGCCCGCGGCGTTTTCGGTACGACGGAAGATGGTTACAAGCGGCGATTAGTAGATCTCGAAAAGGCCGAGCCAACATTGGTGTTCGTGGCGTACGGTTTTTCGGAGGCCTTGGATGACTCGTGGAGCTTGGAGCGGTTTGAAAAAGGATTGATTCGGCTCATCAGCGATCTCAAAAAGAAAGATCATCGATTGGTGTTATTGGCGCCTGGTAGCATTCCCGAGGGAACCTCTTTTCCCGCATCACGGCTCAAGCATGTTCAACAAAGGCTTACCCAGTTTGCGGAAAAGGTTCAGCAGATCGCCAAAGCGGAGTCCCTGACTTCTTTGCAGTTACCGACATTGCAAGCCAAATGGACCGACGACGGAATGGTTCCCAAGGTCTCTGCCGTACGGGATTGGGCATTGTCAGTTGCCGATGTGCTTGTGCCCACGACGGCAAAAGCGGCCCTTGCAAGCAGCGTGGAATTGGAAGCGAAGGGTGAGTGGAAGAAAGATTCCAGTTGGGTTGTGAAATGGGAAGGCGATGCTGCAAAGAACCAATGGAAATGGAAAGAGACTGCGGCTCGGCTACCAGACGCTGGCGTGGCGGGGCGCGTCGTGATTCGTGGACTTCCCGCTGGACAATATCGATTGATGATCGACGGACAGTTGGTGGGCCGCGGTGATGCAGGCCAATGGCGAGAAGGACTGGCGATCGCGGGAGCGGGAGTGGAGCTCCAACGCGAAGCTTTGCGGCAGAAAATCGTCGACAAGGATATCACCTTTCTACACCGCTATCGGCCGCAGAATGAGACGTATTTGTTCCTTTTCCGCAAGCATGAGCAAGGGAACAATGCCCCAGAAGTCGAGAAATTCTCAGGGTTAGCCAAGGAACTTGATAGCCAAATCCAGGCTCTGGCGACCCCGAAGAGTTACGAGTGGGAGCTGATTCGGGAATAGCCAAACCCTGAGGGGTTGCTAGAATTCTTCCGTTCCCGCTTTTGGGAGGTCCGTTCTTTACCAAGACCTCGAAGACTCCTCGCCGTTGCTCAAGACACGTTGTGACGCTTCTTGAGAACCGGTGGAGCGTTGCCGTTAGAGGAAGAGCCTAGTCATCAGGACAATTTATGAAATTCCGCTTCCCGATCGTCATTATTGACGAGGACTTTCGTTCGGGTAATACATCAGGTCTGGGCATACGCGCGCTAGCGGAAGCAATTGAAGGGGAAGGGGTCGAAGTGGTTGGTGTCACCAGCTATGGTGACCTCTCACAGTTTGCTCAGCAACAAAGCCGTGCCTCGGCATTCATTCTTTCGATCGACGATGAAGAATTCAACGTTGATACCACGCCGGCTCCGGCGATCGTCAATCTGCGCAAGTTCATCGAAGAGATTCGCTTTCGCAATGCGGAAATACCGATCTTCCTCTATGGTGAAACGCGTACGGCTCGCCATATTCCGAATGATATCTTGCGCGAGCTTCATGGTTTCATCCACATGTTCGAGGATACGCCCGAGTTTGTTGCGCGGCATATCCTTCGCGAGGCCAAGAGCTATACCGACAGTTTGCCGCCGCCATTCTTTCGTGCCTTGGTGCACTATGCGAAGGATGGATCCTATTCATGGCACTGTCCTGGACACTCCGGTGGTGTCGCGTTTCTAAAGAGTCCCGTCGGTCAAATGTTTCACCAGTTCTTTGGTGAGAACATGTTGCGAGCAGACGTTTGCAACGCAGTGGAAGAATTGGGGCAACTCTTGGATCATACGGGGCCTGTAGCAGATTCGGAGCGCAATGCGGCGCGGATCTTCAATGCCGATCATTGCTTCTTCGTGACCAATGGAACCTCGACATCCAACAAAATGGTTTGGCACACGACGGTTGCATCAGGCGACATCGTGGTCGTGGATCGCAACTGCCACAAGTCGATCTTGCATGCCATCATCATGACCGGCGCCGTACCTGTATTCTTGACCCCAACGCGAAACCACCTCGGCTTGATCGGCCCGATTCCGTTGGATGAATTCAAGCCAGAGAACATTCAAAAGAAGATCGATGCCAACCCGTTTGCGCGGGAAGCTCAAGCGTTGCATCCCGAACGCAAGCCTCGTATCCTCACGATCACGCAAAGCACCTACGACGGTATCATCTACAACGTCGAGACGCTCAAGGGCATGCTCGATGGATATATTGCAACTTTGCATTTCGATGAAGCATGGTTACCTCACGCGGCCTTCCATGATTTCTATCGCAACTTCCACGCGATTGGTAAGGATCGGCCTCGGTGCAAGGAAGCGATGATCTTTGCAACTCACTCGACGCATAAGTTATTGGCCGGGATTTCTCAAGCATCACAGATTCTCGTCCGTGAATCTGAAACGCAGAAGTTGGACCGTTATGTGTTCAACGAAGCGTACCTTATGCATACTTCGACCTCGCCTCAATATGCCATCATCGCATCGTGCGACGTTGCAGCTGCCATGATGGAACCACCTGGAGGAACAGCCTTGGTGGAAGAGTCGATCATGGAAGCGCTGGATTTCCGACGCGCTATGCGCAAAGTAGATGACGAATGGGGTAAGGATTGGTGGTTCAAGGTCTGGGGACCCGATGAACTGGCTGACGAAGGTATCGGTACTCCAACCGATTGGACCTTGCGAGCCGGAGATAGTTGGCACGGATTCAGTTCGTTGGCACCTGGATTCAACATGTTGGATCCGATCAAGGCCACCGTCATCACCCCAGGTCTGGACGTGTCGGGGCAATTTGCAGACACCGGTATTCCTGCATCGATCGTGACGCGGTATTTGGCCGAGCATGGTGTGATCGTTGAGAAGACGGGACTCTATTCGTTCTTCATCATGTTCACCATCGGCATCACGAAGGGACGTTGGAATACACTTCTCAGCGCCTTGCAACAATTCAAAGACGACTACGATAAGAACCAGCCGATGTGGCGGATCCTGCCCGAGTTTTCGCGGCAGTATCCACAATATGAACGGATTGGCCTACGCGACCTTTGCCACCAAATCCACGACACTTACAAGTCGAACGACGTGGCTCGCGTGACCACCGAAATGTATTTGTCGATCTCTGAACCAGCGATGAAGCCATCGGATGCCTTCGCCATGATGACCCGTCGCGAGATCGATCGCGTTGAGATCGATGATTTGGAAGGACGCGTCACAAGCGTTCTGTTGACTCCCTATCCACCTGGAATTCCATTGCTCATTCCTGGCGAACGATTCAACAAGACCATCGTTGAGTATCTACGGTTTGCTCGCGACTTTAACCAGAAGTTTCCAGGTTTCGATACCGATATCCACGGTTTGGTCGAAGAGGAGATCGATGGCAGACGCAAGTATTATGTGGATTGCGTGAGAAGCTAGATCGCGTTTCACTAAGGAGATAGCCGAGCGATCTTCGGATAATAGTTGTTCATCCGTGATCCAACGCTTTTCATCCAGCCGAGACGTTTTCCTCCCCATGTCGCAACCGTCCAGCTACCGTTGGGGGGTACGGCCTGTCCGGGCGAGACCGGCAAGGCTTCACCTCGCGCGAAAGCCATGGATTCTTCGGCATTCAGGGCAAAGGTGTGGTTGGGCTGAAAATGCGCACTAGGCAATAGAGCTAACATTGGATGTGGTTGCAACGACCTATCGACGCCGCCCGCCAAACTGGGAAATCGATCGATGGATTCTTTGGCGATCCAACTCGCATCGGATGCAACGCCTTGCCAACGATCTCCCTCTTTCCAATACTCCATGTTGTCGATGTGACCGAAGGCTTGTAGCGATTCAGTGCCGCGACCCCGTAATGTGTTGTTTGAACTCGATACGTTATTCTTCTTGGAGGCTTTCCGCCTAGTCGCCTTTTCGATGTTTGATGACGATCGCTCGTTGGATGGATCGATTGCACCGCAGAGGCGAATGGCTGCAGCAAAGCTCCCCGCACATCGATCGCGATCGGGCCACGTTCGATAACAGCCCGGCTCAATGCCACTAGCCCATGCTGACAATCCAGGGATTTCGAGCGGTTCGAGCAAATCGCCATATGTCTCTCGCAGCCATCGAATTTGGTCTTCGTTCTCTTCGATCGCAAAGGTGCACGTGGAATAGATCAGTCGTCCACCTGGTTTGAGAAGTCCTAGAGCAGCTTGCAAAATGCGTCGCTGTCTAGCAGCACTATGAAGCACCTGCGTTTCATCAAATGCATTGTCGCTACGCTTTCCTCGTCCAATCAATGTTTGTCCAGAACAAGGTGCGTCTACCAAGATCGCATCGAGTCGGTGACTCCAGTCATCGAGCAAATCTTCGGGATCGCGGTTAAGAATAGCAAAGCGAGGGTTTCCGGTTCGAGTCAATGACCATTCAAGAATGTCGAGTCGTGTGCGAATTGGTTCATTGGCTAACAAAAAGCCACCTTCACCCAATTGTTCAAGAATGGCCGAGGCTTTGCCACCAGGAGCCGCGCAGAGATCGCAAATCAACTCGTTCGATCGGGGAGCAAGCAACGCAAGTGCAAGCAGCGAACCGGCGTCTTGAATGTAGTAGTCACCTGCCACGTAATGGGGATATTGAGAAGGCCGGAGTTGCGAGTCAATCAACCATCGTCCCTGCGGATACCACGGAACGATATCGGTTGCCCAGGGAAGTGAATGGATAGCGCGGTCGGAGCGGATGCGAATGCAGCGATCGTGCAATTGCTCCATCGCAAGCTCGATAGCCTCCATGCGATCGCGAGATAATTGAAAAGTATCTTCGAGCTTTACCAACATGGGCAATACTTCATACTCTTGAACTGGATAGCCAATCGATTAGGAAATGAAAGAGGAATCCTCACGGAAGGCGGCGTCTGCCATTTGCTTCAGGGATTGTACAATGCTCGAAGAAGAAAAGAGAAGCAACGAGTATTCTCGCGATTGCTCTAAGGCTCGGTGTCGAAGCAAAAATTCGGCCTGAGGAAGTTCCGCCCATTGTTGCGTAAGAAGAGGGGCGGCAAGTTGACGAAGCTCACGATTCAACTCGGCCATTGCTTGATGCCACGCTTTCTTTTGGCCTCGCGGAGGAATGGTGGCAAGGAGATGATGTTTGCGAGCGATGCAATCGTTCCAGCGAATCCGATCGTTATCGGCAAGTTCGACCGAGAGTTGTTCGAGATGATTGCGATCGTACCACCATTGCGACCGGATCTGGCTTGGTGTTTTAAGCGTTGTTGAGGAGGTGGACAGAGGTAGCCGCATCGTGGAGGTCGCGACGCCATACGTTGGAGGATCGATGGCTAACCAATCTCGCACAATATGATCGGTCAATTGATCGTACTTGCCTCCACCGATTCCGTGAACAAAAAAGTCGGAAGCGAGGAGACGGCAAAAGAGAGTTGTGGTCAGAGCTCGGGTGCGAATGCGGCGACCCTTGTCTGTGATCGTTCGCAAAGAATCCAATGGGTTGGATTCGATCGAGGACTTCGGAAGCGATAACTGCCAATTCGAATGATCGGTGAGGAAGAGCTGGTCCGCCTCGCAACGGCACCAAAGGCCTCGCCGAATGGGATCGGCATTCTCGTAGGTCCAAAACGGAATCTCGATCCATCCTTCCCGAATGGACAATGCTGGAACGGGATGGGCTTCATTGCGAATGCGGTGGTGCATTCGATAGTGATCGCGCCAGCGATTGTAGATGGCGCGGAACGAGTCTGCATGGCATGCGATGGCAAAGAAGAATGCAGCAAAGGCCTCTGAGTCCAAAAGACGCCCGAGAGATACTTCGATAGTTCGAAGGCCCGATTCCCTTTCCAATGCATGGCGGGCTGCAGCATACGCATGACCGACGCTTGCACCGAGTTTCAATTGGGATAAAACACTAGGCCAAACGCGATCCAAAATCATGTCGTGGGACTTGGGCGAGCCTATACGTTGCTTCACGCGTTCTGGAAAAGACTCCCATGCTGAAAAGTCTTTCGGAGAGAGCATTTCCCAAGGAACAGTTTGCTCGAAAGATTCAGGGACCATCGACTGAACCTTGATCGCATCACCGTCGCGATAGGGAACTTTGATTGCAAGGTGACGTGCAAGGTCGTGGTCGATGACCAAGTTGATGGCGGTCGCTTGTATGCGACGCGCAAACGCATCCAGCAAAAAGTTCTTGAACCAAACCCCAGGATGGAACCACTCGGGCTGATGACCTCCCATCACAATGGTTGAGCTGGTTGGTTCGCCTCCCTCGGATCGTACGATATCAAGCAGTTCTCGGCGAAACTCGGTTCGCAAGGTTTGCAGAGAACGTCCAAGCAACGATGCGTGTTGAGGAAAAGCTCGCTGGTTGCCTACGAGTACGTGAGGCCAGGTCGATGGCGGAGGAAAACAAAACACTCCGCCTTCATCAGGCGGAGCGTGGAATGAGGGGTACTCGTCGGAGGTCGCCATCGCTATTGAACACTAGTGGCATTCGCCACAGCACGCCACACTCTTGGGCAGGCGGAATCCGCGAGCTTCCATAGCGGCGACGCTTCGATCGAGAACGGAATGGTAATGTCGCAATCGCGTTTCGGCGTGATCCAAAGAACCGCCAAACGATCGGTTCAAGTCAAGATAAATCAGAGGAACAGGAACCTCGATAATTCTCATGCCTTGCATCGCCGCTTGAACCCAAAGCTCGAGTGGCATGGCGTACCCAGTGTCCTCAATGCGAAACTGCTTGAGGGCTTCGACGCGATAGGCTTTGAAACCACAAAACGAATCGGTTAGGCACAATCCCAAACGCTCATTGATATCGCGAGTGATTTGGCGATTGATAAACATACGTTCGGCTGGTGGTTCGGAGTCGCCCGCATAGCGTTTGAGATATCGGCTTCCCGACACGATGTCGGCATTGCGACACGCTGCAATGAATCGCGGAATTCGCTTGGGTTGATGCTGACCATCACAATCCAAAGTGACCAGGAATTCGTAGTCGTTCTCAATCGCATGTTCGAACGCAGAAATTAACGCGGCGCCGTAACCTCGATTCTGCGGGTGGCGAATCACCGCGATATCTTCGCGAGCGTCAAGAAGATCCGAGGTTCCGTCGGACGATCCATCATCGATGGCCAGGACATTGTCTGCGTACTGGACCACTTCATCCAGCACGTTGTTGACGGAATCTACCTCGTTGAAGACCGGAATCGCTGCTAGCCATCGACTCTTCATTTTGTATTCTCCTTCTCCCGTAAGACGGCGTCCCTATCCAATATTTCAGGAACGGTCCAGAATCTGATCTTCCGCAAGGACAATCGGTCGAGAACAAAGTTCACCGAAGATCGCCTCGCCGTGGTGGATTCAATTCGACGAAATGGAAAGTCGCCGGGTTGAGGCTTCAAAGTTGCGGTCGATCAATGCATTCTAGGTGCCGCATTCCAAAGGTCAATCAACGTACTAGTTCCCAAGATTTTTTCCGGAAATTCGAAGAAGGGACGTGCCATGTCGGGAAACTTTGCGGGCCCTGTTCGATAGGCGACGTCTCACCCAAGTGGGACATTTCCCTCCGAAGGGCTTTCCGCCAGGGATTGAGTTGCTAATGGTGTCTTCTTTTCCCTAGTTTTTTCAATTCGGGACGAGGAAGTTCCACCGGAAGCAGATTTGAGGCCGGATCGGTGTCGCTTGCACGTTGGGGGGAGTTGGACTCTACTTGGATTGGATTACCCACCCCAAACCCCGAATGTCAATTCAACCGTAGCGCGTTGTCCAATCGTAAAAAACATCAACGCGTTATTACAATCACAGAACAAGAAGTAGCCCGATTGTCTCAATCGTTAAAAGTGTCTTGTAATCGTCCTAAGCGTGAGAACGGTTTTAGGCGGTTTCAAACGATTGAGACAATATTTGGACAATCGTACTACGAGGTTCCACGCGATTGGGACAATCGTACTACGATGGAACAATCGTACTACGGTGAGACAATCGTACTACGGTGAGACAATCGTACTACGGAATTCATTTCATCTTTCGAATCATCAGTCAAGGAATCACTGCGGAGCTAACTCAACATGCGATTTCAATTGCGAAGTCTATTAGCGATGGCGATACTGTCGTTCGCCACTTCTTCCGTTTGGGCACAAGATGGCGATGTGGTCTTGGGTTGACTCTACAGGCAAATTCAAGGTTCAGGCCGAATTCGTACGCATGGATGGAACGAATGTCGTTTTGCGGAAAGCTGATGGCAATGAAATTGATTGCCTATGACAAGCTGAGCAACGAGCCAAACGCAGGCTCGCGAAAAGGCAAAAGCCCTCGCCAAGAAACCACTTCCTAAGAAGGACGCAACACCGACCGACTCGAAGGGGGGCGACGGAAAAGCTACCAACAGCAAGGGATCTTCCAGTGAACCGACTCCATGCGGTACCCACACTGTCGAAGTTCTCGTCCAATGCCACCGCGCAATTCGTTGACCAAGTCGTGCAGGAGTTGAAGAAAGATAATCCTTTGGTCCTTTGGGATGCATTGCCTCCCAAGTATCAACAAGATGTGGAACAACTTCTCACGACAGCTTCCACCAAGTTAGATCCAGGAACCTTTCGAACCATTCGCTTAACGCGAGACAACCTCATCAAAGTGCTTCGAACCAAGAAGAGTTTGTTCGTCGAAATGTTCAAAGCTGAAGCAACAACTAGGATCGACGGATATTTCCAAATCCTACGATCCTGGCCTGGAATTGTTGGAAGCCTATTTGGCACCCGAAATCCTAACTCCCGATCGATACAAATCGGGTAAGATTCGCGAGCTGCTTGGTAAGTATCTCGTCAATGTTGCGGCGAAGGGAAGGCCCTCGAAAAAGACGCTCTGATAACAATAACCTTTCGCTCGCCATGGATCTCAATAAAGGACTTCCTTGCACGATTGACAAATGGGATCAGATTCCTGCAACGCTGAAAGTTGCTATGAAGATCAAGCGGAAGTCCTCCTCTTGTCCTCCAATTGGTCGACCGGACTGGTTGCCCAAGCCGATGGTGGAGAATTGGGAATCGCAAATCGCAGCAGCGCAGCAACAATTGGCGCAAATCACTCCCGATCAGGCCAAGCAAATTCATCAAAGCGTTGTGGGTGCGGTCGGATTGTTTGTCAATCCACAGATCGTTCAGTTGCAGAATGCAGGCTCGCAGTCCGAATTCGATGGATACATCGACGCGCTATTGGAAATGGGCAAGGGAAGCCTTGGTGGTGGATTGCCTACACCCAATTAGGAGAGAATGTCCAACGACTATGCGAGCGATAGGAAGGAACTTGGTATGAATCATCGGTTAGGAATCGTCTTCGTACTTTGGGCCGCGATCGTATCGCAAGTTTTTGGACAATCGAGCCCTCCCAACATCTTGTTTGCGATCGCCGACGATTGGGGATATGGCCATGCGTCGGCGTATGGTGCCAAGTGGGTTCAAACACCATCCTTTGATCGCGTGGCGAAGGATGGGATTTTATTTCGCAATGCGTTCACTCCGAATGCGAAATGTGCTCCTTCTCGCGCGTGTCTACTAACCGGTAGGAATTCCTGGCAACTTAAAGAAGCGGCCAATCATATCTGCTACTTTCCTGCTGAGTTCCGAGCTTGGCCAGAGGTGCTCGCCGAACGAGGCTGGTATGTGGGGCATACAAGTAAAGGATGGGGGCCAGGTGTTGCCAAGGACGTTGATGGCAAGAACCGGAAAATGACGGGTGAGGCTTACAACCGAAAAGAGCTTACTCCTGCAACCTCAGGCATTGGCAAGAACGACTACGCATCGAATTTCGAGGATTTCCTCGCATCCGTACCCAACGATCGGTCTTGGTGCTTTTGGTACGGGGCGATTGAACCGCATCGGAACTACGAATTTGGATCAGGTGTTGCCAAGGGAGGCAAGCGTCTAGAAGACATCGATCATGTTCCAGCCTATTGGCCTGACAATGAGGTCGTTCGAAACGATATGCTCGACTACGCCATGGAAGTCGAGCATTTCGATCATCATCTAGGACGGATGCTCGATTTGCTGGAGCGCAAAGGGCTATTGCAAAACACTTTGGTCATCGTGACTTCCGATCATGGAATGCCATTTCCTCGATGCAAAGGAAATGCATACCCTGATTCCAACCATGTTCCTCTGGCGATGATGTACCCGAAAGGGATGGAGCATCGAGGTCGATCGGTGGAGGACTTTGTGAGCTTTATCGATATCGCGCCGACGTTGCTCGATTATGCTCGCATCGGCTGGGGTGATACGGGCATGGCGCCGACTCCCGGACGAAGTCTACGGCCTATATTTGAATCTTCGCAGCAAGGGCAAGTGGATCCAAGTCGCGATTGTGTGCTGGTTGGGATGGAGCGTCATGACATTGGACGACCCAACGATGTTGGATATCCCATCCGAGGAATCGTGACACGCGACTATGTTTACCTGAAGAACTTCGAACCAGATCGTTGGCCAGCCTGCAATCCAGAAACTGGTTATCTCAATTGCGATGCAGGTGAAACCAAGTCATTCATCTTGGATATGCGAAGGACGATGGGCAGCAACTCATTCTGGCGTCTTTGTTTTGGAAAACGACCGACAGAGGAATTGTATCGCCGAGAATCCGATCAGGATTGTGTCATCAATATCGCATCGCAACCTGACATACTGAATATTCAGAACAAACTCCGTGAACGCATGGAGCAAATGCTGCGCGAACAACAAGATCCTCGCATCATGGGTAAAGGGAGAATATTCGACGAGTACGTTCATGCCAATCCAGGGCACGTTCATTTTTATGAACGGTATATGCAAGGCGAGAAGCTCAAGACGGGATGGGTACGCGATACCGACTACGAATCGATGCCCATCGATGACTAGGGGATCGTTTATTGTAAGGACTTCAAGAAATCATCAGCGGTCCGATGAAAGGAGTCGACACGCGATCCCATCTTGTCGAGTTGCCTTACCATCATGGAGAGTCGCGGATTCTTCAGAAATCGTTCGCGATGCAAATCGATAAAGCGCCAGTAGAGAGCGTCCCAGATCTCGCACCATGCCCCGCGCTTAAAATTGCTCATCCTCAACACGTAGCTCGAACCACTCATGTAAGGCTTGGTGGTAATCTTTCCTCCATCAGCATTTTGGCTCATTCCATAAACATTGGGAACCATAACCCAGTCGTAGGCATCGACGAACAATTCCATGAACCATTGGTATACCGCATGGGGTTGGATTTGACATAGAAACATAAAGTTTCCAAGAATCATCAATCGTTCGATGTGATGGCAGTACCCATATTGAAGCACGCGTCGGATTACTTGATCCACTGGATCGATGCCTGTCGTACCATCGTAAAATGCACTGGGAAGCGGACGCTGATGATCCCAGGCATTTTGCGTTCGCTGCATTCGGCCCATCGTTTGGTAGACGCCGCGAATGTATTCTCTCCAACCCATGATTTGACGAATGAATCCTTCCGCAGAAGCTAACGATACTTCGTCTTCGCTATCCTGCACGCATTCAAAATGAAGAATCGCTTGCTCTAGAACTTGTTGTGGAGTCAGTAGTCCTATGTTCAACATCGGTGTTAGTACCGAGTGGAAAAGAAAGGTTTCCGTTTGTTGCATGGCGTCTTCGTATTGGCCGAAGGATTGAAAACGCTCGTTGAAGAAGGTCTCCAGCCATTGTTCGGACAACTGGCGAGTCCAAGGGTAGAGCAGATTGGAGGAAGAGCCCCAAGCCTCGGGGAAGTGCGAGTCGACGTAGTGCTTTGCTTCCGTGGCAAAGCGATCTTGCTTGGGAAGGGTTAGTTCAGGTATTGGCGTGCCCTTGGGAATCTTTTTTCGATTCTCGACATCGAAGCTCCATTTGCCACCTCTCGGGGCACCGTCCTCGATCAGAATATCGTGCCTCTTTCGTTGCTCAATGTAGAACTCGGTAAAGAAGAGTCGATTTTTGCGTTGAGCAAAGTGAGCAAATTGTTCCGAGGGACACAGGAAGTTTTCATCGGCATTCAAGTGAAGGTTGATCCGAAACCGTTTGGCACCGGCCACCATGCGCCTCTGGAGCCAATCATCGGATGGGTCGATCGCTATTGCGTCGGTGATACCCTCGCGAGCCAAGATCGAGAATAGATCTTCAGTACGGTCGAGTTCATGGAATTCGAAATAGCGGACCGATCGACCAGAATCGACAAGTTGTGCCCGACATGCTTGCATGGAAGCTCGATGCAGCATGAGTTTTTGCCGATGGAAACGATACTGCGAGAAGAACAACGGATCTTCTACCAAATAGTAACGCTCGTTTGCACATGGGTTCCGGGCAAGGGAAAGTTGATGTGGATAAACGAGCGTTGCTTTCAATGGTGTGATCCTAAAGATGGCGAATGACTTCGTCCTTGGAATATCGAACCTTGGGGAGAGACGCAAGCTTGTCGTTACTGGATCGATAACCCGCAGCGACGACGACCGCTGATCGGTATTCTGTTCCAACAAGCTCTAGAATTTCATCGAACTTGGATGGTTC
This sequence comes from Pirellulales bacterium, assembly GCA_046349875.1. Taxonomy (GTDB): domain Bacteria; phylum Planctomycetota; class Planctomycetia; order Pirellulales; family Pirellulaceae; genus JAXMBN01. The sequence continues at coordinate 38,474 of JAXMBN010000015.1, forward strand.
AAATCCTTCAATAGGGCATGTGTCGATTCCCATCGAGGCTGCAACGGCCATGAACATTCCCAAGGCGATGTAGGCTTGTTTTGCCGTCCAGTGAGGTGTCGTCGAACCTTGGCTGAGGGTCGATACGAAACCCATCAGCATCCGCTCAAATCCAGCGAGTGCGGATCGGTCGATATTGCGTATCTTGGCGTTCTGATCGAGCCATCGATCGACATCATCAAAACTCATCGAAATCTTGGAGCAGCAAACTACCAAGTGGGATGCGTCCGTAATTTGCGTTTGATTCCAAGCGTGTGGACGAAGTTGCTCTCGCAGGCTCGGTGATTCGATGACCAAAAATTGCCAAGGCTGAAAGCCATAGCTGGACGGGGCAAGGCGAAGAGTCTCCTCAAGAGCCACCCAATCCTTATCCGCAATTTTCTTGGAGGGGTCGAATACCTTGGTGGCATAACGCCAACGCATTTGTTCCAACACCGCTTCATTCGATTGAAAATCCACACTGAGCTCCTGAGTTCGATGATGAGAACCTGCGCGCCCAAAAAAGCGCGATCTTCGAACAAGACATTTTAGAGAGGAGTCAAGTTTTTGTCGCGGAGGGGAAGGGGTACACCACTTTCCATCAGGGGAGTTTGGGGACTAGCGGTTGGCCATTGCTTGGGTCGCGAGGCATCGCGGCCTTCTGTTCCCCGAGCATCACGACCATGCGCTCCATCATGGTTTGGAGCATTCTCGGGTCGGTGGAAGCGCGATCTTGTTGTTCGAACGGATCCGAGGCGAGATGAAAAAGTTGATAGTGTTTTTGATCGGAGACATCGCTTGGAAAGTAGTGGTAAATCACTTTCCATTCCCCTTTGCGAAGCGTCGTAAAATAGTCGGTACGATGAGGGGCGTGCGGGTAGTGCATGAGGAATTCATCGGAGCGATTCGGATCGGGCTGCCCTTGCATCAAGGGCTTGAGATTCGTTCCATCGACCACATGCCCTTGAGGCAGGGTTTGGCCTGCAAGGGACAAGACCGTTGGAAAGAGATCGTACACCACAGCCATCTGCGTTTGGATCGCACCAGTAGCGATCGGAAATGCCGCTTGATGGGGATTCTTGGGGTTCGGGTGGAGCCAGGCCGCGATGAAGGGGACTCGCATCCCTCCTTCGTAATGCGAACCTTTTTTGCCTCGCAAAGGTGCAGCGCATGCAACCTGATGCTGATGGCCCAAAGGTGCGTCTGAACCATTATCACCGAGAAAGAAGAGTATTGTATTCTCGCCGCATCCCATTTGTTCGATCTTGTTCATGAGATCACCAAGCGACTTATCCATTCCTTCGATAAGCGTTGCGAACGCTTGGGCCTGTTTCGGCTTTTTGCTGTCGAGGTAATTGGGTGCGAAGCGAGGGTCTGAGTTGAAGGGAGCATGAACAGCGTACTGAGGGAAGTACAGAAAGAATGGTTTGCCATCGCGCTGAGATTGTTCGATATGTTTGCAAGCTTCGATCGTTAATGCTTCGGTTAAGAAGGTGTCCGATCCATGATAGGCTTCCAAACCTTTGACACCATTAAACGAACCTTCGCCGGTCTTTGGGTCGATCTTGTTGAAATTCTCTTTGCCATAATAGCTCGCAGGCGCACCGTGCGCACCACCCGCGACGTTGATATCAAATCCGATGTTGAGTGGATTTTCTCCCTCAGACTTTTGCGGTCCGAAGTGTCCTTTCCCAACATGGATGGTTCGATATCCCGCTTGTTGCATAGCCTTTGCTAAAGTAGTGCTCTGTCGATTGAGTCCCTTCCAATTCCAATCGGGAGGTCCCATCGGTCCCGCATTGTCTTCAGTGGGATTGATCCAATTCGTTGTTCGATGACGAGCAGCATTCTGCCCCGTCATGATCGAGATACGCGTCGGCGAACAAACGCTCATCGCGCAAAACTGATTGAATCGAATGCCACGCTGAGCCAACAATTCCATGTTGGGTGTTCGATAGAAATCATTCAATGGATAGCGTACGGGTTTCCCTTGTGGATCGGTCAGAAAGGGAAGCGATGTGTCCATGATTCCCATGTCGTCGACCAAGATCACGACGATATTGGGACGTGTTTCGTTGGCTTGCAAAGAAAAATTGCCGAAGAAAGTAGTCACGAAGATGAGTAACAAGCACCAGGGGCGGTTGGGTGTCATGATGATTGGATTCACTGGGAGGGAATGGTTGGATCCATCGCGGAGAACGGGTGAGATTTCATTTTAGAGGATGCGCGATTCCGTGGGGGAACGGACAGTGCTCATTTTTGCAGCGGAATACAAATCACCCAAGCTTTCCCTGAGGCAGCCATAGACGTCACCGCCCGCGCGACCCATCGGATCGGTTCGCCAAGTTGATCGGAATTTCCGCAGGATTTCGTGGTTCAAGGATGGGTGGGCTAGATTTGGAAATGGAGTTGGCAAACCACTCTGGCAAGGCCAAATACCCGAAGACGGGTCGGGACATCCAAAGTGTGGTCATTTTTCGGGAACTGGCATTCAAACACCTTCGTCTAGGTGCCAGAGGCCGATACTCCATCGCCCCTTCAGGCACACATCGTTGCTGTGTTCCATGTCGAGCAGACTGCGATGCCTTGCATTCCGTTCTTTGAATTCAGGAACCTGTTTATGCGTCTCTTCATTGGCATGCGAGCATGGACCTTTGCCTTGTTGGTATTGGGAGCACAAACGACTCAGGCACAAGAGCATCGAATCGGGTTTCTCGAAAAGTTTGCGTTGGCTGAAGATCGCGCGAAGGTACTGCAAGAACTCATTCCTGGATCGGATGATTATTACTACTATCATTGCTTGCATCATCAAGTAACGGGCAAGCTTGCAGAAGCTGAGTCGCTGCTTCAAGAATGGGCCATGAAAACGCCTCCTGGAGAACGATGGCAGCAATTGCATACGCGTCAACGCATTTTGAGTTACGGAGTGGAACCTCAGAGGACGCTGGAATATCTTCGCAACGAATTGGGCCTCACTCTCGATCATGCGCCGCCTCAAGCGGATCGAGCTAAGGATTTGGCAACCCGTTTGGATCCATCGATCCTCGATTTTGATAAGCAGCTTCAGGCAGCATTCGTACGCGATCCCGGGCTGGGATCGATTGGCGAAGCAGGGCTGATCAGGCTCATGCAGAAGAACTTGCCCATCGATACCCTCCGAAGTCTGTTGCGGCATACAACGCGGGTCGATCTCACGGGCCTTATTCCCTTGATTGAGAAAGAGCTTCAGGCTGAAGGCAGTGCTGGATGGGGTGCTATACCCATCCATCAGCAATTGACGCTTGAGCAACGCATTCAGCTTGCGAAAGATATGCCTCAGTTGCTGCAACATGATGGGTTCGTGCGTCAGCATCTCTTGCGCCTGTTGCCTGGTGATGACGAGGCAAGTGATCGGCCTCAAGTTCGACTTCAGCATCTGGAACGCTTGGAGGCCTTTACATCGAGTTTGCCTCCATCGATGAATAGCCTGAAGGCATTGGTCTTGTACCACCGATTAGCGTTGGATTTCAGCGAGAATCGTATGGATCGTGCGCGTTTCGAGAAATACATCAAGCTCCCTCGTAACGCTTCCTATTACAACGCCAAGTTTTTGGAATCTTCAACGGGCGGTTCAGTCGTCGATTTGAATGCAACCTATCTCGCCGAAACGTTGTTGTCTCCCATCGCCGATGATAGCGCTTTGGTGCGGAAATACTTGGAGGCGTTTCTGCAGAAAGAAGATTCGGTCAACGCATTCGCCGCATGGTTCGAGCGTAGTTTCCTTGAGCGTGTATGGATCGAGTCTAAGATCCTTTATGGCATTGGGCAGGCTTCCTCTTGGTACGCGAGGCTGAGCCCTCAGGTCCAAAGTGAGATCAAGGAAAGAGTCGAACTGCGGTTCGCCAATAGCGATCAAATCTACTTTAGTCCAAACGATCCCGTATCGTTGAAGGTAGATGTCAAGAACGTGCCGAAGTTGATCTATCGCATCTACCATATCAACCCTCGCAATGTTTACCGTAAGCAGAATCGGGCTATTTCTACGGATATCGATCTCGATGGATTAGTAGCCAATTTCGAAGCGGTACAGGAATACAGCATTCCATCGGATCGACGTCACCGCGAGACCATCGATCTTCCTCAATGCCAAGGACGCGGTGTTTGGGTTGTCGACCTGTTGGGAAGTGGTGTGCGAAGTCGAGCTCTCGTCATTAAAGGCCAACTTCAATCGACCGAAGTGCTCACCGATGCGGGCCACGAGTTTCACGTTTACAACGATGACGGCAAGTTGGTGACGGACGCTTCGGTGGAAATGGGGAATCGAGTTTTTACGGCCGACAAAGATGGGGCCATTCTCGTTCCGTATGGTGAAGAAGATCGATCGACTTCGATCCTTCTACTCGATGGTATGTCAGCCACGCAGGACACGTTCTTTCATCGGAAGGAGACGTATCGCCTGGAGATGGGCGTACTTCTCGAATCGCAGAACTTGATTGGAGGTTCGAAGGGCACCCTTCTGATTCGACCACAACTGCTTTGTCAAAACCGGCCCGTGCCCAACCAAAATCTTCAAGAGGTGTCGTTGACGATTACGACGACCGATCAAGAGGGCATTATGACCAAGCAGGTGGTTCGGCCCTTCGAGCTTCGGTTGGACGAAGAGACTCCTCATTCGTTCCTGGTGCCCCAGCGGTTGCGTTCGGTAGAAGTACAATTGTCCGGGAAAATTGTATTGGCCAGCCGTCAAACCCTTGAGAGTTTGGAAACACGTAAGACGGTTTTGGTGAATCAAACCGAATCGACATTGCAACTTTCCGATTTCTTCCTCGTTCAACATGATCGAGGTTATACGTTGCAGCTTCGTGGACGAAATGGCGAAGCTTATGGCAAATTGCCCGTTGCCATCAAGATCCAACTTTCCTCGCTTAGCAATCCCATCGATGTAACGCTTGCGACCGACGTCCAAGGTGAAATCGATCTCGGAAAACTCGACCATGTGGAGTCGATTCAATGTTCGGCAGACCGTGTACCGAGTCGCCAGTTTGTCCTTCATCGTGATTCGGTCGATTGGCCTAAGCAATTGCACGTGGTTGAAGGGACCGAAGTCACGCTTCCATGGTTGCACGGTGACCATCTTTTGGGATCCGCCGAGTTGAGTCTTCTAGAATTGAGATCGGGGCATGTGTGCGCTTCATGGAAGGATCGAATCGAGAAAAAAGGGAATCAGATCGTTGTCAGCAAACTTCCGCCTGGAACGTACTTCTTGACCGATCGTGTGGGTGGAAACGCTGTTGAAATTCGCGTCGCTCAAGGGCAGATCGACAACGGTTTTATCGTTGGGAATCGCCAGATCTTGGAAGTGAGCGAATACGTTCCCGTGATGGTTACCGGCATTGAGCAAACTCAAGATGCAATTCAATTGCAATTGGCAAATGTCGATCGGTTCACTCGCGTTCATTTTGTGATGACGCCATTTGCGAGGGAAGAGTCAACCTTTGGGCGCTTTCAAGCATGGACGTATCCCGGACTTAGCCGCAAGACACATTCTCGGGTTCTGAGTTCTTTCGTTGATTCCTTACGCTTGGATGACGAGTACCAATACATTCTGCAGCGTCAATATGCGACGCACTATCCCGGGAATCTGTTGCCTCAGCCCACGCTCCTTTTGAATCCCTGGGATACGGCGACATCTCAAAATCAGAGTCAAATGGGTAACCTCGGCGATGCGATTCCGCCTTCGGCGGCGGCTCCTAGACCCATGAGCGAGGATGCACTTGCAAGGAAACGCGAAGAAGCACGCGCGGCTCTGCTGTCGAGTTCTCATGAGTTTCTCAAACTACCTGCTGTCGTGGTGGCCAACGTGCAGCCGGATGAAAAAGGCCGCGTTGTTCTGCCTCGCGATCGCATTCGAAACGTATCTTCGGTCACGGCGATTGTGGTTCATCCATCCGGAGTCACCAGCAAGACTGTAGCTCTTCCGAAAACGGAAATACCAACCATCGATCTCCGATTGCAAAAGGCTTTTGACGGAGAGAAACACTTGGCTCAGAAGAAGTGGAGCAAAGTGTTGCAGGGTGGAGAACAGCATGATCTAGGAGATGCACGTACGACTCGCATCCAAGTCTATGCGAGCTTGGCAGATGTATATCGACTTTACAGCACGTTGCTACCCAGTAGTGAACTCACCAAATTTGATCGCATCAGTCGGTGGCACGAACTCAAAGAAGAAGAAAAGCGAAAAGCCTACAATGAACTGGCGTGCCATGAATTGCACTTGTTCCTGTATCGAAAGGATCGTCCCTTCTTCGATTCCGTCGTTCGACCTTTCTTGGATGACAAGCTTGCACCGAAGGTAATGGATCAGTGGCTTCTTCGAAAAGATCTCAATCGCTATCGAAACCATTGGGATCTTTCGCAGCTCAACGTCGTCGAGCAAATACTTCTGGCGAATGATCTACCTGAAGCCAAAGCCGGAATTCAAAAACGATTTCAAGACCTTTGGGCTCTTCAGAAGCCACAGTTCTCCGATGAGAGCCAGTTTGCGACGGCCCTCGCATCTCTCTCGTTGGATCTTGGAAGAATCGATGAACTGTCAGCCAATCCTTCGCGGTTTGACGATTATGCACTTCGATTTCAAGAGGAAAAGCTCGCCGAAAATCGTCCTGGCGTTCCCGGTGCAGACAAAGCCGACAAACAATGGGCGTATGGATCCAATCGAAGCGAAATGGAGGGACGAGGTCTTGGCATGGGAATGGGCGGAGAAGCGGGAGCTCTTGCTGATAGCCGAAAAGGTAAACCGCAAGCCGCCGATCGAATGGGAGGCTTAGATCCTTCGTCTGGTGGTCTAGGCGGCATGGGTGGTGGTGGGTTTGGCGGTGGACGTGGAAGTGAAAGAAGTCGTCGAGCCATCGCAGGCAAGCCACTCTTCGCTCAACTTGATGCAACGCGCGAATGGGCAGAGTCCAATTACTATCGCATTCCGTTAAAGCAGCAACATGCTGAGTTGGTTACCGTGAATCCGTTTTGGATCGATTTGATGGAACGCGATCCGAATCAAGGTGTTCTATCAACCCAGTTTCATCTCGCTGCCACGAATGCGAATGCTGCCATCATGGCCTTGGCGATGTTGGACCTCCCCTTGGAACCCGTTTCCTATCAATTGGAAATTCGCGATGGTCGATGGACGGCAAAGTCCGACAAGCCCATTGTGGTCTACATCGAGAGTATTGAGGAGACACGCAAGGAAGAACAAGTTGCCAATTTGATGGCTGGACAGGAAGTGTACGTTGTCGATTCTGGAGATCACTCCGACCCACAGAAGCCTGTGACCAACCAATCTTGGGTCCAAGGGAAGGCTTATCGAACCAGCGTGGTCGTCACCAATCCTACTGGTGAACAACGCGTTGCCAAGGTGCTGACTCAGGTTCCTCAAGGCGCTATTCCCTTGCAAGGAGGCAAGGTGGTGCAGTCGAAGACCGTTCCTCTGGGGCCCTATACAACACAACAAATCGAGTACTTTTTCTACTTTCCGAAGTCAGGCGAGTTCGATCACTATGGTTCACAGGTCGCAGTCGAAGGGACCTATGCCGCATCGATCGCTAGTCAGAAACGAAAAGTGCTCGAGAAACCGGAAGAGATCGATACGGGAAGCTGGGACTACATCGCCGATTGGGGCACAAATGACCAAGTCTTGCGCTACCTCAAAACGCAAAATGTTCAGGGGTTGGATCTTGATCGCATTGCCTTTCGCATGCAAGATCGCGGGTTCTTCGAGTCCGCGCTGACTATCCTCTCCGAACAAGTCGTCTTTGAACCATCTTTGTGGGCCTATGGAATACTTCACAGCCATGCTCAGCGGATTCGCGAGTTTTTGGCATTCGAGGAACGACTCGAGAATCGATTGGGTCCGGTCCTTAAAGCGGAAATATGCAACTACGATACAGCCGATCGTTACGATTACCAACATCTTGACTACCGACCCTTGGTGGTTGCCCGTAGTCATATGCTGGGGCAGCATCGCGTGATTTTGAACGAGAGCCTTGCGAAGCAATACAACCTATTGCTCGAACGGTTAGCCTTTCAGCCGCAAATACAATCGGCGGATCGAGTGGCATTGACCTACTATTTGCTTCTTCAGAATCGCATTCAAGAAGCCTTGGCTCACTTTGCATTGGTCGATCGAAATGGTTTGGCCATGGAGATTCAGTACGACTACTTGCAAGCCTATTTGGATTTCTATCAAAGCCAGTACGACCATGCTCAAAAGATTGCTGAAAAGTATTTGCAGTATCCGGTCCCACGATGGCGCGAGTTGTTTGCCAAGGTGGATGAGCAGGTGCGGCAGCGACAGCAAATGGTGAAGGGACTCGGCGGTGACGAAAAGGTCGTGGCCTCGGAGGTTGTCGATCCCGTGCAGCGATTGCTGATCGACGCACGTCAATCGCAGCATGCAGCTGCGGCCAGTCAGTCGCCAGCGTTGGATTTGACGTCGGTGGATGGCAAGCTTGTGATTCAACACCAAAACATCGAGGAAGTTGAAGTTCGATTTTATCTCATGGATATCGAGCTGTTGTTCAGTCGCAATCCATTCGTTCAGCCCAACGATCGATCGATGATGGCGATCCAACCGAACCGTGTAGATCGAATCGCCTTAGGAAAAGCCAAGGGTAAACGCGCCTTGGATATGCCGGCCGATATGGCGCATCGAAACGTCGTCGTGGAGGTCAATTCAGGCGCTTTGATCAAGAGCCATTTCTATTATGCGAATTCCATCGAAGTGACGATGGTCGACGCCTTCGGAATGCTACAAGTCACGTCCCGCGAAGGTAAGCCGATCGAAAAGGCCTATGTCAAAGTTTATACTCGTCATCAAGATGGTCAGGTCAAGTTCTACAAGGATGGCTACACCGATCTGCGTGGACAGTTCGATTATGCATCATTGTCGACCGACGATTTGCAATCGACACAGCGATTCTCCATCTTGATCATGCATCCCGAGCTTGGATCGATCATCCAAGAAGTGGCCCCACCCAAACGATGATAGCGGTACTTTACAGAAGAGGTCCGTGATCCATGGAAGTCTTAAGGAATGAACTCGATCATCGGATCAGCCCCTAGGGGGACCGATGACCGACCGGACGTCAGTGCCGTTTTGTTTCCACGGCGAGAAAAGTGCTATTCATAGAACCAAGGGTAAACAAATGATTCGCCTTGCGGCTTGCTTGATAGTGATCCTCGTTTGGTGTGATTCTCAGGTCTTTGGGCAGGGAAGCTATGCCGATGTGACTGCTGAGGATGTCGTCGCATTGAAGCTCAATCACTATTTCACCTCGGACAAAAAGAGTCGCGAGGCCGACTTCCTATGGGCTTTCACGAGGGACGACTTTGTCATCAAGAAAGGTAAGGGAGCAATTCCAGTAGAACTGAGTGCAAAGCTGTTGCAAAAGGGTGAAGCCACGGACGAGATCAAAGGAAAGTGGCGAGTCAAACAAGGGAAGTTGATTCTATCGGCTATTCCTCAACGCGAAGGAAGTCCAAAGCAAGAGGTCGCGTTGAATATATACCGCACCGCACCTACCGTCATCCGAATCGGCGAACCTCAGTATGTCTTTGAGGTAACGCCTTCGACACCCTCGCGAAACTAGCAGCAACGACTAGCTCGCCTTCATCCTCTGAAGTGTGATGACCTCAAACTCGTGACAGGCAAGGTTCACGACGATTGAGGATATTGTAGATAGACCTGTCAGTCCGGAATCGTAGACGATCGTTGCCTCGCGGACATATCATTGAATGAGCGGGCAGACATCAAACCACTGGCGTCCGTGGCCATTGATCCATTCGATCGAGGAAGTTGGGCCCCACATTCCGGGTTCATAGTTTTGTAGCTGAGGAGCCGCGGGGCTCTTCCACGCAGTTATGATCGGATCCATGATCCGCCATGCTTGTTCGACTTCATCGCTTCGAGCAAAGAGGCTGGCATCACCGATAACAGCATCGAGCAAAAGACGCTGGTAGGAGTCTGGCATTTCGTTGCCCGTTTGATCGAAGCGGAAGTCGAGTTCGCTCATGCGAAGCTTCATTTCTTCGTCAGGCACTTTGGATTGGAAGTGCAATTGCAAGCCTTCGGCTGGTTGGATCTGAATCACCAAGCGATTGGCTTCGGGACGGAATCTTCCCTTTTCTCCGAACACGACGTGGGGTGGTTCCTTGAACTGGATGACGATCTGCGTCGTTCGGCAACTCATCGCCTTTCCACTTCGGAGATAGAATGGAACACCTTTCCAGCGCCAGTTGTCAACATAGAAACGAAGCGCTGCAAAGGTTTCGGTTTGGCTATCGGCAGGAACGCCTTCTTCTTGGCGATATCCATCGTATTGCCCGCGTATGCCACCTTCCGCAAAGTCGCTCCCTTTGAAGGGGCGTAGGCCTTGGAGCACTTTCACCTTTTCATCGCGAACCATGTCGGCGCTGAAACGCACAGGTGGCTCCATGGCGATGATCATCATGAGTTGGAGAATATGATTCTGAAACATATCGCGCAAGACGCCGGCTTGATCATAGTATCCGCCGCGTCGACCGACCTTCACTTCTTCCGCTACCGTAATCTGCACGTGATCGATGTAGTTGCGATTCCAGAGAGGTTCGAAGATTGAATTGCCAAACCGCAGAACCAAAATGTTCTGAACGGTTTCTTTGCCAAGATAGTGGTCGATGCGATAGATTTGGTCTTCGCGAAAAACCTTGTGGATGGAAAGATTCAATTGCTTGGCGGTTTGAAGATCGGTTCCGAACGGCTTTTCGATCACCACGCGACGATGCCCAAAGCTATCATCGGCAAGGCCTGCTTTGCCCAACTGAGCGATCGCGGGTTCATACAATTGGGGCATCGTCGATAGATAGTAAACGCGATCGGTTTTGGCGCCTCCTTCCAACTCAATCAGTCTTGCTCCCAACTTTTGAAAGTCTTGATCAACCGCAATATCGCCTGGTTGATAATGAATGTTTTGGGCAAAAGCCGCCCAGGTCTCGGGAGTGAAGTCTCTCTTTGCAAACTGTTGTGTTGTGGCCGCTAATTGATTGCGCCATTCATCGTCGGTGAAGGCACTACGGGCCACCCCCACGAGTCGAGTGCCTGCGGGGAGGCGACCTTTTTGAAAGAGCCGATACAGGGCTGGTACGAGCTTGCGGCTCGTCAAATCACCCGAAGCGCCGAAAATTACGATGGAATGCGACATGCTACCGTTCCTTGTCTTGTTGATGCCACGATGTTCCACGGTGTGTCGTTCGAGACGCCAAGGATTGCCCGACCTTGCAACCTAGCGACCATACAAGCGTATCCGAAAACTCTATGAAGCCAACGTTCGTCGCCTTCCATTTTCGAATGCGATTATCGACAACCCTTTCTAGCAAGGTTAGCAAATGAGGATGGTTCACCACCATCCTCATCAAGCTCTTGCGATGTTCTGTTTGTTCCAGCCAGCGTGGTACGCTTGCAGCAACGAAGACCTATTCTGGTTTCTTGCGCAGGTCGAGCCATTCGCTGTGGAACGTGCCTTCACGATCCGTACGTTGATAGGTGTGAGCTCCGAAGTAATCTCGCTGAGCTTGCAGCAAGTTAGCAGGAAGCCGAGCCAAGCGATAACTGTCGTAGTAAGCCAATGCAGTGGTAAAGGCTGGAGCTGGAATGCCCAACTGCGTGGCTGCCATGACAACTGCACGCCAAGATTCTTGAGCGTTTTCGATGGCCTTCTTGAAGTATGGATAAAGAAGCAGGTTTTCGAGATTGGGTTGCTCGTTAAAGGCTTCCTTGATGCGATCCAAGAACTGAGCGCGAATGATGCAGCCACCTCGCCAAAGCAAAGCGCAATCGCCGTAGTTTAGATCCCACTTGTGTTCCTTGCTGGCTTCTTGCAATTGAACGAAGCCTTGGGCATAGCTGCAGATCTTGGATGCGTAAAGAGCCTGGCGGACCGCTTCCACGAATCGCTTCTTATCGGCACAAAGTTGTTTGACCGGACCTGCGAAGTCTGCATTTTGATTGGCTTGAGGACCTGGAAGGACCTTGCTAGCGCGAACGCGAGCATCTTTCACGGCCGACAGGCAACGAGCGTATACGGCTGCCGTCACCAAGGTACTTGGAACGCCTAAATCCAAGGCAAGTTGGCTCATCCACTTACCGGTACCCTTGGCACCTGCCACATCCAGAATCTTGTCGACGAGGTAGCCATTGCCACCTTCATCTTTGACGCTGAAGATATCGCGCGTGATCTCGATCAAGTAGCTTTGCAAGTCGCCGCGGTTCCATTCGGCGAAGACATCATAAAGTTCTTCGTTGGTGAGACCGGCAGCTTCCTTGAGAAGTGTATAGGCTTCGCAGATCAACTGCATGTCGCCGTATTCGATGCCATTGTGAACCATTTTGACATAGTGACCTGCACCGCGTGGACCAACCCATTCGCAGCAGGGAATGTCGTTCTTAGGACCCACTTTGGCTGCGATCGCCTGGAAGATAGGCTTGATGGTTTCCCAAGCGGCTTTGCTTCCACCAGGCATGAGGCTGGGGCCTTTGAGGGCACCTTCTTCACCACCGGAAACACCGGTGCCAACATAAAGAAATCCCTTGCTTTCAACGTATTGCGTGCGACGCTCGGTGTCCGCAAAGTGCGTGTTGCCACCATCGATAATGATGTCGCCTGGTTCCAGGTGCGGAAGAATCTGCTCGATAAGATCATCCACCGCTGGTCCTGCTTTGACCAACATCATGACGAAGCGAGGGCGCTTCAGATTTTTTACGAGTTCAACAATCGAGTGGCAGCCTACAAAATTTTTGCCATTGGCTCGGCCCGCCATCAACTCGTCGACTTTTTCGGTGGTGCGGTTAAATACAGCAACGCGGTATCCCCGGCTCTCTACGTTCAAAGCCAGATTTTCACCCATCACTGCCAAGCCAATCAGGCCAAAATCACAAAGGTTGCTCATTTTGAATCAATCGATAGAGTTTGAAAAACACGTGCGCTTGGCAGCTTCCGACTTGGTCTCGTGCCTATGAGGTACCAAGTGTCTGGAAGGAGAGGTTGCACTCCCTCCCATCGAGCCACCGAAATGCCCGCCTTATCCGTTGGAATTGGCGAGATTTTAGCTCTGCAGCACTTCTACCACAATTGGAAGTCTCTGCCCCATTCCAATTTCCGCCGTAAAGCTGTTATAATCCTCAAACTTGATTCAAGTATCGGAAGACCTTTAACCGATACTTGGTGTCACAATCGCTCATCGGATTCTTCAGGATCTTGAGCGGTTTGTTAGGAAGGCGCCGTAGCCAAGTGGCTAAGGCAGTGGATTGCAAATCCACCATCCCCGGTTCAAATCCGGGCGGCGCCTCTTCCTTTTTTCTCGGGCATTGCCATTCGGCAAACGAAATCAGCCAAATCTGTGGCTGTGAAAAACTGCCCACCAGGATTCTAAGCCCTTCTGTCCGGCTTTGACCCGTTCCACAACTTCTGGGCGGTTTGGTCAATTCTCGCGCACCATCCACCACGCATCGCGTATCATCTTCATTCGCTGGAATTCGTAACGATGGCGAGTTGAATGTCCATCAGGTGGTCTAATGTTGCATCGGTGAACCAACCACAATGATTGTTGCATGCGAGCTCAAAAAGCGTTTTCCATCGCAAAAATCGTGGGTGGAAGCTGTTCGTGGAATCTCGTTCACCGTTGGGGCTGGCGAGGTCTACGGACTATTGGGGCCTAACGGGGCAGGAAAGACTACGACTCTTCGGATGGTGATGGGACTGCTTCCACCCGATGAAGGATATGTGGAAGTCGGTGGAGTACGAACGGGTGAACGATCGCATGAAGTGCGCCAGTACTTGGGAATGATTTCCACCAATGATGGAGTCTATCCTTGGTTGAGTGCTCGCGAGATGCTTTTCTATTTCGCTGACCTTTATGGCGTAGCACCCGATGTAGCTCAGTCGCGATTGGAAACGTTGACCAAGATGCTCGACATCGAATCCATTCTGGACCAGCGATGCAATACACTCAGCACAGGGCAGCGGCAGCGAGTGATTTTGGCTCGAGGGTTGATGCACGATCCACCGGTCATGTTGTTGGATGAACCAACGCGTGGTTTGGACATCGTCGGTAGCCGGACCATTTTCGAATTTATTTCCCATTTGAGATCGATGGGTAAGGCGGTCCTGATTTCGACGCATCGCTTGGACGAAGCCGAACGATTGTGCGATCGGTTCGGGCTCTTGCACCGTGGCCAGATGCTCTATGAGGGAACTTTGCAAGAACTTCGTCAGGCGACCGGGCAAGAGCATCTCACCGATATGTTTCTTCAGTTGATGGATTCGTCGGCACGGCAAAGCGAGGTGACTCGTGGAGCGTGATTGGCTAGGAGGAAGAACGTGGCGGTTGTGTCGCAAAGAATTGCGTGAGACTCTGCGCGATCGCCGAACGATCGTGACATTGCTACTGATGCCGATCTTGGTCTATCCCTTGCTTAGCATGGTGATGCAAAGATTGTTATTGGCTTCGGCATCGAAAAAGAACACTTCCTATATCGTGGCCGTCGAATCCGTTCAGGACGGCAATGTATTTCTCGATCTGGTCAAACAATCGCAGAGCCTTCTGCAATTGCGGCCGTATCAACCCATTCGCGTGCATCGCTTAAACGAACGTCCCAACTCGGATGGAACCGATGAGCCAAAAATAGTGGGCTCGGACGGAGATGTACCTCAATTCGACATCCGCGTCGTCGAAGGAGATGTCTCGACTTTACTGAGGGATGGTGTGATCGACCTGGCGATTAGTGTACGCCCCGTCGAAGAAGAGCCGAATGCAGTGATTCAGCCTTTTCGATTTCGCGTTCTCTATCGGCAAGGGGACCCGACGAGTGAACGGGCTGTTGCCAGGCTGCAGCAAATGATGCAGCTCATCAATGATGTGACGCTTACCAATCGTTCCAAGGCTCGAAATCGCGAATATCGAGGTGCGATCGAGATGTTGGCCGATCCGATTCGAACGGCTAGCGATGGCCCTGGTGGGCTCGTGAC
Organism: Pirellulales bacterium; assembly: GCA_046349875.1. GTDB lineage: Bacteria > Planctomycetota > Planctomycetia > Pirellulales > Pirellulaceae > JAXMBN01. The sequence continues at coordinate 53,527 of JAXMBN010000015.1, forward strand.
GGTCATCCCCTTGGTATTGTTGCTCATGACGATTACAGGAGCCGTGTATCCTGCGATCGACCTGACGGCAGGGGAACGAGAACGAGGAACCATGGAGTCGCTTATCGCGTCTCCGGTACCGCGTTATTTGCTTCTGCTGAGCAAGTATGTGGCTGTGGTGACGGTAGCCGTTTTGACGGCGGTCGCCAATCTTTCAGCGATGTGGGTTACCTTGACGGTGACAGGTGTAGGCCAAGCTGTGTTCGGCAAAGATGGTCTTACATTGCTGACGATGCTCCAGATATTTCCCTTGCTATTGGTCTTTGCCTGCTTCTTTAGCGCGATCTTGTTAGCACTCTGTAGTTTTGCAAAGAGCTTCAAAGAAGCACAAGCGTATCTCATTCCAGTGATGCTGATCTCTTTAGCTCCTGGGTTGTTCAGTTTGATGCCTGGGGTCAAGTTCACACCGTCATTGGCTATTGTACCCTTGGTCAATATGGTCTTGTTGTCTCGCGATATTTTGACGCAATCGGCAGAAGTGGTTCCAGCATTTTCCGCCATCGTATCCACCTTGGTTTATGCGGCTGCCACACTAAGCATCGCTGCAAAGCTCTTTGGAGCCGACGCCACGCATCATGGTGGACAAGGACGATGGAGCGACCTGTGGACGCGCCCTGACCGCATGAGTGATTTTCCTGTCATCGGACAGTTGTGCACCTTCTTGGCGATGTTTTACCCAATCTACTTCGTGGCTACGAATCTACTGGCTCAGGTGGCCTCGTTCGATCTTTCGCAGCGATTGTGGATCAATGCACTGGTCACGATGTTCCTTTTTCTCGCGTTGCCTCTCCTATTCGCTTGGTATCGAAAGATCCGCCTGAAGTCTACGTTTCGATTAGGTTGGGGCGAGTCCAATACACTTCTTGTTTTGATTGGCGTTGTTTGCTTGGGCGCTCGCTTTGGATGGTCGCGCATCGAGACCTTCATCGTCAGCCTTCAGTTGCAACTCTCTTCGTTAAGCGATGAACAGATAGCCCTTGCCAAGAAGGCCAAGGAGGAATTGGTTCAGTTACCGTTGTGGATGGTGCTGATGACGTCAGCCATCTTGCCCGCCATCGCCGAAGAGTTCTTCTTTCGCGGCTTCGTGATTTCGAGTCTGTCGCGGATGTCACTTCGTCGTCAAATCTTGCTTTCTGGAATTCTGTTCGGTGCCTTCCATGTGATCTCAGGAAACTCTCTAGCAATCGAGCGTTTTCTTCCCACCACGATTCTAGGAATTGCTCTGGGTGCCATGGCGGTGCAAACGCGTTCCTTATGGCCCGGCATCCTGTTGCACGCGTTGCACAATGGACTAATGTTTTCTTTGGCCTTCTATCAAGAGGCGCTTGTTGAGCGTGGATGGGGCGTCGCCGAAGAACAACATTTGCCTTGGACGTGGTTGGTTACCGGTGGCCTCCTTTTAGCGAGCGGGACCACCGCGATTGTTCTGTCGCGACGTCGAAAGGATTAAGGTTGGTGGACGCGGGCCCATTCCAAACCAGGGCGTTCCACGCGGAATTGAATCACGCGGCGATGTTGAACCTCTGTGACGTACACGGTTTTGCCATCGAGGCCACCAAAACACAGATTGGATGGCATCGATCCCAATACATCGATCTCGCGTAGGATGTCTCCCCAAGGAGTCATCTTAACGACTGTTCCTTTGCCGTGTCGCGTGATGTAGAGATTGCCATCGATGTCGCATCGCATTCCATCTAGGCTGTGATCGGCAAACTGATGTACGAGCGTCTTGTTGGAAAGCTGCTTTTGCGAATCGATATCGAATGACCAGACGCGTTTCTGCACCGATTCATTGACAAACAGTTTCTTTCCATCGGGGCTGAGTTCGATACCATTGACCGTTCCTTGATCCATGGCCAATCGATGTGTTTTGCCGTTGCGATCGATGCGCCAGATTTGGCCTGACCCTTTCTTCCAATCGGGGTCACTTGCATAGAGCGTGCCTTCACGATCGATGGCCAAATCGTTCGGCTGATGCATGCGAGGTTCGTGGACGAAAAGGGTTCGCTTCTTGGATTGAACGTCAAGAATATGGATGTTGTGGCCGGTATAGTCTGCGACGAAAAGCGAACCATCGCGAAGATATCGCAGTCCGTTCGCGACGCTTCCTTCAGGTAGTTCGACCCACAGTTCTTCCTTACCTTGCGGAGATACTTTACCGATCGTTCCTTGTTTTTGAAAATTGACGGCATAGAGATTCCCTTCCGTATCGCAGGCAGGGCCTTCGATTCCTTCCGTAAATCCATTCTCGGAGGTCCAAGGTTGCGGTTGATAATACGATTCACCACGCAGTCGCCATACCAACTCATGGACTTTACTGACGATCCGTTCTTCAAGATTGGGTTTCCATGGGCGGCTCTGGGCTTCATAGCCTCCTTCGAGAAGAACACGTCGACTGGGAATATAGCCATCGTAGAGATTCGAATATCCTGCGATCCAAGGAATCGCTCGATCGCGTTCGGCCAATTCGCGTTTGAGGCGAAGTGCATAGTCGATGGTGGTTTCACTTCCCAAGGCTACCCATTGAAGATCATCTCCAAAGCGAACAGCTTGGACTAAGTAGTTTTTGTCTGGACGACCATCGGCATATTCCAAGGGGACCGTTTCGATAATCGATGTAAGGAGTCCATCGATCTTGTGTCGGTGGCGGGTTGGTTTCTGGCCTATTTCGATGGCTGCGTCAACCGCATCGGCAAGACTCCTACCATGGCTTTGCACATGTTGAACTTCGCGACGTGGGTAAGGGTTTTGATCGCCACCGCATCCCATCAAAAACATCGCCGTGCAGCCCTCATGCCCTTCTTCCAAATACTGTTGGGCATAGCCGGCGTAGTCACCATTCCATTTCAGATAACTCAACGTGGTATTATGACAGGCGTACCCGAAAATAAGACCTTTGAGCTCACCGGAAAGCGATTCGACCACCAACACAGGAACATCATGATCGACTGGCCCATCGGGCATGGGATGATTGAGATATCCCTTCTCGGATGGCGTACGTCGATTCATGGCAAAGCCACATCGCGCATGACAGTAGGTGAGTTGTGCAGGAGTTAGACTTTGGTGAGCTTGTTGAATCACCTCTTCGATGCGTTCGATGACCCATCGTCGATAGTCGCTTGCCTCTTCGGTTGCATAAGCTGGTCCGCAGTGCGTGTGCGAAGCATTGATCACTAAGCGTTCGGGAGGAATCTTGAGGTTTTCTTGGACGTGTTTGGCAACTTCGTTGCGAACTTCTTCCAATACACCGATCAAATCCAATGTTACCAAAACGATTTGTGTTCCTTTCGCATCTTCAACGACGAGGGCTTTGGCGAAGAGGTCGGTATCGGTCCCTTCCGCTGGTTCTTTGCGAGCGGCGTAACCCGCCATCGGCATCCGACGATCGGGCGTGATTTTGATCTTGGCGAGTCCGGCTTTCCAGGATGGTTGAATCCCGTCCATGGCTTTGGGTTCGTTGGCCCGTAATGCCGATGCGGATAGCATTGCGAGTGGAGAGAGCAAAAGACAAACCGCGATGCAACGAAATGACGGGACCATAGGCCTCACCTTATGCGTGTCGAAGAGGTTGCTCGCGAAGCCAATGGACGGCTTCTTCTGCACCTGACACCACTTTCCAGAAGGAATCTTGACGAACAGGAATGAATCGTTGTGCAATGGCGTGATCCATCAAGTGCAGCAACGGGGCGTAATAGTCGTGTTGGTTGACGACAAGGATCGGTTCGGTATAGATCCCGAGGCGTTTGAGAGTCACCGTTTCCATCAACTCTTCAAAGGTTCCATTTCCACCCGGCAATGCGATGCATGCAGCGCTCGATTCGAGCATCAAGTGTTTTCTCGTTCGCATATCTTCGACGATACGGAGCTCTTCGAGTCGATCGTGAGCCCATTCGCGTTCGACCATGAATTGAGGAATCACCCCAACGATTCGGCCTTTGCGATGAAGGACACCTTCCGCTAGGGCTCCCATCGATCCACTACCACCTCCGCCGTAAACGACGATGGCCCCCGCGATCGCTAATTGTTCGCCCAATCGAAATGCTTCTTCGAGATAGGTGGATTGGCAATGCGAGGTCGAGCCGCAGTAGACGCAGATTCGTTTGTCTTGGAGATTGGTTGGAAATTGATTCACGTTGGTAATGACCATGTTGGAAAGGAATGGTCATCCCGAGCAAATTTCGTGGATGACGCGGCTTGGTTCAACCCCAACCAATCGAAAATCAAGTCCTTGATAACGGTAGGTAAATCGCGAGGGATCGATGCCGAGCAGATGAAGGATGGTGGCGTGAAGGTCTCGCACATGAACTGGATTTTCAACGACATTGTAGCTGAAGTCGTCGGTGGCTCCATAGGTTAGTCCAGCACGCATTCCTCCTCCTGCCATCCACATCGTAAAGCAACGAGGATGATGATCGCGTCCTGCTTCCGGACTATCCCATTGTCCTTGACCGGCCACGCTTCGTCCAAACTCACCTCCCCAAAGTACCAGCGTGTCATCTAGAAGCCCTCGGCGTTTTAGGTCGAGTATCAAAGCAGCGCTCGGTTGATCGGTATCGCGACAACGGGCCGTACACCAAGAGGTCAAGCGACTGTGATGGTCCCAGTCCGGATGAAACAATTGAACAAAACGAACACCCCGTTCGATCAAACGCCTCGCCATGATGCAGTTGGAAGCGTAGCTACCAGGGCGACGCGAATCGGGTCCGTAGAGTTGAAACGTTTCTTCGGTCTCATCGCTGAGATCGGTCAATTCAGGGACGCTGGTCTGCATTCGAAAGGCCATCTCGTATTGCTGAATACGAGTCGCAATCTCTGGATCCCCAGTGACATCCTTTCGAAGTTCGTTGAGTTCCGAGACCCCTTCCAGCATTTGGGCGCGAAGGTCTCGTGGAAGTCCATCGGGATCGCGAAGGTATAATACGGGATCTTTCGAGTTGCGAAGCTTGACCCCTTGGTAACGCGATGGAAGAAAGCCGCTTCCCCAATAATGATCGTACAAAGGTTGGTCACTGGGACGCTGCATCTTGGAGAGAAGCACGAGGTAGTCGGGAAGGTCTCGATTGACGCTGCCCAGTCCATAGCTCACCCAGGCTCCGAGGCTTGGTCGTCCCGGAATTTGATGCCCCGTCAAGAATTTGGTCATGGCGGGCGCATGATTGATCTCCTCGGTATACATCGATTTCACGAAGCAAACATCATCTGCGATCTTGCTTAGATAGGGTAACCACTCGCCGATTGTTGCTCCGCTTTGACCGCACCGCTGAAATTTCGTTGCAGCAGGTTTGATAAGTTGCTTTTGATTGGAAGTCATCGTCGTGACGCGTTGTCCCTGTCGGACCGAATCAGGAAGCTCCGTGCCCGCCAGTTTGAAGAGATTAGGTTTCTCATCAAATAGCTCGATCTGAGAAGGGCCGCCCGATTGCGTTAGGAAGATGATGTTCTTGGCTTTCGGTGTCCAATTCGGAAGACTTGGTAAGCCAATCGAAGTATCGTTCTGGGGAGAGTATTGATTTCCTGAACATTCGCTTTCGAGGAGCGAAGCGAGCGCGATGGAGCCCAATGGCACATTCACGCATTGATGCAGAAAGCACCGCCGCGCTATCGACTGAAGAAAGGAGTCTTGATTACTCATGCGTCATCGCCTCGTCCAAGTTGAGAAGCATGCTGGCAACGACCATGGCAGCGGCGTAACGTTCGATCGCTCTCTCTGGAGGTGCTGTTTGCGGTAGCGGATACTGCCCAATCGAAAGCCACTCCTTGGCTGCCGATGGTTGGTTTCGATAGGTAGTGAGAGCGACTTGAAAACGCTTTCGGAACTCTTGCAATTCGATGCGCGTGGGATCGCGATGGAGAACACGACGGACCATCCACGAAATCATTGGTTCGTCCTCTGCGTTCGCCGCAACCGCATCGACGGCCAGATGTTTCGATGCTTCGAGATAGGTTGTGTCGTTCCAAAGGGTTAGAGCTTGAAGGGGAGTATTGGTGCGAGCTTGACGGACTTCGCAGGTCCGTCGCTGGGCGCTATCAAAGAGAAACGTCGGCGCAATCGAGCGACGCCAAAAGGCATACAAGGTTCGGCGATATTGCAGCGCTCCCTCGCTGGCAATGTATTGGAAACGTCCCATGAAGAGTTCTTCCCAAACGCCATCGGGTTGGTAGGGACGTACGGGAGGTCCACCGATCTGCGCATAGAGCAAGCCTCCATGTGCAAGTGCGGCATCGCGGAGTATCCAGCTTGGCAAGCGAAAGCGAGCTCCCCTCGCTAACCAACGGTTTTCGGGATCGCTTTGCAATGCTTCGGAGGTGATGATGGACGATTGTTGATAGGTTTTGCTGGTCAGAATCAATCGCATGATATGACGAAGGTCCCAATCATGTTCCATCAATTCGACGGCTAACCAGTCCAGCAATTCGGGATGGGAGGGACGGTCCCCTTGAAGTCCGAAGTCCTCCTGCGTCCGAACCAAGCCTTGCCCGAACATCAATTGCCACAGATGGTTCACCATCACGCGAGCCGTCAGAGGATTGTCCCGCGATACGATCCACTCAGCCAGTCCAAGTCGGTTCTTGGGGAGCGACTCGGGCCAGGGGGCAATCGCTTCAGGAACATGGAGAGGGGCAGGTTCACCGTGTTTATCCCAAAGTCCTCGAACCAAAACAAATGTGTCGCGCGGAGTAGCACGTTCGCTGAGGACCATCACCGAAACCTTTTCTGCGGCTTTCTTCATCTCCTTCCATTGTTGTACGGCGCGATCATAAGCTCGCTTAGGACCTTGGTACGATTCATGGTTCTCCAAATATTGTTGAAACAACCTTTCACGAAGGGCCTCGGAGACGGACTCGTTCTTTTGTTTGGATTCCCACCAGGCTTCTAAGGGAGTCAAATCCAGTTTGCGAACCGCTTCCCCTGGCTCGCTACAAAGGCTCCACCGAAATCTTGCGATGTTGGCATCACCAAGCGTGGATCGGTGACGCATTTCAAGGATGAGTTCTTCATCTGTGTCGAGAGTTAACGGTTGGGTGAGTTCAAACAGAGCTTGATGCGGTTCTGTTTGCGGAGCTCCTTTGGTGGTCCAGCCATTGCGAGGATCGTCATCGAGGGTATCGCGGATGTCACCGTAGTTTTCGTATTTCTTTTTGTCCGCCGAGTAGTCGGCGACTGCAGAGCGTACCGCAATATCGCGAAGGAGTGAGCTTCCTCTTTTCTGTACCTGGACCTTGACGTCGGTCAAAATGAACTCGCCGCTTGCACCACGCGATAGTGCTCCTTGTGGTGGCGGTGATGTAGGAAGGATTTCCAAGCGGAGGCCCGTGATCGGTGTGATACTCGGACGACTGGTGATGCGATAGTCGTCTTGGTTCGGATTGGGGCCTGAGGCTTCGATGCAGCCGTCAAGTTGTTGGTGCAATCGGGTCCCTTCAATCGCCTCCAATTGCACTGCCTGAATCGGCTGCCAACCCATCGTGGATCGGGGACGAGTTGAAAGTGTAGTTAACCAGTTTTCGAAGGGCGAGCGTGCTTCCTCGAGAGCTTTCTTGACGAGTGGTTCGCGAGCGTCCACCAACTCTTTGGCTTGCGTGATCGAACTGTCTGCCATCGAAGATTGATAGGCAAGAAAGGGTTTGGCACCACTTCCTGCTTTGCCATCCTCATCGATACTATTGAAGAAGGCCGAGAGGCTGTAGTAATCCTTCTGCGAGATCGGATCGAACTTGTGAGAGTGGCATTGGCAGCATCCCAAGGTAAGGCCTAGCCATACAGTACCCACTGTGTTCACGCGATCGATCACGTAGTCGACCCGCGATTCTTCTGGGTCTCGTCCACCTTCTCCATTGGTCATGTGATTGCGATGGAAGCACGTCGCAAGTTTCTGATCGTCGGTTGCGTTGGGAAGCAAGTCCCCAGCAAATTGCTTGCGAGTGAATTGATCGAAAGGCATATTATTTTGAAAGGCCTTGATCACCCAATCGCGCCATGGCCAGTTCTCGCGAGTAGCATCGGCCTGAAAGCCATCCGTATCAGCGTAGCGGGCGAGATCAAGCCACCACATGGCCATGCGCTCGGCATGATGCGGTGACGCCAACATGGTTTCGATAAGTCGTGACCAATCGCGAGGATGTTTTCCGGGAACAAGTCCATGCGCCGAAGGTGGTAAGCCAGTAACATCCAACGCTATGCGGCGTTCCAAGGTGGACGCATCTGCTTGAGGCGAGAGGGCTCGGCCGAGTTGTTGAAGTCGATGAACGACAAAGGCATCGATCGGATTGGATTCACCAACGTCAGGAAGCGACGCTTTTTGAGGACGTTCCAAGGCCCAGTGTTTACCCCATGGAGCTCCGACTTCGATCCAACGTCGTAGCGTCGCGATTTGACGTTCTGTGAGGGGTTTCTTGTGGGACGAAGGAGGTGGCATCCGTTCTGCCGTGTCCTGCGACTCGATGCGCATCAAGAACTCGCTGGAATGGGGATGCTCCAAGTCCAGTACGGGAAGTAGATGTTCGCGTTGATCCAGTCGAAGGGTAGTCGCATCTTGTTTCGCATCGGGACCATGACATGCAAAACAAGACTCGGAAAGAATAGGGAGGATGTCACGCGAGAACTGAGGTGGTTCGTCCGAAAACGATGCATTCGATGTAGTACACAAACTCCAAATCATCCACACGGCGATTTTGGCGGTACCCAACTTCGATGGAACCGTGACCGAAGGCATAGGACATTTCCAAGGCAGGGAATAGAAGGCGGGATCCACGTCCGAGGGACAGGCGGAATTCTCTTAGCATACTCTTGCGAGCCCACCGTGTCTCGTCCGCAACGGGCGCTCATTGCCATCGCTGGGCTTTTCACACCATGGAGAGTGTTTTCAAGGAAATGCTCTGGGGGGCGTCGTCTACTTAGCCTTGGTTGTGAAGTGCACTAAGAATGGGATATCCTAAAGCAAAATGCCAGTGGACGAGAATGTGTGGACCAGAACGTAAGGAATGAGTACGTGAACACTGCGCATTTTCCAACGACCAATAGGACACCGACTTCGTCGGGGAATCCAAGATCGGACGAATTGATGCCGAACGCTTTGCAATTCATGGACTGTCCACATTGTGGGAAACGTATCCGGACATCAGCGGATCGATGTCATCATTGCCAACAGTCACCCTCACAACCTTTGGATCGCGAAGTAAGCTCAACCTATGTTGGGCAAGGACTTGGGGAACATGAAGCAACGACTCGAGTTGTCGAGTCTGAGGAACAGGACGACGACGATTTTGATTATGAAGCGTTCGTCGAGCGAGAGTTTGGAAATAAGTCCAAGTGGAGTCGTCCCCTGGAGACGCCTCGGTGGATCTGGATTACGGGATGGATCTTGCTTATTTCCATGTGCATCCCGCTCGTGATTGCAGTCTTCATTGCCCTTCAAAAGACGTGATGAACACTTCCAGTGGAAGCAATGCGTTTTGAGAGCAACTTTGGATTACAATACCAAACGCTCACCACGGCTTGTTCCTGCCTCCCTTCCTTTCTCCTTCCCTACCCCACCTGCACCATGATTCATTCTGCCTTGAGTCGATTTTTTGTCGCTTCCATTTTCTTGCTTGCTTCGGTCGCTGGGATTGTTTCCGCGGACGATTGGGATCCGCAGCGATTGGAAGCGACAACCGTTGCAACGCAATTGGTTCAGCCTATGGAGCTGGCGATCGCACCTGATGGCAAAATTTTTTTGATCGAATTGAGTGGCACGATCAAGCTCATCGATCCCCTCAGCAAAGAGGTGAAGAATATTGGAAAGTTGGAGGTGACGACGGCCCAAGAGAATGGGCTGATTGGATTGGCCTTGGATCCGCAGTTTGAAAAGACTCCGTGGGTGTATCTGCAGTATTCACCGCCTGAGTTCTCAGGGCAGCAGATCAGTCGTTTCCTGTTTCGCAATGGAACGATGGATCTCACCAGCGAACAAAAGATCTTTCGCTATGAAGAGCAACGTCGCGAATGTTGTCACCATGCGGGATCGATGACCTTTGGTCCCGATGGGTGTCTCTACATCGGCACGGGAGACAACACCAATCCGTTTGGTTCGAATGGGCATGCGCCAATCGACGATCAAGTCGATCGCGAACCTTGGGATGCGCAGCGAACTTCAGGGAATACGAAAAGCTACAACGGAAAGATCCTTCGCATTCGGCCTAATCCCGAAGGTGGTTATTCGATTCCCGATGGCAATCTCTTTCCCAAGGATGGATCGGAAGGATATCCCGAGATCTACGTGATGGGTTGCCGCAACCCTTGGAGAATTAGTGTCGATGCCAAGACGGGTTATCTCTATTGGGGAGATGTAGGGCCTGATGCAGGGAGTGATAGCAAGTTCGGACCACGTGGGTACGATGAAGTCAACCAAGCCCGTCGCGCTGGGAACTTTGGCTGGCCTTATTTTATCGGTCCCAATCGTGCTTATCCCATCTACGATTTTGCCTCTAAGGTATTAGGCGAGCCGCTCGATTCGATGCGACCGATCAATCGCTCACGCAACAACACCGGATCGCAAACCTTGCCTCCGGCGCAACCTGCTTGGATCTATTATCCGGCCGGAGCATCGGCTGAATTTCCCGAGGTTGGAACGGGTGGACGTACCGCATGTGCAGGTCCAGTCTATTACTTCGATGAGTCCTCAGTATCGGAGACGAAGTTACCCAAAGAGTTGGATCGAACCATGTTCGCTTATGAGTGGTCTCGCCATTGGATCATGGCGGTCCACCTGGATCACGAATCGAACCTTCGTAAGCTTGAGCCCTTTGCGCCTCATATCAAGATCGTTCGACCGATCGATATGGCCTTCGACAAGTTGGGGCGACTGTATGTCATCGAATACGGTGAAACATGGGGAGTGAATCCAGAAGCGAAACTCTTGCGAATCGAATACGTCCGCGGTAATCGAAACCCAGTCGTACGAGGTAAGATTGAAAACAACGTTGGCCGCGAACCTCTTCAAGTCGTGATGGATGCGACAGGATCCTTCGATAAGGACCAAGACTCGTTGACCTACGTTTGGAAATCGATTTCCGTGGTCGGCGAAGAGAAGAAAGAGCAAACCATTGGGCAAGGATTGCAAGCGACCTACACCTTCCAAGAACCTGGCGTTTATACCGTTGCGCTTCAGGTGTCGGATGGACAAGGAGGACAGGATACAACCACCTTCCCCGTTTTGGTTGGCAATGCTCGGCCGTCCATCACTTTCCTTCAACCGCAGGACGGGGATTTTCATGACCTCAGTGAAGAAGTCGCCTACCAATTGCTCGTCGAAGACCTTGAAGATGGTACGAATGATTTCGCGAAAGCCGAAAGGCTCGACATCGCAACGATTGAATCGAAAGCACCAAGTCGGACCTTCGTACAAGCTCGGCCATACGTCCCTGCAAAGTCCTCAGGAAGTATCCATGAACCAGCCGGGCTTGCGTTGATGCGCAAGAGTGACTGTTTCAATTGTCATGCACTCGATCGTGCGTTGGTGGGGCCGATGTTTTCCGAGGTCGCGAAGAAGTACAAGGGTGTCGATGGTGCGTTGGAAAAGTCAATTGCTCGCGTTCGGGAAGGTTCCACAGGAGTGTGGGGTAAAGTGGCCATGCTTCCTCACGCCCAGCACAGTGTAGAAGACATCCGAACCATGGTGTCCTATGTCTATTCCGTCGAGACCGATGCGCGTCAAACTTCAGTGCAAGGATTTCGAGGAAAGATCCCGGTGGCAAAAGGAATGGACGATCTAGAGTTAGAGGCAATCTATACCGATGTGGGCCGCGATGCGACTTCTAAAGTGGGGGCCTTCGACGACGGCAGGTCATCCGTCCGAAGCCGTATCGTTCAAGTTGGTTCGAGCTGACGAGGATAGCGAAGGTCCAAGTGCTTGCTTCCGATAAAGCTCAGGGGAAGGCGTTCATTGGTGGCATTAACCACGGAGGATACGTCAAAGTCGCCTCGTTACTGAACGGCGTCAGCGGGGTAAAGTTGTTCGTGGCCGTTACGCTGGGGAGGTGGGCATCATCGAAATCCATCGATGCTCCGTCGATGGACCGTTGCTTGGGGAAACTTCCGTCGAGGTCAATGGAGATCGGGAATCGTTCTATGAAAAAGGTGGCAATGGCAGCCAGTCGATGCCAAAGACACTTATTTTGTCCTTCGTAACGAAGCGAAACCGAGTGGGCTGGCTCAAGAATCTCGATGCGATCGAGTTCTTGCGTCCTTGAGCGTCTGGTTCGGATCAGAGTTGTCATTGCGAACGCGAACATGGGATTCATAACTCGTTAGGCGGGAACGGAGAATGATGATGTTGCAACGTTGGGGCCAGTCATTGGCTATGCTGTTGGTATGGATCGCGGTATCGGGGAGCACGGAACAATGGGCTCAGGCCCAACAGCGAAAATCCGATCGTCCCAATATCATTTACATCTTGGCCGACGATCTAGGATGGACGGATACGGCGACCTATGGGAGTAAGTACTACGAGACTCCCAACATCGATCGCCTAGCCGCCAAAGGAATGAAGTTTACTCGCTATCACAATTGTCAGAATTGCCAACCGACACGGGCTGCATTGATGTCGGGGCAGTATGGATCGCGGACAGGCGTTTATACAGTTGGATCGATCGATCGCTTCAATTGGCAAGAACGAACGTTACGCCCTGTCGACAACGTAACCGAATTACCCCTCGATCGATCGACGATCGCTGACCAACTCAAAGCCGTTGGTTATTCCACCGCCATGTTCGGAAAATGGCATTTGGGAAATCGGGGGAAACATCATCCATCCCATCGTGGTTTTGATTTAGCCGCTTGTCTCGTGAAGGAAAGCACTTCGATTTTGAACGAATCCGAAACCACCGATATTCCCGACGGAACGTATCTGGCCGACTTCTTGACCGACAAAGCGGTCGATTTCATTCGACGTAAGAAAGAAGGTCCATTCTTTTTGTATTTGCCGCACTTTGGAGTTCATTCTCCGCATCATCAAGCCAAGAAAGATTGATCGCTCATTTCAAAGACAAGGCTCCTCAGGGAGGACACCATAGCCCCGTCTATGCTGCCATGATTGCAAGTGTCGATGAGAGTGCTTTAATGCATTCCCAAGTCAGTTGGATGAATTAAAGATCGCTGAAAATACGATCGTCATTTTTTCCAGCGACAATGGAGGTGTCGGTGGCTATCAACGAGAAGGAATCAACAAAGAGAATTCGATTAATGACAACGCACCGCTGCGAAGTGAAAGGGTAGCTTGTACGGGTTGTGGGTCTTCGCGATCCATGGATCGTTTATTGGCCAGGTGTGACGAAGGCAGGAAGTCAATGTGACGTTCCGACCATCCATGTCGATGTCTATCCGACTTTGCTCGATATGGCCAAAGCTCCAAAACCCAAACAGGTGCTCGATGGAGAAAGCATGGTTGGACTGATCCAAGATCCTAAGAGTCAGTTAAAGCGAGAAGCCATCTATCAACATTTTCCAGGCTATCTCGGCGTCGGGAAGGATCAATGGAGAACGACTCCCGTAAGCACCATCGAAGTGGGAGATTGCCGATGGAGTTCTTAGAGGACACATCAGAACTCTATAATTTGCGAGATGATCTTGGCGAGCAGAACAACTTGGCCAAGTCTCAAGAAGCCAAAGCCAAGGAACTCTGGCAAGATGGCAAGTTGGCCAGCTAGCGCAAGGAAGTTGGAGCTCCTATGCCAACCCCCAACGATCCTAAAAAAGAACTGATCTTCTCGAAACAGGACGGTATCGGCAAAAGGCTTCGCGTGGGACTGGCGAAGCCTATGCCTTCTATCGTTTCAGTACTATGCAATGCGTAGTGCAATTTTAGCGTCCGATCCAAAGCGAGAAGCCAGATCCACCGTACGAGCCGCTGCGTGAACGACGCCGCCGTAGGAACCACCTACCGGAAAGGAACTTCCACCGTAGCCACCAAAGGGCACGGTTCCGTAAAAGCCTTGATATCCGCTAGGGAAGGCTCCATAGTACGAAGAGCTTGGATAGCCGTACGTATAAACTGGAGTCGGTGTTGCATATCGGTAGCGTTGTACCGAGTAGCCGTAGTTGCTGTTGCATCCCGATGAATAGTTTGGTCGATAGCTGTGGTGATGATGATGGGAATGACCATAGCTTTGTGCATTTGCCATACCACCGCTCCATGCGAGTGCTCCAACACCCACCAACAATCCCAAGGCGATTTTTCGAAGTGTCATTTTCCAAGCCCTTTACCCAAAGATCTTGGAGCTGCCAGCGACGCGTTCTTGGAACAGCTCCTTGCGACATGTGTTTCGCGTGCGAATGAGATACAGTTCAAATACTGTGCCAAAGTTTGCGAAATTAAGAAAACCCTTGAACGATTCGCAAAAGCAGAACATTTTCACGGAATCATCGCTCCTTTCGCTCTCGTTTCCTCCTGGCTCGTCCTCAAAACGGATACGGTTGTCATCGAACTGAATTCAGCAACGGGAATCCCACGGTGCGATGGGAAGGGTGAGGAATGGAATGGCGGTTCGAATTTTGAGGGGTGTAACAGGCAGAGATCCACGCGAATTGCCGGGGAATGGGCTTCTCTGGGATTGGGTATCTTGACGCGGCAAGTTTGAAATCTCCACAATCATCTCCATCTCCCACCTCGCACTCCTTATCAAGAAAGCTGGGCACCATGACCTCTCCCCAATCCCTGTCTTTGGATCGACGCAAATTCTTGTCTTCCACTGCAATTGCCACCACGGCAGTTCTTGCGGCTCCTGCAATTGTTACCGCATCCAAAACCGGATCGGAGATCATCATTGGTGAAGGGGATCATCGTTATCGCGTAACGCATGGATGGCCCCAGTTGCCGGCAGAATACAGTTGGCAGACGACACACAATGTTGCAGTCGATCGAGAAAACAATCTGTATGTGATTCACGAAGGGCTCGAAAGCAAATCGACTCATCCTTCGATCTTCGTATTTGATTCAAAAGGCAAATTCATCCGCGCATTCGGAAGCCAACTCCAAGGTGGCGGGCACGGGCTCGAAGTTCGACAAGAAGGTTCCGAGCAATTTCTTTATGTTACGGGATACCAAAAAGTCAAATTGATCGCCAAGTTAACATTGAAGGGTGATGTTGTTTGGTCGAAGAAGGCTCCCGTTGCGAGTAACAAATATGCGACGGAAGACTACGATACACGCAAGGTTTGGGGACGCGATCGATTCTTGCCCACCAACTTTGCATTCCTCGACGATGGCGACTTCTTCGTGGCTGATGGGTATGGGACGTATACCATTCATCGTTATGACAAAGATGCCAATTGGAAGAGTTGCTTTGGTGGAGTGGGCAAGGGAGAGGGTACGTTTAATACGCCTCACGGTCTTTGGATCGATCAACGCGATCCTAAGCGACCGATGATCGTGGTTACCGATCGGGCCAACAACACCTTGCAGCGTTTTCAATTGGATGGGACTTACATCGATACGATCCCAGGTTTCGGATTGCCTGCCAATATCGATGTGCAAGGAGACCTAATGCTGGTGCCCGAGCTCAAAGCACGGCTGTCCATTTTGGATAAAGACTACAAAGCGGTTGCGAGATTGGGAGACGATGTTGAACGAATTAATGCCAAGGATGGGAACACGATTCGCAATGACGAATCACGTTGGTTGGATGGCAAGTTTGTCCATCCTCACGATGCATGTTTCGATCGTGAAGGAAACATCTTTGTCGCGGAGTGGGTCAAGACGGGACGCATTTCCAAGTTGACCAAAGTATCTTGATCGACAATCGCGAATTCACTTGAACTTATCACTTATCACGAAAGTATGCAGATATGATTTCATCGAAGAAAACACGACGACAGTTTATGGGACAAGCTGGAGTGGCTGGCGCAGCCGTCGCCATGGCTCCAACTCTTCTCCCGAAACTCTATGCTCAGGGCCCTGCGAGCGATCGCTTGAATGTAGCCTGCATTGGCGTTGGCGGACGCGGTTCTGGGATCGGCGATCAGGCTGCGAGCTTAGGGCAGTTGGTTGCTTGCTGCGATGTCCACAAAGGCAACGCAGAGAATTTTGTAAAAGGGCAGGCCGAGAAGAGCCGCTCCTGCAAAATCTACTCGGACTATCGCGAGATGTTCGATAAAGAAAAAGGAATCGATGTCGTCACGATTGGTACTCCCGATCATTGGCACGTCAAAATTGCCATCGAAGCCATGGCTGCTGGCAAGCATGTCTATTGCGAAAAGCCTTTGACGCTCACCTTGGAAGAAGGCGAGATCATTCAGGCAGCGGTGAAAAAATATGGAAAGACGTTTCAAGTAGGAACGCAGCAGCGCAGCGAATTCAATCAGAACTTTTTGAAAGCCGTTGCCATTGCGCAGAGCGGTCGTTTGGGCGATAAGTTGGAAGCGGTTTCTTCCGTAGGAACGGCGGCTTCGCGAAGCGATGATCCCAACAAAAAATTCGGTCCATTCAATGTGGCCCCCGTTCCTGAAAACCTCAATTGGGATCTTTGGCTAGGTCCAGCACCTATGGTCGAATTCTGTCCTCAACGCATTGGTTGGAACTTCCGATGGTGGTTTGAATACTCTGGCGGACAGGTAACGGATTGGGGAGTCCACCATACCGACATCGCTTTCTGGGCCTTGGCGGGTAAAGACGGACAAGCGATTGAAGCGCAAGGAACCGGAATGTTCATGGGAGTCGATCGCGAGATGGTTCGGGACTTCTTGATCGGCAAGGTAGCAGCTAAGGACATGCCGCACGCATTTAACGTGGCTCATTCCTTTGATGTTGATGTCAAGCTGAGTACCGGCAATACCATCAAGATCGTCAGTGGTGAAAACAACTTGTTGATCACGGGCGAGCGAGGTCGTATTCGCGTGAATCGTGGAACGCTTGCAGGCAAGCCGGTCGAAGAGATCGATGCTGATCCCAAGGCCAAGCAAGACATCGAAGAGCGAATGGCACAGCTCTACGGTGGCCAGCTTCCGAACAAATCGCTCGGACACATGAAGAACTTTTTTGATTGCGTGAAGAGCGGCAAGCCGCCGGTGGCCAACGTCGCCGATCACGTTCGCGCCGTCAATGCTTGTCACCTAGCCAACATCGCATTGCTCTTGGATCGCAAGGTCAATTATGATCCGAAGGCAAAGAATTTTGGCAATGATGCCGAAGCCAATAAGTTGATCAAGCGTCCCTATCGCCAAGGTTACGATCTCCTTCGCGCATAGAGAACTTTTTGGGTGAGATTATTGAAAATCTTCATGAGTCCAAGGCGGTTCCGTCTTGGCCTCTTCTTCTTTCTGAACGGCCACCAAGCTGTAGGCCACCAAGAAGCCTGCAACAAACCCGCCGATATGAGCCCACCAAGCGACGCCTCCCGCTTCGACGGCGACGATGGAAAAGAGTCCTTGCCAGAATTGGGTTAAGAACCAAAGACCGAGAAACACCCACGCGGGTAATTCCACCACTGGAAACAGAAACACGATCGGTATGACGGCAGCGACGCGGGCATGGGGGAAGAGCCAAACGTAAGCCCCCAAGACACCCGCGATAGCTCCGCTGGCTCCTACGGTTGGCACAGCCGAAGAAAGATCTACCGTAGCGTGGGTCAATCCTGCAACGATTCCCGATCCCAAGTAAAGGCAGGTGTAGATCGCAGGCCCCAGCCGATCCTCGACCGAACGCCCGAACAAAAACAAGAACCACATATTCCCCAAAAAGTGCAACCATCCGCCATGGAGGAATAGGCTGGAAAGGACCGTAAACCAATCCGAGACTCCAGCTTGGGGAATCGTGCGAAAGCCATTGACCACGGCGGGTCCAAAAAGGGTTGCCACCACACCTTGAGCTGGAACCACGATGGGCTCGTCCGGGGCAACCAATCGAGCCGGAATCAGTCCCCACCGTTCGATGAAGAGATTGCCGGCTGGTCCTAGGGAAAGTTGCAGGAAAAAGGCATACGAGGTAAGCGCCAGTAAGGTAGCCGTCGCCCAGGGAAAATGGACTTTGGGAACATCGTCATAGACTGGAAACACACTCGCCTCCTCGGGTAGGGCCCCCCTCGATAGGAGCTTTTTCGGTTTTGTTCGAGAGCTTTCTAGATTATTCTCAATAGTCTGGCTCAAACTTGCGAATAGTCGCTGGTTTTTGAAATCCTTCGCAATGTTTTCAGCGGAACGTTATGAAATCTTGGCTTCGATGGTTGTTGATTGTTGTTTTTCTTGGTGGGGGAGGCACGGCTGCCTATATCTACGGAAATCGCGCGCTGAAGGAGAGAAATCGCGTCAAATGGCGGACACAGCCAGTCACCCGAGGTGACATCACCCTGACCGTCAATGCAACGGGGAAGGTGGAACCGACTCAAAAGGTAACCGTTGGTGCCTTTGTGGGTGGACCCGTGGCAGAGTTGTCTGTCGACTTCAATAGCAAGGTGACCAAAAGCCAAGTCTTGGCCAAGATTGATCCTCGCATTTACGAAGCATCGGTGCAACGCGATTCCGCCATTCTAAAGACGCGTGAGGCGGAAGTCGAGCGAGCGAATGCTTTGTTGCAACAGGCCATCAATGATGAGAAGCGTTCGTTGGAATTGAATGCGACCAATCCAACCTTCGTATCGCAAACCGAACTCGATCAATTGCGATTCAATCGCATGGCGCGCGAAGCCGATGTCGTTGTGACACGTGCCAATGTCGAACAAGCCAAAGCCCAATTGGATAACTCGCGAGCGAATCTGGCTTATACCGAAATCAAATCGCCAGTCGATGGAATCATCGTCAATCGTAAAATCGATACCGGACAAACATTGACCGCAGGATTTCAAACGCCCGAGTTGTTTGTGGTAGCTCCTGAGATGGAGCAAAAAATGCACATCTATGCATCTGTGGATGAAGCCGACATCGGGTATATCCGCAAAGCGCAGATCGATCAACGACCTGTCCACTTTACGGTGGATGCATACTCTGATGAGTTGTTTGAGAATGGAAAGATCGTTCAGGTGCGACTGAGTAGTTCCGAGCAGCAGAACGTGATCACGTATCCGGTGATTGTCGAAACACCCAATCCCGAGATCAAGCTCTTGCCAGGAATGACAGCCAATCTTTCGTTTCAAATCGAGTCTCGTGAAAAGGTCATCAAGGTTCCTAACGCAGCCTTGCGGTTTTATCCCGAGCGGAAGCGTGTCCATCCTGATGACTATCCTATTTTGGATGGTACGAAGGACATGGAAGAGCAAGCTTCGAATCTCACCAATCGATCGCAGACCGCTGAAGAAAAGACCGACGCCAATCGCAAGCGAAGCCGTCGTCACGTTTGGGTCGATGATGGTAAGTTTCTGCGAGCTCGAGCGGTGGTGCTGGGAATCTCGGACAATCGATATACCGAGCTGCTAGAAGGCGATCTCAAGGAAGACGAAGAACTCGTCATCGGCGAGAAGCCGAAGCAATAGCAAAGAAAGCTCGAGGAATAACGATGTCGCTAGGAGTCATCTTTCGAATTGCGTTGCGGGCTCTTGCAAAGAACAAAATGCGAGCCGGCTTGACGGTTCTGGGGGTCGTGATTGGAATTGCGGCGGTGACCGCCATGGTTTCCATCGGGATCTCGGCTAGCCAATTGGTTCAAGGTGAATTCAAAAACCTGGGTACCAATGTGATCGTCGTTCTCCCCGGGAATCAGAAGTCGGGAGGGGCTCGTCGCGGATTGATTCCATCCTTGACCCCTGGCGATGTCGAAGCTCTTGGACGCGATTGCGACAACGTGCTTGCCGCGACACCGATGGTCTTTACCACCGGTCAGGTCATCCATGGCAATACGAACTGGAGTCCCAAGGACTTGGTGGGTGTCGGAGCGGATTACCTTTTAGTCCGCAATTGGCAAGTGCGCCTTGGCGACTTCTTTTCCGAACGGGACATCGCCAACTCGAATAAGGTATGTGTCGTTGGCCAAACGGTTGTAAAAAACCTTTTTCAGACATCCAATCCCTTGGGGAAGTCGATCCGCATCAAGAACATTCCGTTCGAGATCGTAGGTGTACTGCAAGCCAAAGGAGCGAACATGGTCGGCGAGGATCAAGACAACATCGTCTTGATTCCCTATACGACGGTCCGCAAACGGTTGCAGGGAAGCAGCTTCAACAATGTTGATATCATCCTGGCTTCGGCTCGCGGTTCCGATCAAATGGCCTTAGCGGAGTCGGAGATACGTAGTGTTCTCAATGATCGACATCGCATTGGAGCAGGGCAACCACCCGATTTTGATGTTCAGAATACGACGGAAATCGCTGGTGTATTCAGCGTCATCACGGGCACATTGACCTTTATGTTGGCATCGATTGCAGGCATCTCCTTGGTCGTGGGGGGCGTAGGCATCATGAACATCATGCTCGTTTCGGTTACCGAGCGAACCCGCGAGATTGGTATCCGGATGGCTGTCGGGGCTAGGCCTGGAGACATCCTGTTGCAGTTTTTGGTGGAGTCGATGGTTCTTTCGGTCATTGGAGGAATCATCGGTATCATTCTAGGTGTCACCTCTTCCGTGGGACTAACCTTTATCATCAATTCGATCTCTTCGGGGCGACCTTGGCCCTATGTGGTAAGCGTAGAGGCTGCCATCGTTTCTTTAGTGTTTTCGGCTGCAGTGGGCATCGGTTTCGGTTATTATCCTGCATGGCGAGCGAGTCGATTGGATCCTATCGATGCGCTTCGTTATGAATGACATCGACGGATCGTTTCGTCGACGTTCCCCGACACCTCCTACCCCATCCTACCTGGCCGATCATGAAACAGAACTGTTCATTCCTGCGCTGTGCCTTTGTATCTTTTGAAATCGCTCTGCTTGGGCTTGGCATGGCGTGTTGGGGTACCGGTGAGAGCTTTGGGCAGCAGGTTCAGCGCGGCTATTCGATTCCTCTGATCGACCTATCATCCGAAAAAGAACGTCAGGTCATCGTCGATCGAGAAGCGGGCCAATATCTTGGTCATCCCACGACGCATTTGCTTGAGGATGGCAAAACGATTCTATGCGTTTATCCCAAAGGGCATGGAAAAGGGGCGATCCAATTCAAGAAGAGCGAAGATGGTGGAAAGACCTGGAGCGAGCGACTGCCGGTACCGGAGAATTGGTCGACGAGTTTGGAAACACCAACGATTCATCGTGTGATCGACGCCGCCGGAAAGAAGCGACATATCGTTTGGTCGGGATTGTATCCAGCACGATTAGCATCGAGTGAAGACAATGGAGCGACGTGGACTCCGTTGAAGCAAGTTGGGGATTGGGGTGGCATCGTTGTCATGGGATTTGTAGCGCCCCAGTCCAAGCCAGGGCACTACTTGGCAATGTTCCATGATGATGGAAGATTCTTTCAGCAAAAGCCAAGTCCTACCAAGCCGGTAACGATGACGCTCTATCAAACTCGCAGTCAAGATGGTGGGCTAACATGGTCCGCACCCGAGAAGGTTTTTGCGAGTCAAGAAATTCATCTTTGCGAGCCGGGGTGGGTACGATCCCGCGATGGAAAGCAGTGGGCCGTGCTTTTGCGCGAGAATGCTCGCCGTAAGAATTCCCATGTGATCTTCTCCAACGATGAAGGGAAGACATGGACGGCCCCTCGCGAACTTCCCGGTTCGCTAACAGGGGATCGCCATACCGGAGTGGAAATGGAAGATGGTCGCTGGTTCATTTCCTTCCGCGATATGACTTTGGATTCGCCGACCCATGGAGATTGGGTAGCTTGGGTGGGAACCTATCAAGACATCGTGGATGGCAAAGAAGGGCAGTATCGCGTTCGCTTAATGGATAACCAAAAAGGTTCCGACTGTGCCTATCCCGGAGTGGAAAAGCTTCCGGATGGAACGATCGTGACCACGACCTACGGGCACTGGACACCCAACGAACCTCCGTATATCGTCTCTATCCGATTAAAACTCTCCGAGTTGGATGAGAAAGCCAAGAAGCGATAAGCTCGCGGTTGTTGTCGCAAGTCAAGTTATGTTGTTGGAGCGAGGAAGCCCATGATCCAGATTCAATGGCTTGGTCATTCGTCGTGGCTCATTTCGACCGAAGAGGTACGCATCGCGATCGATCCGTTCTTGACGGACAATCCCAAGGCATCTTGTAAGCCAGACCAGATCGAGGCCGATGTGATCTTGGTTTCGCATGGGCATTTTGATCATGTGCAGGATGTGGCAGCGATCGCCAATCGATGCAACAGCTTGGTGGTTGCAAACTACGAGATCGCAACGTGGTTTTCCTCCAAACATCATGTTGCCAACACGCTCGGGATGAACTTAGGGGGTTGGGCTTCGATTCCCCATGGTCGTGTGAAGTCGACCATCGCGCATCATTCATCGCAGTTGCCTGATGGAAGTTATGGCGGCAATCCTGGAGGCTACGTGATTGAGCTAGAGGGTAAACGGATTTACTACGCAGGAGACACGGCGCTTTTCAGCGACATGGGGTTGATAGGACGAATGAATATCGATGTCGCCATCGTGCCGGTGGGGGATTTGTTTACGATGGGGCTGGAAGACTCCATTCAAGCGACCGAATGGATTCATCCCAAAGTGGTTCTTCCCACGCACTATGATACGTGGCCACCGATTGCGTGCGATACGCAAGAGTGGGCGCAGCAAATTCGCTCGCGCACACAGGCCACTCCCGTGGTATTGCAACCTGGTCAGTCCTATTCGTGTTAAGTAGGAATGGTCTTTCCAAGATACGGTCTTCTATCCCGCATCGTTTGCGATGGGATTCGAGCATACGAGGAGCAAGGCATCGATGAGTCGACGGATCGCGATTGCGAAAACAACCGAAATTCCTTTAGGTGAAGGCCGAGCTTTCCCGACGGATAAGGGGATGATCGCAATCTTCAACGAGAATGGAAGTTTCTTTGCGATCGACGACTTCTGTCCACACCAAGGGGCATCATTGGCATGTGGTCATCTCGAAGATGGGGCTGTTGCATGTCCATGGCATGCGTGGCGATTTTCGATTCGCGATGGTGCTTGGCTCGACAATCCCAAGATCAAAGTCGATAGTTATCCCCTGGAAGTCGACGGTGAAACTCTGTGGATTGTATTACCTGACGAATAGAAAGAACGGTTCGAAGCATTGCCTCTTGAAGCATTGCCTCTTGAAGCATTGGCAAGCGGCCAATGCTTGATGCCGAATTCTTGAAGTGGCGAGTCGATGTTGGGATCGTAGATTCCATCGCTACGCTACGATCGACTAGGTTTGTCGGAGTTTGTTGCGGCCGGTGCCACCGTCCAAAAGATCGAGACCGGCGCCTCCGCAAAGCAGATCGTTGCCTTCACCACCTTCGAGCGTATCACGGCCACCATCTCCACAGAGTTGGTCTTGGCCAGCACCGCCGATGAGATGGTCATCTCCGTTTCCACCAAACAGCCAGTCATCTCCATCGCCGCCATCGAGTCGATCATTGCCAAGAAATCCGAAGAGGCGATCTTTGCCTTCGCCGCCAAGAAGGGTGTCGTTTCCGCGACCACCCATCAGATGATCATTTCCACTGCCACCAATCAAGGTTGCTGCGATTCGTATGTCGCCGCCCATTTGAAGAAAATCATTTCCTGCTTTTCCATCGATCACGATCGAAGTCAAAGCACTTGCCGCAAAAGTGCCAATTTTGCGGCCGCGATTCCAAACGATGATATCGCGACGTGTCGATGTCACGGTGATCGAGTCGGCCGCATCGGTTCCATAGACCACAAGATCGGTTCCAATAAGCTGTGCGGTGACCGAGGATGGAGAGGTTGCCAAGCGAAACTTGGTTGTTACAAATTGCCCCAGTGCGGTGCCAGCAGTGAGTCCATCTTCATTGTCAAATCGCCAGTGGATACCGCCATAGAGACGGCTATCGGCTGACTCTTGAGCAGCTTGGCTAAAACTGGTGAAGCTTCGAGCTGGGACCGCTGCGTTTTCTGAAGCCGCGACAAAGGATATGTTATCGGTACCAAAGAAGGACTTCAGCACCGCCGCAGCAGCGCCACTAAAACTTGCATGCCCCGACACGTACGATGGAAACGGAGGTGTTGTGATGAGCGGAGCCCAAGAGGTATCGGCGACAGTGGCCGCATTTCCATCGGTATCCGCAGCGCGAATCGCTGTAATCGGACGCCAAAATTCGGTGTCATACTTGGTATTCCAAGCCATGATCGCGGCATCTGCCATCGCTACATTGAGCATCGCGAAGAGACGTGCATTGTCGGCGAGGCTGATTCCTTTCTGTTCCGAAACGGTTTGTGCAATCAGGTTGAGGTGCCCTGGAGGCGTCGCCGTGCCTGCACCGTTGGCCCAAAACAAGGCGATGCGCGTTTGATCTTCCGTGCGGGTGGTGCTGGTCGACGAGCCAAGCGATTTCACTTCATCAAATGCGGCGGCATATTCAGTGCTTGTGAGCGCTGGGATATCGTCCGGTGAAAACTGCGAGGCGCTCGTCATTGCAAATGGCTTTAGGTTTGCCCATTGAGGAAGCAGAGCCGCAGCATTGGCCGGGGGCGTTGGTTGCCATGCACCTGGACCCGTTTGAGGCGTATAGGCGACCGGGGTGCTCGCACCATCGGTGGATCGCAAGGCAATGATTTGATCGGCTACGTTCTTGCCGAGCGCTTTTCCATCGGTTTCGGCTTTGCCATCGACGATTAGAGCCAAATCATTTTGCAAGTGGGTATCGAACTGAGCTTGTCGCGTCGGAAACAATGAGACCAAAATCGTATGGGCTGCAGTCGCCATGGCGGCTTCGCGTGAGGTTGTTGGCGATGCCGTTGCCTTGATAGCGAAGGGTTCATATTGGCGATCGATGGCAGAAAGGGCATCGAACATAGCGATGTGCAACATGGCTAGCCCTCGCGATGCAACGGGTGGTGCCGTGCTCGCTTGTCGAATCGCCGCTAGCGCTTCATCATTCCAATCCATGACCAAGTCCGAAGCCATCATCGAACGAAGCTCGAGTCGCTCCAATTGAAGAGATCGACGCTTCATGGAATGCTTGCATTTTTTTGATTTCAGCGTTAAAAGCATGGACGAATCTCCTCGCGGTGTCATGAAACTTACGATGGGTTGAACGTAGTGCTTTTCCAATAGGGCGACAATCGCAGTCCTGCGCCATGAGCTCGGCTGTTGCCATATTCGTAAGGAAATAGTAACTAGTCAGCGATGGAATCTCGATCGATCCAGGGGCTCATTCAGGACCGTCCCATACAAGTTTGCGATTCTATATCTCTTCATTGGGTGTAGGCGATTCTCGTAAAAAATGCAATCAACCGATTGGACTTGCTTCCGAAAGGTCGATCCCATACCCTCCGCGTTGGCTATAAGCCTGAAGCGTTTCGCACGGAATGGGAAACGCATATCGGAACGCAGGTTGAGTTGCACTGATGCAGGATTACAACGTTCAGCGTTGCACGCGACGATGTCAGAAATCAGATCGTCCTCTAGAACCTGGAGAACGATTCTATTCGGTGGTGATCACCCACGGAAATGATCTTCAGAGGATCGACTTCTCCGAGAAGGAATGGAGTGGACCTCCGGAAGGTGCGATCGGTTGGTGGCGCGGCCGCATGCCGTTACCCGAAGCGAAGACTCGCAAGCCCACTCCCAACCATGTGCTCATTGAAACACTCGCGGATCTCTGCGAGCAACCCGAAGAAAGTCAGCTGGCTTATCTGCTCGGGGTCTTACTTGTTCGACGTCGACTCTTAGTGGAATCCCATGATGACGAGCCGGACAAGGATGATACCTACATGCACTTGGTCCATCCATCGGATGGTCGAGAGTTCTGGGTTCCTTCCACACCACCTTCCGCCGACCAATTGGATGAGATCCAACAAGCACTCGACGAGATGCTCTATCGTGAAGAGTAATCGTATGCAAGGAAGGCTGTTCCCATGAAGACGACGAAGCAATGGCATTCGCGGATCTTGCTTCTGTTGACGCTCTGGGTACTGGTATGCTCGAGTGGAGCTACATGCATTCGTCGCAACAATGTGAGCGAGTTCGCTCCTCCTGTTTTGTTCAATGCACCTCCCACGATACAACAATTGTCCGATGCCTTGAATCGTTCTCGCGAAATTCGCGAGCTTCAGTCGAACACGGTTTCCATTCGAATGGAAGGTGTTCCGGCCTTGCAACATTCGTCACTGTTTTGGCAAAGGCAGAAGAATTTTCGCCTTCGCGCGGGAGTCACTTCGTTCACTGGAACCGATTTCGATCTAGGAAGCAATGATCAGGTCTTTTGGATGGCGGTGCGACAAGGGGTGACGCCCGACCTTTTCTATGCAAGTCACGAGCAATTCGATCAACAATTGCAACGCCAAGAGCTTCCAGTATCACCTCTTTGGTTAGTGGAAGCGCTGGGGATCATCGAATTGGATCCCTATGCTCTCGCCGAGAATCCGCAAATGCGGGCCGACGGTATGGTCGAGTTAACCACGATGGTACCTCTCCCTGCTGGCACGTTTGTACGAACGGTCGTGGTAGACCCAAAGTATGGAACGGTGAAGCAGGTCATGCTACGCGATCCAACGCGCAAGTTGCTGGCCAGTTCTCAAATGAGTCAGCATCAATACTACAGTTCTGTGCAGTATTCGTTGCCGCATCAAGTTCAGATTCAACTCATCCCAACCGGGAAGCCTCCTTTGAACATGGTGATCGATATCGGCCACTACATGGTCAATTCCACGGAAGGAACCGATCCGACGCGATATGTCATGCCCGATCTACGAGGGTACAACGCCGTCGATCTTATTCAGCTCGGACGAGGATCATCCTATGGGGCTGCACCGATGGTACCAGCCTATCCTCCGCAAAACGCTGCAGCACCAGCCGTGTCCTATCGAGGCTTTGAAGCTCCAACACTCTTTCGCTAGTGTCTTCTTGGAATTGGCTCGAGCCAATTCACGCAATCGGTTTCGATCCACTTGCGGACACGGCTCGCTGTTCTAGTTGGTCGCTTGAGTGGTCGCCATTGAGCGGAATGTCTTAAGCAATGGGTCCTGCGTTTGGAGCATGTGGTCTTCGAGACGTTTGCGATAAAGTTGAATCGTTTCTCGATAATGTGGGTCCGCAATTCGATTGATGCGTTCATCAGGATCCATCTCGAGATCAAAGAACTGCTCTGTTTCCCCCACGACTAATTGCTGAACACGCTGTTTGAGTTGAGACGTTGCATCGGGTGCTTGGGAAGCTTTCGACATAGCATTGAACGTCCGGCCACTCATCGCTTCGACTCGGAAGTCTGGCTGACCCGTGGGCCAAGCATGGAATTGATCGGCGAATTTTTCGGAACGAACATTCGCCACCAGCTGCGGAAAGCTCTTGCCGCTGCTCACCGTGTTGACGTAACGACAAAATCCCTATCTGGCTGAGTCTTTCCATGCAGCAAAGGAGTCCACGAACGTCCGCTCAATTCGGATGGATAGGGGGAGTTTGAGGATGTCGAGCAATGTGGGCAGGATGTCGACGCTCGTGACCCATTCTTGATGGGTCGGTATTCGGGCATGCCCGGCCATCGAATTAGTACAGGAGACCACGTGCCGTTGCGATAGACGGTGGCTTTGAAAAAGGAAATGACATGCCATGATCAGAAAGAAACAGCACGAGCGTCGATTCGGAAAGACCAGATCGCTGTAAGGCCATCATCGCTTCACCGAAGGATGCATCGAATCGTCGAATGCTCGAATAGTACTCTGCCACTTCCCGTCGCACTTCTGGCAGATCTTCAAGAAAAGATGGCACCGTTATCTCATCAACGGAAACCATGGGCAAAGAATGATCCGCTTCCTGTTGGTTGGCTCGCTTCTTTCCTTGGTTGTTCGGCGTTTTCGTTGCATCCTCATTCGTTCGAAAGGGACGATGAGGATCGGTGATGTTGGCATTAATGAAGAAGGGAAGGTGCAGATCCTTGGCTTCTTGAATGCACTGCTGCAAATGCTCACCAAAGAGTTTGGGATTCTTTCCTGATCCTGTGAACTTGCTATGCCACGGGAACGACTCATCCGGTTTCATATGAGGATGCTTGTCGATAACGGCCGTATACCAACCCGCATCGCGCAAGATCTTGGTCAATGTCGGAACTCCTGGGCGAATCGGTTGAAAACCAAGAGCCCCGTTTCGATGAGGAACCAAACCGGCTCTTGGGTGAAGGCCGATCGTCCAGGCTGGCAAATTGGAACGGTCACGTGATGATGAACGAATCGGTGAGCGGTCCGTGCAACCATCCAGATTAGGCGTTAGATGGAATTGGTTTCCCATCCATCCCGAGTGAATCGGTATTCATATCGTCGGCAGTGACGAGCAGCACGTTCCATTTCTCGTCCGCATTCGTCCTAGTGAAAAGAGCTGCAAGTACGAAGAACAAGAAGAGTCCCACTTGGAATCGACGGCAAGTTTGCATGACGCTTCAAATCCTTAAGAAGTCACTCCAACGCATTGATTTACCGACGACGGGATCGGGTACGCTTGAGTGAGGGGCGTTGGAGGGTGTTTGGAAATTGTACTTGATTTTGTTTGAAGATGCTTATCGAAGTTGACCTGCTCGGTGGCTGTTGATTTGCGATCTGTTCGACACGAGTGTGATCGTATGCGACCGTTGCACTCAAAATTGGGTTGGGGTTCCCTCTGGGCCACGTTGATGATTCTCGGAAACCTCCATGTGGCTGGCTTGATTATCAACATCAATTACACGGGTGATGCTCAGTACCAATCCTACTTTACGGATGCGAAAGCTTTTTGGGAAAGCAAGTTGTCAGGATACCAGAATGGTGTGGTTGTGTCGCGCACCTCTGGGAGCAGTTGGGGCATCGGTCAAACGATGACGGGCTT
Organism: Pirellulales bacterium; assembly: GCA_046349875.1. Taxonomy (GTDB): domain Bacteria; phylum Planctomycetota; class Planctomycetia; order Pirellulales; family Pirellulaceae; genus JAXMBN01. Next base: position 82,389 of record JAXMBN010000015.1, read on the forward strand.
GACGATCAATGCTTCGGTCAAAAACATCGACAATGCGGTGGAATACTTGGGCAAGCAGGTTGGACAGAAGCAATCAGGAGATCGCCCAAATTGATTAGCAACCGATGGAATCATGGAATTTGATTCTTCGGATATCACAGGGCTCGTGAATGCCGGTCTATTCGATGACGTCATTCTCCATGAGATGGCGCACGTCATGGGCTTTGGAACCCTTGACAGACAATGGCGTCTATCTTAATAACTCGGGCGAGTTCACGGGTGCGTTTGCGACTGCTGCATGGCAATCCGAATTCGGCCAAACGGGAACGCCCAACGTAGAACTAGGTGGTGGAGCTGGAACCGCGAATGGACACTGGAACGAAGTGGATGGTGGCGCAGGAGCAACGGGAATCACTAACGCTCAAGGTCGTGATATGCGAGACGAGGTGCTTATGACGGGTTGGCTCAATTCAACAACCCCTTTGTCAGTAACATGACCATTCAGTCGTTCCGTGATATTGGTTTTACGATCACTGCGGTTCCAGAGCCAACGTCCCTTTCTTTGGCTGGTTTTTCGGCCGTGGCTTTCTTGGGATCTCGCGTTTGGCGCAAACGCCGACCCCCAGCCTTCCGCAGAATGAATTTTGGCGAAAGCTAGGAATCTCAAACCCCTTGCCGCAATCACGCACAAAGGGATTCCTTTGGTACAATGAGCACTTGCTAGTGGCTCATTCGACTAAAGGAATTGATATGAATACCAAATTTCTTCGCTCGCTGCTGAGCGTTGCTCTCTGGGGAACGATTTCTGCGGCGACATTTTTGCGGAGACTGGCCTCAATGGAACGGACTCATCGCGATGGTGTGATTGAGGGAAGCTGGTTGGATCACCGAGATTCCGAAGGATGGTCTCCGGAAACTCGGTCCGCGCCGGTTGCCGGCGGCTATTCAGGACCTGCCGTTGCCAAAGCGCGAGTCTACGTATCCGACTTTGTCCGCAAGGAAGGTACGAGCACCAACAATCCGGGGGCTCGAGATCAGCTGTCAGGCGAGGAGCGGATCCACTGCTTCGACGAGAAGACCGGGAAAGAGCTTTGGAGTTTTTCAGAAGATCGAAAGTACGCTCTATCCTACGCCGCTGGGTCAGCAAGTGTGACACCGACCATCGATGATGGGCTGGTTTATTTCCAAGGTGCAGAAGGCCATTTGATCTGCCTGAATGCAAGCGATGGAAAGCTCGTGCGGAACGTGATCTCAAGACCGATTACCAAACCGAAGCTCCAATCTGGGGCTACTCTTCAGCACCGTTGATCTTGGGCCAACAATTGATTTGCTTGGCAGGAGGCAAGGGAAGCATCGTTGTTTCGCTGGATAAGAAAACGGGCAAAGAAATTTGGAAAGCCTTGTCAGCAAGTGAGACGGGGTATTGCCCGCCGACGCTGATCCGTGCCGCCAATGTCGATCAGCTGTTGATATGGGATGCCGACAACCTCAATGCGCTCGAACCTACGAGTGGCAAAGTACTTTGGAGTCAACCTCTGCAGGCCAAGTATGGAATGTCGATCGCAGCCCCCGTCATTCAAGGCGACAAGCTTTTCGTGAGCGGCATCGGTGAAGTCGGTGCACTGTTTGAACTGGATCGATCCAAGCCAGGTGCCACGGTTCTTTGGAAGGGAACACCCAAAACGGCTTTGTATTCCGCCAACACGACGCCCGTTATCGATGGTGACTACATCTATGGTTGCGATTGCGGCAAGGGTAGTTTTGTATGCGCGAAGTTATCCGATGGCACGCGGATGTGGGAGTCGATGCTTCCAACGGCCGGTGGTGAACGTCGCGCTAGCCATGGCACGGCGTTTATCAACAAACTTGGCAAGAATTATCTGCTATTCAGTGAAACCGGCAACTTGATCCTCGCCAATCTGAATCCGGAAAAATACGAAGAGCTTGGACGAACGAACGTCATCAAGCCTACCAATGATTGTTTTGGAAGAGCAGTCGTATGGTCGTATCCCGCTTATGCCAATCAGTGTCTCTTCGTTCGCAATGACGAAGAAGTCGTTTGTTATTCGCTTGCGAAGTAGAGATATCGATGAGTACCGTTGTCGGGTGTCGCGCCACGATCGTGGGGCTAGTGATTGCATGGGGATGGAGCGGAGGGATTTCGCCATCCCCACTCTGCGCGCAGGATACAACCGATGCCACCAAATCTCAGATGGCCATTACTCAGGGACCACCCGATGTGAAGGCAGGCCAATTCATGGAGTGGGAAGGCTGGACCTTTCGGTGGCAGTTTCGTGATATCGAAGGACTGATGCTAACCGACTTGCATTTTCGTGGACGAAAGGTTCTCAAGTCGATCAACTTGGCCGAGATCTACGTCCCCTATGCAACAGGTTGGCCACGACCAGAAGATTTTGCTCTGGGAGGCTTCAAGGCCAATCCTATGCCCCTGTTGATTGGCCGCGATTGCAATGCACCCAATGGAGGCTGTCGTGCATTCAACCGTGATGGAACAGCCGCATCGGGAAAACATGCCGATGTGATGATACACGAAGAATCGACAGGATTTTTGTATGCCGGAACGCGGGGCCGAGCGGCCGGAAAGATGTTGGTGCTCTGGTCGATGGCCCACTTTCCGGGCCCCTTCGATGGTTACACCTATGTCATTCGATGGAAACTTCGTTCGGATGGAGCGATCTGTGCCGATGTCGGCGCGACGGGAGGTCTCCAGCATTTGAATGTGGGTGAAGGTACCAACAAAGGTATCGTGGTTGGAAACGATGAAGATGGAAACGAGATCTTCGCGCCATCCCATATTCACAATTTCTATTTTAGGATCGACTTCGATATCGATGGTGCCGAAGGAAATGTGGCCGAAGAGTTTAGTTATGAACTCGATGGTGATGATCCAACCAAGGCAACAGCCATTTGGCGACCGTTTGAGTTTGAGCGAGGACGAGTGCTCAGTGAAAATGTATTTCGATCTTGGCGCGTCAAGAATCCCAATTCTGTCAATGCGCAAGGACATCCTCGATCGTATCATCTTTTGCCGGGTGGCCATGGAGCATGGAAGGATGGACTTCCCAATCCTGTATTAAAAGGTGACTTCTTTATCACCAAGTTTCACCCCAAAGAATTTCCTTATACGCTCGAGGATCGTACGCGGATGTTGGAGGCTTTGACGAAGTATTTGGATAATGCAGAGCCTGTGCTTGGGGCGGATGTGGTCGCTTGGTATCGCTTGTCGTTCGCGCATCATCCGCGATCCGAGGATTGGATGGACCAACCCATTGTTTGGCATGGATTTGAAATTATCCCGCGCGATTTTTTGGACCAAAGTCCTCTGCAAGCGACTCCATAAAAGAAACTTAGCAGATACGCGACTTCAGTACCTGACGCGTCAGCAATGGACCGTGTGCTTCACGACCGAAGCGTCAGCAAGGACCACGCATTTCACAACCCGCAAAGCGTCAGCAAGGACCACGCACTCAAGCAACACTGGCCCCTCGTCGATCGATGGCGATGCCGAGGTCAACACCAGTCATTTCCTGATTGGGGCAAAAGATTTCGCTGATCTCGACATAGCGTGACTACAATCGTTCATGTGATTCGGATTATCTGTTTCCTGATCTGGGCACGTCTTTCAGGCCCCAACGATCCGCACAAAGCAGATTCATGTTTTTGCCCCACATGTTTTTGCCCTCTATGTTCGAGCTCAATGCTTGAGGTAGCGCAGAATAGAGATTCGAGTCGGGAATGGCTTGGTTGTATCAGCCATAACCTGACGCGTCGGGTTGTGATAACAATCACGATGCCGAGGCACGTCTATCACCTCAGGCATTTCGATTGGGGCAAAAAATGTAGGGCAAAAAATTTCGCTGATCTCGACATAGCGTGACCACAATCGTTCATGTGATTCCGATTATCTATTTAGATCTTTCGCATATTTCAGGCCCCAGCGGTCCCACTAAGCACATTCATATTTTTGCCCCACATATTATTGCCCTCTATATTCGAGCTCAATGTTTGGAGGTGGCTCGCGAATGATTAAGATCGAGCCAGCCACGTTATCCGGCGGCGTCGCGAAATCGAGCCTTCGTTTTCATCGATAGCATCATGCGATTGTAAAGGCGGTTGGATGGCCCAAAAAGTCTGTCCTGCTGAGCCCGATAACCCTTGATCGGTTCCACCTTCGCCTTCGCCACCTTCCCCGCCACCACCTTCGCCTTGGCTTGGGCCAAATCGATTGAGATGATTAATGACGATCAAGGCGTCGAGCGGGCTGATCACACCATCACCATTGACATCGATTTGAAATGGTCGATCCGTGGGAAGGATGATTCCGCTTACTGGCTTGGGGCCATTCAAATTGAGCGCGTTGATGATGAGGAGGGTATCGAGCGGGTGTGACGAGACCATCGGCATTCGTATCCACGGGATTGCCGCTATGCCAAACGTTTTCATCATCCATGATCCCGCGGGGTCGAGCTGCGCTTAGCCCGGCGAGGTCGCTTCCACGGTGATGCCTGCTGGTCGCCAACGCCGTTAGCTAGGCTATCGTCGACCAGTTGGGCCGCAAAATCGACCGAGCTTTCATTGGCGGGTATGATCACCGAACTTGGTATTTGGATCCGTGGTGATGCAGCGTGTAGCTGAACCAGAATGGCATTCTCGATGTTGGTGTTATTGCGAGTCACTCGCCCCATCACCGTCCCTGCGTTTTCAAAGGCGTAACGTAGGGGAAAGGAAAGGCTCAGCGATTCATCATCCGTGACAACCAAATCTTGTGAATCGCCTTCATATCCGACGGCAAATGCCGAGACAATAAAGGTTCGGCTTCCTTCGAGAATTTGATTATCGATCGCGACATAGTCAAAGGTCGCCGATGCACTTCCGGCGGGAATGACCACGGAGCTTGGAATCTGAAGGCCACTTGCAGGATCCACAGTCAACTGTACTGTCAAAGCCGATTCATTGTTCGTATTGCTTCGCAGGACTTTACCAACTCCGCGTCCACCATTTTCGGAGATCGGATTCGATTGCAATTGAAGAGCGATTTGTTCGGAGTCGAGGATCTGCATCGGGGCATCGCCATCGATGTATCCCGCAGAGGTCGCGATGAGCGTGATCGAGCGGGTTCCAGTCAACAAGGCATTGTCGATCGCTTCCAAGGTAAAGCTAGTACTGGAGGCTCCAGCCGGAATCGTTACCGGTCCAGAAATCACTTGAACAGATCCATCGGAAGCAGTGATCTGGACTTGGATGGCTTGTTGGATATCAGTATTGGGTCGCGAAACAATGCCTGACGCTTGACCATTCTTTTCGGATATCGTGGTTGGGCCCACTTGAAGAATCAGCTTTTCATAATCTTCCACGACGATTTCTACTTCGTCGGTCTCAAACGCTAAATTGAGGAGCGCGGATACGTACTCGTCTGGAGAAGTTCATCCAGCAGCGCATCGTCACGTGCGATGGGAAAGGTAACGGAAGTCTACTGGCGGAATCGTGATGAGGTGATCAACAATCGCTTCCGTGACGTCGCTGGAGCCGAGCGAGATCTCCATGGCCTCATTCGTATTGCCACTGATGCGGGTGACTGCTGCCAGGATCAAACCCTTTTTCAGACATGGAGCTTTATTGATTTTGCAAACCGATTGCAAAAAGCTGCCGTTGCTAATTGACCAGCAGCCGACGCTGCGCGCGTTGACCTAACCCTGTCCCGCATTTTGAATGGAGAGGATGCATAAAGGTGGTAGCCGCTTGGGCTCGGGCTGGATCGCTCCCAACCTGAAGGGGGCAAACCGTCTACCTAGCTTCTTGGATATACCTTTAGACCTCAGAGTTCCCGAAAATCGAAGGGGTTTGCTCCGATTCGTGAGATTTCTAGCGATCGCAAAGACGCAAAAAAAGGGGAAGCGTTGCCTCCCCTTTCGGTTTTCTCTTCCTGAAAAACTCGAGTTATTTGTTCGCCAGTGGCTCGAGTTTGGAAAGGCTACGCACAAAATTGACGATGTGCCAAATATCGTCATTGGTGAGCCCAGGTTGGCCAGGAGCCGAAGCCAAGGCCGCAGCTGGCATCGGAGACCCTGCGATGCCGAAACGAATGCGGCGGAAGATGTCGATCGGATCACTACCACCGCGGAATTTACCTTCAGCGAGATTGCGTGGAGGAATAGGTTGCGGCTTCATGGCTCCAATTGCCAACAAAGGTCGTAAGGCATCCATATCGTCAGGAGCCACACCCCATTGAGCGTTGGCCATGTCCTTGACCCAGTCGTCATAGTCTGGCGGTTGCTTGCCATCACCCTTCCCTGATTCGCCATGGCACTTGGCACACGTTGCAACGGTTCCAAGAAAAAGCTCTTTGCCTTTGGCGATGGACTCAGTCAGTTTTGCTGCATCACGATTCTCGGTCAGTCCATCGACAGGGAATTCCGTCGGAGGCGGAAAATCTTGCACTTGATCATTGGCATTCAACCAAGCATCGGCGATGGCAGTCAGTTTTTCATTGGCCAGTTCTAGTTGCTCTTCCAGCTTGTTCTTGGCTTTGCCATCAGGGCTATAAACGCGTTCGGGTGGATCGGAATCGAGTTCCATGTTGAAGGCGGCTTCCTTGAGCAGTTCACGCTCCAGTTCGCCACGAATCGACAGGTAGACTACGTAATCGGTGAGTGCATTGATCTGTTTGTCGTTCAGCTTATCGAAAACGGGCATCTGCGATCCCGCAAGTCCCTTTTTCAGATCGCGTACGATATCGAGCCTCGCAGGTTTTGAATTGCGGGGTGTGCTCTTGAACTTGAAGACACCCATTCGAAAATCGCGAGGATAAGGATTCTGTGAGGCGGCCGTCGTTCCACGTCCATTGCCGGTTTCACCATGGCAGGTCACACACAACTGACGATAAAGGCCATGATCGGAAGGCTCTTTGGAGGCAGGGGCAGGTCCTGCGGCCATCTTAAGATTCTCGAGCGAGAAGAGTTCCTTGTAGCCAGCGTCTTGCAATGCTTTAGGAATCTTGGGATCGTCGGGCGTTCCAAACCATTCCACGAGAAGTTGCTGTGCGTCGTTCAGAGGTTGCTTCATCAAGTTCGCTCCTTGGTCGGTGACGAGTTCTTGTTGAAGCTTCAAGCGTTCTGCATAAACCATGTTCGGCTCAAAAGCCACAGGGTCGACTTCGGGTGGATTGCATCCGGCCAAAGCCAGGGCCATCGTGCAGCAACCTGCGAGAATGGGTTTTACCTTCACGTCATGACGCGAGTTTTTTTTCATGATTGGGGTCTCGCCCGAAATAATTTTCAAGAAAACGGAGTTTCCAAATCTACTATACTTTTGTGGCACGCAGGCAAGTAGCGGCGTCGATCGCGTTCCCTATTGCTTCAAGTTCGCTAATGCGCAGTTCCAATCGGAAACATTCGAAGGACAACCTCGATTATCATGACTTCGCTCTGCCCCGCCAAGCTTGGTGGGGCACCCGCGACAATTTGGCCACAAGGTCCGCATGCATGATTTCCGCTTCATCTTCAGGGATTTGAAGTATCTTGCAACCGAAGCTTCAACTGATGCCAACAAAAAAAACGGGGTTCGCTCCCAAAGAAACGACATGCGCTGTTTCATCGGCTCATATTCACAGCTTCCGTAGCGGATATAGCTTTCTGGAATTGATCGTCTCACTCACCATTTTGCTATTGCTGGTTGGCCTCTTGGTGCCTGCTGTCCAACAAGCTCGCTCAGCGGCACGGCGGATATCGTGTGCCAGCCACCTATCGCAATTATTGATCGCGGTCCATAGCTACGAATCTTCACACGGCTACCTACCATCTGCCTGGACACCAATTCCAGGAACTGCCGACGGCTGGTCTGCATTCGTGATGCTGCTTCCTTATGTCGATCAACCCAATCTTTTTAGTTCCATCGACCTTCGACAAACTTGGAACCAACAAGTCATCGCGTATCCAACGAATCCGCAGAATCCTATCGCATTGAAGCAATACCCTTTGCCCGTTACCGAATGTCCGGATCATGGAAGCGGCGTGCGGGGAGTCAATTATGCGGTGAATCGAGGTACCTGGATGTATTATGATCCAGCCGATCCAAAACGCGGTGATGGTGCATTCATTTCTGGACCCGTTGGATTGCGGCTCAGTTCCTTTACCGATGGACTTGGACAAACGATCGCTTTGGGGGAAGTTACCAGTGGCAATGGGTACTGGCAGAATACTGCCCAGACTCGATTAACGCCTCCTCCCGCAGGAAACATCTTATCGAAGAGTCTCGGCGGAACTTGGGTAACCGGTTCGGGACATCTCGATTGGAAAAATGGGCAGGCCATTGAGACCGGCTTTGTGTTCTCAAGGAGACTGGTGAAGCAATCTGACTGGATCAATCTCACTGAAGGGGCTCATCCGACAGCTCCCAGTTTTGAAGCATTCAGTTGCAAAGCTATCATACCGGTGGCTTTCAAGTCGGACGGGTAGATGGCTCGGTGATTTTCATGTCGAGCGGCTCGATCCCAAAATGGTTCAAGCTTGGTCACAAGGATGGGCGATGAGCTGGATACGCTTTCGTTCGACTACTAAAACTCGCCTATCGAGAAAGCACCTAATCTCTTAAAGTCCCAGCGAGTCCGTTGTCTCGCCGTTGACTTCCGTCCCTTGGAAGGTGCTTCGTTGACTTCCAGTCCCTTGGAAGGTATTTGGTTAACTTCCAGTCCCCTAAAAAGTGTTTGGCGATCGCAACGGATCCTAGTCGAAAAGCCGACCGGAAGGCGAAGAATCGTGATCAACACCAATCATTACGCCTTCCATCTTGATTACCGAGCAAAGGACATGCAAAGCAATCCAAGGCTTCCCTATACGCTTCGATGGTTGAGTGTGCTTTTCGTCACGTGCATGGTGATGGATCAAGCCCGAGGGCAATCGCAATTGCCAGGACCTCAAGCTGCGCCGCAAGTTCCTTTGGCCTCCACCTTCGGAAATCGAGGATGATTGGGCCACCAGCGATTTTGCTGGATTGGGACGTATCCCAGATTTCGACGATCAGCCAACGGTTCCCAAGATCCACCTTCCACCAAACATGGAAGGGGCAGAGCCGATTTTGCAATCGGAAGTCTCGCCGGAGATGACCGGTTGATTCGATGGTTGAAGTGCTCTCCCAGAGACCTGCCGAAGACAAGCGGAAGTGGGGAAAGCAAAAAGAAGTATGGGATGGATTGGATATCGAGCGCCAAGGCTTGCGCATCGAAACACACCGTAAGTATAAGAAGGTCGATCAGGGAACCTGGTCGCGCTACTTCGTCGAGTTGATCGATCCTGCCAATGAATTGCAGATTCGTATCTACGATCTCAAAGAAGTTAGACCCGGAGTGTTGTTCTTCCGTACGAGCGTCGAAGCTCCGATCAAAGTCTATGGTCAAGTACGAAGGTACCAATGGGATGTTCGAACCTTCAGCATCTCCGCACAGGCCAATGCGCGATCCCGAATGACGACCGAAACAGAACTATCGATCCAGCTCAACCCCGTGCTCTTGCCCCCTTCTGTAACATTGACTCCGAAGATCCTGGATGCCAAAGTGGAACTGCTCGAGTTTCAAGTCACGCGTATCAGTCATGTCAAAGGATCGGTTGCCAAGGTGTTGGGAAGTTCCTTGCGAGAAGTGCTCGATCGTAAGCTTGCAGAATACGATGACAAGCTAGTCGAGAAGATGAATAAACAACTCGACAAACAGAAGGACCATTTTCACGTATCGGCTGACAAATGGTTGGGAAGTTCTCTGAAGACCAAGGTCGATCCGATTCCAATGCCGATACCGGCGTCCATGCCTTAATTGCGATTTCAACCGCGACGCGGAAGTGAGCTCTACTGAGGCTTGGGATTCCATGCAGCTGAGCGTTCGTAAGCGACCTGTCCGTTCAAGATGGTGAAAGCGATAGGAGTCTTGTGAATTTGAGGAATGGGTATCGCAAAGATATCTTCTTCCCATATCACGAGGTCGGCCAGCATTCCGGGTGCGATCAGACCTTTTTCCTTTTCCGCGAATTCCGCATAAGCAGAGCCATAGGTATAAGCATCAAGCGTTTGGCGGAGTGTTAGTCGTTCTTGAGGTAGAAATCCTTCTGCTGGTTGACCATCCAAGGTTTGACGAGTGACGGCGACGTGGATTCCTGGACGTGGATCGATCCCAACTACGGGCCAATCGGTACCAAAGGCCAATCGTCCTTCTGCTTTTCGGATGGAATTCCATGCCCAAGCTCGCTGAGCACGTTCTTCACCCAGATTGATCGCCCAGACTTCAAAAATGTTCTTGTTTGGGTGAGCGTGAAATGGTTGCATGCTTGCTAGGACACCTAGTTTGGCAAGTCGAGAGATATCTTGTGGTTGTATGGTTTCGATATGCTCAAGTCGATGGCGTCGCTCACGATTCGGTTGTGGATGGTTCTGCGCTGCTTTTTCGAACGCATCGAGGGTCATGCGGATACCAGCGTCTCCAATGGCATGAACCATGATTTGCCAATCGTTCGCATCGAGGTAACCAATCATCTGATCCAAAGCGGAGGGGTCGTATTCGGGCAATCCACGCGAAGGTCGATTCGCGTAAGGGCTAAGTAGTGCAGCCGTGTGCGCTTCGATCACGCCATCGACATAGAGTTTGACTGATTGCAGATGAAGGTGTTTGTATCGTTGACGCAGCTGAGTCAAATGTTCTAGTTCCTCTTGGTTCATCGTCGGACGCACTTCCAACGCAATCCGCATGCGGGGTTTCAACGAAGGGGAAGTGATCCATTTCTCAAGGACGAGCAAGTCTTTCTCGAAGACGCCAGCCTCTTGGACTGAGGTAACTCCTAGCTGAAGAGCTTGCTGAGCACCGTCATCGAGAGCACGGAGCTTTTCTTCCAGGCTCGGTTGCGGAATCACTTTTTCAATAAGTTCTTGCGCGGCTTCTTTCAGGACGCCGGTAGGGTTGCCTGATTCATCTCGAACGATGATGCCTTGCGGGGGATCGGGCGTTTTGCGATCGATACCGGCAAGCTCGAGCGTTTTGGAATTGACCCACACCGTGTGTCCGTCGTAGCAACGCATGATCGCTGGCCGATCCTGAACGATGGCATCGAGAATCGATTTGTGGGGAAGTCCACCTTCGAATGCGCCATAGACCCAGCCACGGCCTTGTATGCAAACTCGATTTGGTTGAGAAGCGACGAACGATCGAATGCGCGACTCCACTTCGGCTTGATCGTTGGCATCGAGGAGTTGAACCTGATCGAGCGAGAGGCTGCCTGAGAGAAAGTGGACGTGTGCGTCATTGAAGCCTGGTGTGACGCTCCGCCCTTTGCCATCGATCCATCGAGTGTTAGGACCTTTCCAAGATTCCATTGCTGCGTTCGAGCCGATCGCAACGATGCGCGATCCCACGATGGCCAATGCCTCAACCGATTCGGAATCGCGAGTCACCACTTTGGCATGATGGACGATCAAATCGGCAGCGCGAATATCAGAACGCTTTGGTGTGGTTTGACCGCCAACGTTTCCCCACAATCCGAAGCCAACACATAGACTCAACCAACACGCGCGAAAAATCATGTTGTACCTAAGCGGTTGCCAACCGCATGTTTGGATGAAACCGTTGCTGCAATATTGTCTGCATTCTTTCGTGAAGACCATCAAGGTGCAAGTCCTCGGCATTCAAAGAAAACGCTTTGAGTATCTTCATGGGGGTTATGCTAAAATAGTGGACTTGACCTCCTCTCTTTAAAGGACCCACCTATGGTTGCTCGCTTGTTACTCTTACTCGGAGTCGCTCTCGGAATTGGTGTTTTGGCATTACCCGCCTATGGACAAAGGGATTTGAAACGACCGAATCTCATTTGGATCATGGCCGATGATCTCGGCTATGGTGAACTGGGATGTTATGGGCAGAAGGTCATCCAAACACCTCGTTTGGATGCTATGGCGAAACAAGGAATGCGGTTCACGCAGTTTTACTCGGGAGCTACGGTTTGCGCGCCATCGCGAAGTGTTTTGATGACGGGTCAGCACCACGGTCATACGAAAGTGCGAGGCAATGCAGGTGCCAAGAATCCAGCCGCCCAAGCGCTTCGGAGCAATGAAACAACGGTGGCTCGATTGCTTCACGAGGCCGGTTACCGAACGGCCTTGGTCGGCAAATGGGGGTTAGGGGATATCGGTGAGGCATCGACTGGTTTGCCTCGATCGCAAGGGTTCGATACCTTCTTTGGATATCTCAATCAAACGCACGCTCACAATCATTTTCCGAGCTTTCTTTGGCGCAACGAAGCCAAAGTAGAGCTTCCAAACAAAGTCCATCCTGTCGGCGAGACAGGGGCTGGATATGCCACCGAAGCCAAGGCTTTCGCCGATGATCTTTTTGTCGAAGAGTGCATCGATTTTGTTAGAAAAGAACGCGATCAACCCTTCTTTCTCTATTGGAGTCTTGTAACGCCTCATGCCAACAATGAGCGCCGACGCGACCTACAGAACGGAGCTCACGTTCCGGATTTTGGTCCCTATGCGGATCGCGATTGGAGCGATCAGGATAAGGGACATGCGGCCATGATCACGCGCCTTGATCATCATGTTGGAAGGCTGCTCGATGAACTCAAAGCTCTTCAGTTAGACCAAAACACCTTGGTCATCTTTACGAGTGACAATGGACCGCACAACGAAAGTAACCATTCGTTGGAACGCTTTCAGCCGGCCGGGCCTTTGCGAGGTATCAAACGCAGTTTGACGGATGGGGGAATCCGCGTTCCGGCCATCGCCTGCTGGCCTGGAACGGTTGCTGCTGATGTGGTCTCACCGCATGTGGCCTACTTTGGTGATTGGATGGCTACCGCCTGTGAGTTGGCCAAGATCGAACTACCAGCCGATCGAGATTCTATTTCATTTGTATCGTCGTTACGCGATCCCCAAGGGCGTCAGAAGCAAAGTCATGCGTTTCTGTATTGGGAATTTCATGAGAACGGATTTAGCCAAGCAGCATTGATGGAGGGACGTTGGAAAGGCATTCGACTCAAACGCAAAGAGGCTCCATTGGAGCTTTATGACTTGCAGAATGATATTGGCGAAACCAAGAACGTGGCTATGGATAATCCCGAGATCGTGGCAAAAATCGATCGTTACCTTGCCCAAGCGCGGTCCGAATCGGAAGAGTGGAAGCCGAACTACGGTAAGTAACCTAAGGGTTCTTTCCTTGTAGTGCTTTTCGATAGGCTTGGATCTGTTCACGAAGGGATTCGGGTGGACGGATTCGAGCTCCTTCTTCTTGCATGCCTCGAAGATCATCTTGTGATGTCTGAACCGATCGCTTTTGGCTCGAGGTTTGTTGGAAACCGAGGGCCTTAAGCGCTTCTTCGAGTTCGCGCTTCTTATTGGGATCGCGCATCGCTTCTTCTTTGGCTTTCCGCCAACGGTCTGAAAACGCTCGCAAATCCTCTGGGCTCCACCGTAGTTTCTTCAACAGCTCGGGGTCAGGCTGTTCTCGTTGTCGATCCAAATAATCGAGAACGAGATCGGTCGCCTTCTGCGCGTATTCGGGGGATGCCGGATCTGCTCGCTCAGGTCCCGTGGCTGAACTACCAGAAGAACTGTTGCGATTGCTATTGCGTCCCGACTCGTTGCCACGTTGCATTTTGTTACTGGATCCGGGCCCCGATGAACTCGAAGGTTGGGATGCTTCCGATCCACTGTTGTTAGAGTTTTTGTCGGAGGGATTCGAACCCGACTGGGCTTGACCCTCGTTCGAGGACTGGCCTGGGGAAGAGTTTTTCTGTGACGAATCACTGCCCTTGGAGTCACTTCCCTTGGAGTCACTTCCCTTAGAGTCACTTCCCTTAGAGTCACTTCCCTTAGAGTCACTGCCCTTGGAGTCACTGCCCTTGGAGTCACTGACCTTGGAGTCACTGCCCTTGGAGTCACTGCCCTTGGAGTCACTGCCCTTGGAGTCACTGCCCTGAGTCACTGCCCTTGAGTCACTGCCCTTGGAGTCACTGCCCTGGAGTCACTGCCCTTGAGCCGCCCTGAGTCACTGCCCGGAGTCACTGCCCTTGGAGTCACTGCCCTTGGAGTCACTGCCCTTGGAGTCACTGCCCTTGGAGTCACTGCCCTTGGAGTCACTGCCTTGGAGTCACTGCCCTTGGAGTCACTGCCCTTGGAGTCACTGCCTTGGAGTCACTGCCTTTGGAGTCATTTCCTTGGAGTCACTTGGAGTCATTTCCCTTGGAGTCGTTGCCCTTGGAGTCGTTGCCCTTGGAGTCGTTGCCCTTGGAGTCGTTGCCCTTGGAGTCGTTGCCCTTGGAGTCGTTGCCCTTGGAGTCGTTGCCTTTGGAGTCGTTGCCTGGAGTCGTTGCTTGGAGTCGTTGCCTTTGGAGTCGTTGCCTTTGGAGTCGTTGCCCTTAGCGTCATTGCCCTTAGCGTCATTGCCCTTAGCGTCATTGCCCTTAGCGTCATTGCCCTTTGAGTCATTGCCCTTTTGAGTCATTGCCCTTTGAGTCATTGCCCTTTGAGTCCATGTTGTTATCTGACTTAGAAGGGTTCGACTCTTTGGATGCGCCCTCGTTGGAAGAGGACTGTTTGTCGGATGGGTTGGATTGTGATTCTTCTTGAGGAGAACTAGGCGGATTCTGCTTGGGGGCCGATTGTGATTCGCGACGATGCTTTTCGATCATTTCGAAAATATCGCGATCATTGATAGGCTGAGCGTTCTTTGAGCCTTGCGAGTCAGAGGAGATCTCTTGAGGCTTTCCAGAGGGCTTGCCTTGGTTGTTTGAGTTTGAACTTTCTTGCGATTGGTCGTTCTTCGTATCGTTTGGCGAGGAATTCGAACCGTCATTCGGATCCTTGGGGTCTTGATTGGAAGAATCGGAATTGGAACCGTTACCTTTCGAGGATGGCGATGGGTTCGATTGCGAATCGACCTTGGCATCGGGTGTTGTTGAGCCATCGTTTGCGTTGGAATTAGGTTGGCTGTCTTGAGAAGGGGGCGAACTGGAGGCACTTCCTGCGCCTTGGCCGTTCTTGGATTTCGCATCCTTGTTCGATTCTTTGCTGCTGTCGCTGCCACCGCCGGCAACTCCTGCCGAGGAACCTTCTTCCGAGTCCTTGCTTTGTTCGCCTGGGTTGGATTTGTCTGAAGAATTGCTTCGCTTGTTTTTCTCGGGCTCTTGTTTCACCTTCGGTTGCGTTCGATTGGGTTTGGTTTGGTTCGCTTCATCCTTGGATGGAGGTGGCGTGGAGGGTTGATTCTTATCCTCAGCAACAACTTCAATCGTGAGTGAGCGAGAATTCGCAATATTTGGTTCCCAATCATCCGTACCCGGACGCGTACGATTGTCCTTTGCTGTGACCGTGATCTCGACGCGATCGCCAACGCGCAATCCCAGTTCCGACGGAATCAAGGAAGTCGTGGTTTGGAGGTTGGGAGTATGAAGTGTTTCTAAGAGTGACTCCTCGCGGACGACCTGGGTACCTTGTTTGACGACCGAGCGAACATCTTGCAATCCATAATCAGGGTCGACAGCTTTCCATTCCATGTCCAAACGACCGTTGAGCGGAACTTTTACCAGTGCAGGCAATTCGGAAAGCAAACGAACTTCAGGTGGTAGGTCACCTAGAATTTTGACTTGATAGATAACGGGATCGGGATTCGATTCGCCGTGCGTATTGGAAATCTTGAAGCGATAACTTGTGAGGGTTGGGGACGTTCGCTTCTCATCGAGTTTAAGTAGCCAATCGACTGAAACTTGTCGGTCGGAGACGGAGAGATCGCGAACCGATGAGGCTCGCAAGAATCGACCTTCTTGAACTTCTGGATCGATTTCGAGGCGACCTTTGGAAAGAGGTTGATTCGCTTTTCCGTAGAGAATCACTTGCGTCCCTTCAATCGCTTCGATCCGACCTTCACCTTGAACCACACGAGGTTTGAGTTGTGTGTAACGAGGGTACTGGTATTCGACACGATCGATCAAAACGATGGGGACTGCATGCACATCCACCCGATATTCGCGGCTCAACGCATCGCCTGCTTGGATGCGATAGTGAAAGGCCTGTTGAACGCCACCTTGGGAAGCGCCAAAGTCGATCTTGTACGACAGCCCTTCTAAGTCGGGTTCAAGGGGAATCTTGCGATCGACGATCTGTCGATCGGCGGTTGTGTATTGAAGGTAGACGATTTCGCCACGACGCAATCCGCGGAGTTGAACGCGAACAGGTAGCTGGCTCCCTTGAGAGATGGAAGTATCACCTGGGTCGATCGAGATAAATTGAACGCGAGAAGGCGCCGCGATCGAATCCCATGGAAGCATTATTCTTCGAAGCGTATCGAAACCACTTTTAGGAGCTAGAGCCAAGTAGAACCCACAAAGGACAAGCAGCCCTGCAAGAAGAGCTGCCCAGCGAATAGGCCCCGCTTGGTCGATGACAGCCGTTGCATCATGATCCTTGAGTTGCCCCATCGCGTGACGTCCAACTGCGGCTAACACTCCACGCGGTGTCCCATCCCCTTCATTGGAAAGCTGGAGCCAATTGATCAAGCTGTTCTTCAGTTCGGGCATAGTGCGCTCGATCTGCTTCGCTACATAAGCTTGCTGTACTTTGCGAAGCCATGTTGGAACGATGCGGGTAACCAGCCACCAAGCGCCCATTCCCCATATGATTCCCCAAGCTACAAACCGAGCCCAGGTTGGGAGAGGCCAGATCCAATGGTCAACAAGGATCAAGCCGGAAAAGAACAGAACCAATGCGACCATGCCCACTAAAATGCTCATCGCCAAATCGACGGTCTTCATGACCTTGGCAGATTTTTGGAGATAGGCATAAAGCCAGTCGCCGATCGCCTGTGATTTTGAGCCTGCAGTTGCAGCGGTCGAGGATGCTTCCGACATAGATTCCCACGCGGGTCGACAAAGAAATCAAACTGGGCCGCCCTTTCGGTGGGAGGGCAGACTCCTCATTCATTATGACGGGATCCTGAGTTCAAGCCCAGTGAATTGGCCTGGATTACTCGCTAGAACCCCAATCTTCCGACAGCAATGGACGTACAGGCCGAACAATTAGTTTCCGAAACCGACACAGCTTTCGAAAATCGGGCTCCAATTCTCCTTGACTCGGATTGGGGTGGGTGTGAACATAAAAGGGATTGTCGGTCCCGCGGGGAATTTTGTACCCAATCTCGAGTCGGGATCCCCGTGGAAGGCACTTGTTTGGGAAATCACTCGTGGTGAATTGGAGGATAGCTTGGGTTTGGCTTACCCTGCTGCTAGCCGCAGCTGGGCCGCTCCCCCTTTGCCTTCACCATGAAATAAGCCATGCGGGCGACCACGTTGCGTTGGAGGAGTTGACGAGTTGTGGCCATTGCCACCATCACTCGCATGCTTGCTCCTCTCAGTTCGTTCAGCAAGATCCGGTTTGCGCATGGGATAGTGATCATGAAGACTGCCGGCTTTGTTATGAGTTGGCCCAGGTAGGGCTTTCTCATGGAGCGGCTCATGAAGATGCGATGCTCGCATCCGCTCATGTGCGTCGCGTTCTTTCCGAATCGGCTTTACTTGCAAGCCGTCACACGTCTTGGTCTCTGCGCGGCCCACCTTCGGTTCAAACCTAAGGCTGGGTTTTCTAGACGCTTGCATCTCGGTCGATGTTGACCGATTCGTTCGATGAGAATCCAGCTCTGGGTGATGTCGCCATCAACTCAAGTTAGAAATTCTCCTATCGGATTGGACTGGATCGATGAATAAGCAAGGGACTCTCGCACGTTCGCGAGGATTTACGTTGGTAGAGCTTTTGGTGGTGATCGCCATCATTGGAATTTTGGTAGGGTTGTTGTTGCCTGCAGTGCAGATGGCACGCGAAGCAGCACGACGTACCCAATGCTTCAACAACTTGAAGCAAATCGGCTTGGCCATTCATAACTATGAATCAGCCTTTCGACGCATTCCAGCAGGTTGGATTTCTCCTGATCGAAGTGGCGAGCCGGGATGGGGATGGTCTGTCGCATTGTTGCCCTATCTAGAGCAAAACAGCGTTTACAACCAAATCAATCAGTTGGTCGCGATCGAAGATGATATCCATGAACCGGTTCGCAAGTATGTGATTCCAACGTTCATTTGCCCCTCGGACATCGGCGATCATCTTTTCGGAATTGGCGAAGGGGATGGGCATCATGGTCATTCTCATGCTCTTTCTGGAATCGATTCGGGTGACATTCTCTTCATGATTTCCAAAGGAAACTATTCGGGTTGTTTTGGGACGGCCGAAATTGAAGAGAACCCGTATCTGGCCGATGGTGTCTTCTTTGGCAACAGCGTCATCAAGTTTCAACATATCACCGACGGTTTGAGCAATACGTTTGCTGTAGGCGAACGCTCCTCGCGATTGGGTGGAACGATTTGGCACGGTGTGATTCCCGAAGCGGCGGAAGCAGAGGGTCGTATCGTCGGAGCGGCAGACCATACTCCCAATAGTCCGGTGGGGCACTTCGAAGATTTCTCGAGCTACCATACCATGGGCGCCCATTTTGTGATGGGAGACGGTTCGACTCGAATGGTTGCTGATTCGATCGATGTTACCGTTTATCAAGCTTCATGGCAACGCGCAACGGTGGAGAACCAATCGTGCCGCTGAATAATTCAACAACGAGCCCCATTGAAGGATCCGCTCAGGTGGATACCGCAGAATCGCCCGTTCTGCGGTAAACGCTTGAGCGGATTTTTTTGTGTCTCGATTTGGTTTAGACTGAAGCTTGAAACCAAACACCCAAGCGAGGCGAAGCGATGCTCTTTCGAGGCACAATCCCATGGTTCGGAGTTGCGATCGGAGTATGGCTCTGGAACGGCAATTGTTTTGGGCAGACCGGGGGTGAGTTATCATTCAATCGCGATGTGCGGCCTCTGTTGGCGGAGTATTGTTTTTCCTGCCATGGCCCGGACAAGGGCAATCGCAAGGCAGATCTCCGATTGGATGTTCGCGAAGATGCCATCGCCGCAGGTGCGATCGATCTCGTAAAACCGCTTCAGAGTCCCATCTGGCAACGGGTGATATCAAAAGACTCCGAAACGGTGATGCCACCCAAGGACACGCACAAACAACTCAGTGACGACCAACGCCGCATCCTTCAAACGTGGTTGGAGCAAGGAGCGAAGTACGAGCTTCATTGGTCGTATCAACCGTTGCATCGTCCATCATCCCCGGCCGGAAAAACAGCTTCGATCGACCTGTGGATCAATACAGCGCTGGAGTCGAAGGGGATTCCGAAGCTGGCTCAGGCGGATCGTCGCATCCTGGCGCGGCGATTGGCTCTCGACCTCACGGGCCTCGCGCCCACCTTGGAATCGGTTCAGGAGTTTATTGCCGATCCAAGTCCAACGGCCTATCAACGATATGTTGATCGCTTGTTTGCCAGCGAGCACTATGGCGAGCGAATGGCCATGAATTGGTTGGACCTTGTTCGCTTCGCCGATACCATCGGCTATCACAGCGATAATCCTCGCAATGTGTGGCCCTATCGCGATTGGGTGATTCAATCGTTTCAATCCAACAAACCCTTGGATCGTTTTACAGTGGAACAAATCGCCGGTGATTTGCTCCCCAATTCAACGCTCGAAAGCCGAGTGGGATCGGCATTCAATCGCTTGCTGCTGACCACGGAAGAAGGAGGAGCCCAGCCCAAAGATTACGAAGCCCGCATGTTGGCCGATCGCGTTCGAGCGATTGGAACCGTGTGGTTGGGGCATACATTTGCTTGTGCACAGTGTCATGATCACAAGTTCGATCCCATTACTATGAAGGACTTTTATAGCCTAGGTGCCTTCTTTGCAGACATCGAAGAGGCCAGCATTGGAAAACGCGAACCGGGTATGGTGGTTGTGCAAAACCACGAACAAACGGTCGAGCTTGAACGATTGCAGGGTCGACGCGAAGCCTTGAAAAAGGAATGGGATCTTGTACAGGGTGAACTGCAAAACGAGCAAATCCTTTGGGAATCAAAATGCCTACAAGAATTTGAATCGTTCGATACGTTCTATGCTGCTCTACCCGATCCCAAGCCCGACAAGAAAGATTCGCAGCGCATCTGGGACGTGCTCCAACGAGATCCAAGAAAAGAGTCAGATACAGGCTTGCTTCAATCGTTCTTCGGTAAGCACGCGAGGCATTCCCAGCGATCCCTTCGAGTGAAACTGGAGGAAGCCGAGAAGGAGTTTGAGCGTTTTCAAAACACGTTGCCTCGATGTTTGGTCAGTCAATCTTCTGCGAAGGCTCGAACGGTGCGCATTCTTCCTCGCGGGAATTGGATGGATGAAACCGGCGAGTTGGTGCAACCGGCAATCCCCGCGTTTCTCAGTGGTTCGAAGGCTAATTCCGATCACGCTCATCGGTTGACTCGATTGGATCTAGCGCAGTGGCTTGTATCGCGAGAGAATCCACTGACGGCGCGAGTCTTTGTCAATCGATTGTGGAAACAGTTCATGGGAACGGGATTGGCTGCTCACTTGGACGATCTGGGGACCCAAGGCGGAAGTCCATCGCACCCTGAGCTCTTGGATTGGTTGGCCTGCGAGTTGGTGGATTCGGGTTGGAATGTTCAGCATGTCATTCGGCTGATCGTTTCGAGTGATGCTTATCAGCGATCGTCCGTGATCGATGCTGTTCAGTGGGCACAAGATTCAGAGAATCGCTGGTATGGAAGGCAGAATCGATTTCGAGTCGAAGCGGAGACTATACGCGATCTTGCTTTGGATGCAGCAGGCCTCTTGAGCCATCGCATTGGCGGTCCGAGTGTTCGGCCCTATCAACCAGCCAACTATTGGGAAAACCTTAATTTTCCAACGCGAGAGTATGAAGTGGATGTAGGGGAGTCTCAATATCGGCGGGGACTTTATGCATGGTGGCAGCGATCGTTCTTGCATCCGTCGTTGTTGGCATTTGATGCTCCTAGTCGAGAAGAATGTTGTGCTGAACGGGCTCGAAGCAATATTCCGCAGCAAGCGTTGGTGCTCATGAACGATCCGACGTATGTTGAAGCTTCGCGGGGATTGGCTCATCGATTGCTTCAAGAAAAGGGTACGTTTGAGGAACGATTGCATCGCGCTTTTCAATGGGTGTTGCAGCGCGATCCCAGCCAAGAGGAAGTGACTGTATTGAATAAGCTATGGGAAGTTCAAAGACAATCGCATGCCTTGCACGAAAAGGAAACGCAGCAATATCTTTCCATCGGTCAATTGAAGACGACCGATGATCCGATCGAGCTTGCGGCCTGGTCGCATATCGCACGCGTATTGTTGAACTTGCACGAAGCGATCACAAGAGAATGAAGGTAGCCTCCATGCATCCGATATCCACAATACTTCAGAGACGTGCCTTCCTTGGACGAGCCGGTATTGGAGGTGTCGCCTTGGCAAGCTTGTTGGCCGAGGAAGGAAATGGGGCATCGGTCAGCGATGAATCCGTCTCACGCATTTCCGCTCGAGCGAAACGTGTGATCTGGTTGACCATGGCTGGAGGTCCGTCGCATTTGGAGACATTTGATTTCAAACCTCAATTGGCAAAGCTCGATGGCAAACCGATGCCGGAGAGTTATACGCGTGGGCAGCAATTGGCTCAATTGCAGGGGCAGGCTTTGAATTGTTTGGCACCACAATTCCCTTTTCAACGTTTTGGAAGAAGTGGGGCAGAGATCAGCGCCTTGTTTCCCGGATTGGGATCGATCGCGGATGAGATTTGCATTGTTCGTTCGATGGTGACCGATGCCATTAATCACGATCCTGCGCATCAATTCATGAATACCGGATCGCAACTTGCGGGTAAGCCGAGCATGGGAGCTTGGGTGACGTATGGACTTGGAAGTGACGCCAAAGATCTTCCCGGATTCGTCGTCATGGTATCAACGGGAATCGGACGACCTCCGCAACCGATCGCTGCACGGCAATGGTCATCGGGATTCTTGCCCGGAAAATTCCAAGGGGTGCAGATGCGAAGCAAAGGGGATCCAGTTTTATACTTGCCCAGCCCCGACGGAATCGATCGCGATCAGCAACACGCGGACTTGATGGCGATCCAACACTTAAACGGAATCCATCATCAGCGAACAGGCGATCCCGAGATTCAAACGCGTATTGCGCAATACGAACTTGCCTTTGAGATGCAACGCAGCGTTCCTGAGTTAGCCGATCTAAGCCAGGAATCGCAAGAGACATTGGATCTTTATGGTTGCAAACCAGGTGATGGTTCATTCGCTTCGAATTGTTTGATGGCTCGAAGACTGGCCGAACGTGGAGTTCGATTCATCCAGCTTTATCATCGCGATTGGGATCATCACAATGGGATTCGCGAAGGTATGGAGCAGAAGGCGAAGGAAACCGATCGCGCTTCGGCCGCATTGATCCAAGATCTTTCCAGGCGAGGCCTCTTGAAAGATACGTTGGTCGTTTGGTCTGGTGAGTTTGGTCGAACGCCGATGTCGCAAACCAATAAAGGCACCGCTGGACGCGACCACCACAATTTGGCCTTTTCCTTGTGGATGGCTGGTGGAGGAGTTCAAGCAGGTAAGGTCTACGGAGCCACTGATGAACTGGGCTATGCTTCGGTTGAGAATATCGTGACCGTACATGATCTGCATGCCACCATGCTCCACCTCTTGGGTATCGATCACGAGCGTTTTCTCGTGAGGCACCAAGGTCTAGATACTCGGCTGACAGGAGTCGAACCTGCCAAGGTCGTGCACGATATTCTGATCTAGCTTTATTCGAATCTAGCTTTACGTGTTGGAAACGATCACGTTGCGATCGATCGTTGAGCGCGATCGATTAGATCTTGGGCATCGCGTTGGGTTGGGGCTTCGGCGATGAGCCGCACGATCGGTTCCGTATTGCTGCCTCGCAATAGAATCCATCGATCCTTCCAACTGAGCCGAATGCCATCCAGCGTGCTGACTTCGTCGGCCTGCATTCCAAGGCGTAGCTTTTCAAGCGATTGTTGTAGCTGTTGGGAAGAAAGCTCCATCTTGCTTTTGATCATCGCAAGCTTGGGAAGTTCGGCTACCAATTGGGAAAGCGTCTTTCCTTTACGAGCCATCAGTTCGAGCACGGCCGCCATCCCGACGAAGCTATCGCGAACCCATCCGACACGCGGATCGATCGGACCTCCGTTCCCTTCACCACCGAAGACGGCTTTCTGTTGACGAATTCCATCAACGACGTTGGCTTCGCCCACAGCGCTTTGGAAGAAGGGTACACCGAATCGTTCGGCGACGAATCGGTTCATATGGCTGGTTGCGCAATTGACAACGAAGGGGCCGGGGCGTTGTTCAAGGAAATTCAGAGCACACAAGGCAACCGTATATTCTTCGCCGATGTAAGTACCATGTTCATCGATCAAGGCTAAACGATCCGCATCAGGATCTTGGCAGAACCCTACCTCAAACTTTCCATCGCGAATCCGCGCCCCGATGCTCGCCAGATTTTCCTCGATCGGTTCGGGAGGATGTTCAAACTGCCCGTCAGGTGTGGAGCCTCCTACTTCAAAATCACATCCCAGAGCTTCGAGCAATCTTTTTCCGAGCAAGCTTCCTGCACCTCGATTGGAATCGAGATAGACTCGGAATTGCTTGCTGCGAATCATCTTTACATCGTGATGAGTCAGTACGGAATCGAGGTGAGGTTGATGTGGATCGGCGACACGTTCGAATCGTCCGATGGAAGCAACGGGGCACCACGCCGCATCGCCTCGCTGATAAGCTTCGAGAATGCCTCGGCCTTGGATCGCTGGAAGGACGCGTCCTTCGGCATTGAACAGTTTGAGGCCGTTGTATTCGATGGGATTGTGACTTGCCGAGATTTGAATGGCGCCATCCGCATTTAAGTGGCGAACCAAAACGCCTACGGTCGGAGTGGCAGCAACGTCGGCATCCAGAACATGGCAGCCATTGGCCATGAGCGTACTAGCGACCGCCTGGGAAAGCATCGGACCGCTTTCGCGTCCATCCCGCGCGATGACGATTCGATTTCCTTCCAGTTGCGAGCAGAATGCGGAAACATAGCGAGTCACCACGAGAGGCGTGAGCTGGCTACCGATCAATCCTCGTAGTCCGCTGACAGAAATAATGGGTTGACTACTAGGTTCAATTGGGCAAACGCTGTGCGAGCGGGCCATGCACGGTTTTCCTTGCGAAAAGGAGGATCTTCAGGGACGGGTTGAACAGACGAGCGACGGGAAACTAGAATCTGGACCATCTGGGTTCCACCTGCCCGGTCCAAACAGGTTCCTTTCCCATGTTTTTGTGGATTCGAGTCTCTAATTATGCCACATTCCCCAGCAAATGTTTCCGTTTCGGACGCTCAATCGCGAGTTCGCGCTGCTGCCGCGGCGGGAAAATTGAGCCCAGGTGCTGTCGAAAATATCGTGGCGTGGCTGACAGAGCCTCGGTATGCCACCTATGTCGCTCAGGTTTTGGACCATATTGCCCAAGAAAAATGGCAAGCTCTGGATGATGCGTTTTGGACGATTATTCCGTTTGGAACGGGTGGACGCCGCGGTCGCATGTACCCGATTGGATCCAATGCCATCAACGATCGAACGATCGGCGAAAGCGCTCAGGGATTGGCTGAATACGTACGGAGTGTTCGCGGGGATGGGAAACTGGGATGCGCCATCGCCTATGATACCCGCCACAATTCCCGACACTTTGCAGAACTGTGTGCATCGATCATGGTGGCCAATGGATTTCAGGTCTACTTCATCGATGAGTATCGAGCGACGCCACAGCTTTCCTTGGCGGTTCGATTGAAGCAATGCGATTGCGGAATCATGGTGACTGCCAGTCACAATCCACCGAGTGACAATGCGGTCAAAGTGTATTGGTCCACAGGTGGCCAAGTCTTACCACCTCACGACAAGGCGATCATCGATCGCGTGATGAATGTACAGGAGATACGAACAGTACCTTTCCAACAATGTGTTTCGGAAGGGAAGGTGCAAATGATTACTGCAGAAATCGATGAGGCTTATTTGAAAGCTGCGGGTGCGTATGCTTGGGATGGACCTCGTGACCTCAAGCTCATCTATTCACCGCTTCACGGTGTTGGTTCGTTCGCCGTCTTGCCGCTTCTCAAAGCTGCAGGATTTGAGCAAGTAGTGGAGTATGGGCCTCATGCCGAACCGAGTGGTGATTTTCCAAATGTGCCAGGGCATGTCAGCAACCCTGAGAATCGCGTTGTTTTCGATGCCATCATCGAGGAAGCCAATAAGACTGGGGCTGACTTAATTCTTGCCACCGATCCCGATTGCGATCGCATGGGGTGTGCGGCACCGGTGACAACCGATCCTTCCGGCGAATGGCGAACGCTCAATGGAAACCAACTCGGCGCAGTGCTCACCGACTTTGTCTTGCAAAAGCGAAAAGCGATGGGAACGTTATCGAAAGATCATTTCGTCATCAAGACTTTGGTAACCACTGAATTGACTCGCAAGATTGCTGAAAGCTACGGTGTACGTTGCGAGGGGAACATCCATGTGGGCTTCAAGTGGATTGCCGGGCTGACCGATGAATTGGGGCCATCGAAGTTCCTTTTTGGAACGGAAGAGTCGCATGGTTATGTCATTGGAGAGTATGCTCGCGACAAAGACGGAGCCGTGGCCTGTTTGTTGATGGCCGAGTTGGCTGCCGATCTCAAGGCTAAGAAACAATCGATGCACGAGTATCTCGATCAATTGCTCATCCGTCATGGATGCCATCAAGAAGACCTTCTCAATGTGCAGATGGAAGGTAGCGAAGGCATGACGCTCATGAAGAATCTTATGGCTGCATTTCGTTCGGCGCCACCGAAGCAATTGGGAGGTATGCAAGTTGCCGCGGTTCGCGATTACGAAGCCTTGACCGTGAATCGATTGGGAAGTGGCATGGAAAGCTTAAAGGCTCCCAAAGGGAATATGGTGATCCTTGATCTGGCTGAGCCCGGAAATTATGTTGCCGTGCGACCCTCTGGAACCGAACCCAAAGTCAAGTTCTACTTCTTCACGTCATTGTCCTCAGAGGCTTCGCGCGATCTAGTACAAGCCAAGAAGAATTTGAGCGATCGCATTCAATCGCTCAAACAAGACATTCAAGCCTTCGCAAAATCGATCACCGCTTGATCACGGGAATATCACAGTGCAAATTCGTCTCGGCACGCGCCAAAGTGCGCTCGCAACATGGCAAGCGGAGTGGGTCGCAGGACAACTGCGAGCCTTGGGCTGCGAAGTCGTTATGGTTCCGATCACAACCACGGGAGATGTATCGACGCGTCCCTTGGGGGAAGTTGGTGGCCAAGGGCTCTTTACGAAAGAGATTCAGCGCGCTTTGTTGGATGGCCGATGTGATCTCGCGGTTCATAGCCTCAAAGATCTTCCGACGGAGCCGGTGGAAGGATTGCGTTTGACCGCAGTGCCACCACGGGAAGAAGTGGGCGATGCCTTGATCAGTGCCAAGGGCGTTGGCTTTGCTGCATTGCCTCAAGGGGCGATCGTCGGAACGGGATCGATTCGTAGGGCCGCTCAATTGCGCCGCTGGAGATCCGATATCGAGATTCGGGATATTCGCGGCAACCTCGATACACGCCTTCGAAAATTGGATGAAGGTCAATACGATGCGATTCTTTTGGCCGTCGCCGGGATGAAGCGGCTTGGGCTCGATGGTCGCATCAGCGAGATATTGTCATTGGATCGTATTTTGCCTGCGGTTGGACAAGCGGCCTTAGGATTGGAGACGCGAAACGATGATCCCAGGGTGATCGAGTTTGTTTCCAAACTCAACGATGAACCCTCGTATGCTGCCGTCGTCGCAGAACGAACGATGCTTCGCGAACTACGCGGTGGATGCTTGGCTCCCGTAGCTGCGTTAGCAACGGTGGACGGTGAGCGATTGCGATTGCGAGCCTCTGTGTTTTCGCTCGATGGACTGACAAAATTGGAAGCCGACTTGGAAGGGCCGCGAACCGATCCTGAGGAGCTCGGCAAGACTGCGGCTCGTCTCCTCCAAAAGCAAGGTGCGAGCGATTTGATCGCTTCGGCTCGTGGCTGATGTGGAGAAAAACTGGATTTTGTGAGGGGGTGGGCTAAAATAGAAGAAGTGGGGCGACGATATCTCCCTAAGGCCCCAAGGATTGTGTTTGTTGGTCGAGAGTTTACCTTGCTGGAGGTAGCTTTCTATGGAAGGGAATGATTCCACGGGCGTCGTACTTCACCGATTTTTTTCGGGGTTGTCCGAGTATATTTTTCATTCCAAACTAGGCGTGGCCGACACGGAAATGGTCGACTACGTCAGCGATCTCTTGGTGCGGTTCACCAAGGCCGATGCTGCGAATCGCATCCGGCAACTCAATGGACGGCCGGCCACGGAAGTGGTGACCATGATGGCCGAAGCTCAGCAACGTGTCGGGCTGGCCAAGCGAGCGGTCCATCGGCATATCGGCGATTTCACGTTGTTCTGGTCGGGCATGTATCCCGAAGCATTGCGCGAGCCAAGTGCGGCTGGTAAGGATACCTTCGTTAGCTATTGCCACTTTGGAAAGCGTGCGTACGGAATCGCCAGCCAGATCGAAAGCGATCCGGTGGATCCACCCTGTTCCTTGCTCAAGCGACTAAGCGATCAATTCGAAATGTGCACCTACGCTCTGCGCGAGATTCGACGCGAGTGGGAAGAGAATGATCGCCATGAAGGTGAGCCCCCCATCCTGCTTTTGTGATCGAGAACGGTTGCTGTCATGCAGGACTCATGAGTTAGGGCTGATGAGTCCTGGTGCAAAAGCCAGGAGCTAGGTGACCATCTTAGGGTGCTTTACGAACGAAGCCAGGATGAAGAGTCCGGATGCGATAGAGGACTCCGCCTCCTGTGATGTAAAGCGTTTTGGAATCGGGATCACCAAAGGCACAATTCGTGACCTCGTCCGTCGGAACCGGAAGAAAGTCGAGCAATTTGCCTTGTGGGTCGAGCACATAGATTCCGCCCCGAATCGAATCATCTGGTTCGTAGGGTGGATTCTTTCGATTGAGCCCGCCAGCAACGTAAAGGTTGCCGTGCACATCCTGTTTGAGACCATCGGGACCACGCCCTTGTTTCCAATCGTAGAGAACCCGTCCTTCTTGCGGTGAGACACGTCCATCGTTCAATGGGAATCGCCAGAGCTTGCGCGCCCCACCAAGAGCATTGTTGTTGTTATCCGCGACGTAGAGAAAACGATTGTCCAAGGAAACGAGAACCCCATTCGGACGTTCCAATTCGCGACCAAGAATGCGATCAACCGACCCATCCGGATCGATGCGATAGACACCTTCAATGGGTTTTCCTTCGGCATCGAGTTGTTCCATGCCATCGCGTTCACCATAGCGAGGATCGGAGAAGTAGATGCGACCTTGCGCATCCATCGTCAAATCATTGGGCGTGTTTAACTTCTTGCCTTGATAATGGTCTGCAAGGATATGAATCGAACCGTCGCGGGCCGTTTTGGTGACGCGTCGATGTTGCTGTTCGCAAGCGATGAGATTTCCCTTGGGGTCAAACAATAGGCCGTTGGTGCCAGCACCTTGTCGAAAGATCGAAGACTTGGAGTCCAACGACCATCGCTGAATGTTTCCATTGCCGCTCGTCAGAATTCCAAGTTCAGTGTCCCATGCAGGGCCCTCGCCCGCGACACCTCCTGCGACCACCACTTCCAGTTTTGCACCCGGCGCAAACATCGATTGGCCGAAAGCGATCGAGCCGAGTTGGCCAAGGTTTGATGTGAAGGCACCAAGTGTCCAGCAGACGCCAAAAGTTGCCGCAATGAAAAGTCGATGCATAATAGATTCCTGGGGTGCGATCGCTCGAAGAATTGGGAGATACGAATCCAAGCTTAATCAAGGCTTGACTGAAAAGCTGCAATCAGTCCGCGGGTAGTGAACCATGGCGGAAGTACTCAATGTTTGGCAATTGCTTTAGCAATCGAGGGCCTGCCGACTCCAGCAGACGTCGATGATTTTCGAATACTGTGGATTCCATAGGATGCACATCGTTGAGGATCAATCGATCGACCTCGAGTCCTAGGTGTTGTGCGGAAAGGAGTGTCGACAGAGCTTGGTGAACGGCCCCCAAGCGATTGGCCACCACAACGATGAGAGGATAACCAAGCTGCTTCGCGATATCGGCATTGGTTTCGGTCATCGTAATCGGTGATAGAAGTCCGCCAGCTCCTTCCACCAGGATGGCATCACACTTTCCATTCCAGATACAAAGACCTTCGAAGATCAAGTTGAGGTCGACCGTTTTCCCTTCGCGCTCGGCCGCCAACGCAGGTGCCAAGGGTGCTTCAAAGACCTGAGGGCAAATCCAATCAAGGGGCACGGTCGCATCCAAGGCCGACCAGAGGCGATGAACATCCGAAAGGGGATTGTTGGCCATGGCTCCGCTTGCGACGGGCTTGTAGGCACCCCATCGCATGCCCGCAGACCGAGATCGCAAGAGTTGCATCATGACGTGTGTTTTTCCCACATCGGTATCGGCCCCCGTGACGAACCAACCTCTCGGTGGTATCCTCCCTTCCAACGTCATGTTAGCATGAACTCCTTCATCCAATGCATGTTAGGGATCGCATGCTTTTGCTTCATGATGACCCCTTAAAAATCGATCCTGAAACGACCATCCAACGAAAAACATTGTCCGGTGAAAAAAGAATGAGAACCGTTCGTCTCGCCCTCGTCCAGATGCAATGCTCGTCCAATTTACAGGAAAATGTGGATCGGGCCATGGCGAAGGTTGAGGAGGCAGCCAAGGAAGGTGCGCACGTTGTTTGCCTTCAAGAATTGTTTAGCGGTCCCTATCCATGTCAAACGGAAGACCACCGACATTTTGATTGGGCCGAATCCATTCCAGGCCCGACTAGCCAGCGCATGGCCAATGCCGCCAAGCAGCATGGAGTGGTTGTAACCGGCTCCATATTTGAACGTCGTGCACATGGACTTTATCACAACACCGCGCTCGTGTTTGATACAGATGGAACGCAGGTCGGTTTTTATCGCAAGATGCATATTCCTGATGATCCTTCCTACTATGAAAAATTCTATTTCACACCTGGTGATACGGGATTCACGGTAGCGAAAACGAAGTATTGCACGATCGGTGTTGGGGTCTGTTGGGACCAGTGGTATCCCGAAGCGGCTCGCCTGTTTGCGCTTCGTGGAGCTGAAATACTGCTTTACCCAACGGCTATTGGATGGCTTGAAGAAGATAAGGCTGAATATGGAGCGGTACAGCACAATTCATGGGAGACGATGATGCGCTCGCACGCCATTGCCAATGGGGTTTATGTCGGAGCGGCCAATCGCGTCCATCGGGAAGCATCGATCGAGTTCTGGGGTGCATCTTTCGTTTCCGATCCCTCGGGGCATGTCATGGCGAGAGCGTCGCACGAAGCCGAGGAATTACTTATCGTCGATTGCGAACTCGATCGGATCGATGTAACTCGCACGCACTGGCCCTTCTTGCGTGATCGCCGTATCGATGCCTATGGCGAGCTTACGAAGCGTTATATCGATGAACGCTAAGAGGACCATCACCATGGCAACGTCTCCATCGGACTCTTGCGTTTCACGTCGCGATCATCGTTGGGTTGCGGAATGGCATCCGCATGAGGCAACCTGGATTGCTTGGCCGCATAATCTCGAAACATGGCCAGGGCGGTTCGATCGCATTCCTCCAGTATTCGAACAAAAGATTCGCATCCTGTCCGAAGTGGAAGATGTGCATGTCTTGGGTGGACCCCCTGGATCCTTTGAGCTCGCGTCGGAGCGATTGCATGATTGTCAAAGAGCCATCGTGCACCGTATTTCCACGAGCGATGTTTGGATTCGCGACTATGGCCCGACGTTTGTCTTGGCCGATGAAGGTCGTTCACTCATCGGTGTCGATTGGCGATTCAACGCATGGGGCAACAAATACGAAGGTTATGACGACGATAGGGTGGCTGCCATTCGCATATGCAACGCACTCGGCTGTAAGCGTTCGGTATCTCGGCTCACCTGCGAAGGGGGCGGACTCGAGACCGATGGTGAAGGGACACTCCTTGCCACGAGCAGTAGTTTGGTAACGGCTTCTCGCAATCCAGGTTGGTCCCGCGAAGCGATCGAACACGAGTTGATCTCGCAGCTTGGCGTCGACAAGGTTGTCTGGGTCGATGGTGGTGGGCTTGAAGGGGACGACACCGATAGCCATATCGATCAATTGGTTCGATTCGTTCGCCCTGGAGTCGTCGTGGTTGCCGTGGCTTCGGCTGAGGATGATCCTGATGCGGCGGGGCTTCGGCAGCAGCGACGTCGTTTGATGGAGCAGCGGGATGCCAAGGATCGCACGTTCGATATCATCGATCTTCCCACGCCACCTCCGCGATTTATTGATGGCAAGCCGGTACCGGAAAGCTATTGCAATTTCTATATCGCCAATGAGTTGGTGCTCGTACCTCAGTTTGGATATCGCGCTTACAGACGATCAGGCAATCGGAATCTTGCGGGAACTCTTTCCAGAGAGGCAATTGGTGCCGTTGGATGCATCCGATCTCATTTGGGGCTTTGGAGCCTTCCATTGTGCGACCCAGCAGCAACCTCGAGTGATGGCCGTTCCTCCATCGGATGCTGAGCCTTTACCAGTAGTCTAAGAGTGCGACCCTCGGGGGACTCTCTTCACTGGATCGAATTCTTTCTTGCTCGCCCAGACTTCGAGCATTGGAAAGGTCGATTGCAAACGCTGAGCTAACTGGTCCATGGCGAATCGCTCGCTGCAGTGATGACCGATGCACAGAAGCGACATGCCACGATGCAGAGCCTCCAAGGACTGATGATAGGTGGCCTCGCCGGTAAGAAAGGTATCGCAGCCAGCCCTGGACGCTTCATTTAAGAGGGAAGCTCCGCTACCACATACGATGGCCACGCGTTTCACCGATGCCGTAGACATGGCTGTTACTTGGCAATCCAGTACTCCAAGCTGATGTTCTAGACACTGGAGAAGCAATTCGATAGATGTTTCGGTGGCAATGGATCCCATGCGGCCTGTGCCTAGTCCTGGTAAGTGTGGCAAGTTTTTGGGGACCAGTGGTGTAGTCGTTTCGAGGAAATGATTTCGGCCAACATCTGATTGATGCCCCTCGGTGCGTTATCCCAAGCCGTATGCGGACTATAGACCGAGATACCTGCTCGTGCTAAAAGCCATAAGCAGTGACCTGTCGGGTCGGATGTTTCGATACGTTGCAAGGGCCGGAAGGGAATGGGGTGATGCGACACGACTAGCTGCACTTCGTTCGCAATTGCTTCGCGGACAGTTGACTCAGAGACGGTCAAGCACGTCATCACCTTCGATACGTTGGCAGCGCGATCGCCCAAAAGCAAGCCGACGTTATCCCAAGACTCCGCCAATTCTAGCGGCAGCTTTCGATGGCTAAGTGAGATAGGACATCGTTAACGATTGGCACGCTAGTCTCCGTTGGATGTGGCAAGTGAAACGAATATAGGAATAGCAGAACTGCCGACTCGCGATCGCATAGGCTCTTACCAACCGGCGAGAATTCGAGCTTTCTGCAATGATGAATCCTTAAGGTGCTTTCGGGGCCGATGATTTACGAGATGGATCTGCAACGACGATGCGTTGATTGACGATTCGATTCGATCCAATCTCTTCGCAGCGTATCCAAATGGTTTTGCCAAACAAGTTAGACGCGTTCTTGATTCCCACCAGAGTCTCTTTGCGCTCGCGCACGTCGAGCACTTGCGTGCGTTCGCGTGGTCGATCGGGGAGCATGATCATGCAGTCGAAATTGAGTTTGCGATTGGTATGGTTCTGGAATTCAAGTTGAAGAATGAGGTTGTCATCGCTATCCACCTGTTGGTTGACATCTAGTTCGATGTCTTCTTGGCCGATCTTGAGATCGCGGTAAACGCTGAAGCGACCGTTCTTATTACCGTGGATATCGACATCGATGCGAACGCGGGATCGTTGTGAGACGGCGTCTGGTTTGAGTTGAACATCACAGCCGATGGTTTGTTGATTCTGAGCATCGATACGGAAGTCCACACCTTGCCGGCTCGATATGAAAATGTCAGGTGCCGTTACATGAAGCGTGCCGCGAACGGCATTGGAGGTTGGATTGGCAAACTGAACGCGTAGGGGTTGGCGTCCACCTGCCGTCGTTTCAATAGTGGAATTCTCGATTTGAATACCCATTGCCCACTGCGTTACATCGAGGTCGATGCCTCGAACGATGATCGGTTCAGGGCCTACCTCGATCGATTGTTCCAATCCGAAGCCACCTTGAATGGTCTTGATCGGTATGTCGCGACCGAACATATCGATGGCTTGAGCATTGGGACCAAATGCAAATTCTTCCGTCTTGGGAATGCGAGAATAGAGTACCATCACCGCATCGGAAGCAGAGAACAGCACGTGGCAGGTGCTTCCCTTCGGAAGCGAAAGCTTGCCAAGGTACTCTTTCTCATGGAGAGCTTGAGACGCGGTGCGGAATGGAACCAACATAGGGCCGGGTTGGCCATTGGACTGCAGCCATCCCTGGTCTGGATTGAGGACATCGGCGAGCCATGCTTTTTCGATTTGGCTATCGATGGATGCAATCATGGTTTCAACGAGGTGCTGCAATCGGTCCGATAGTTTGTATCGCTCGGAGCTTAGGCCATCGATGGTGACCCATATGCGCTCGTCTCCTTGTTGATTGCCTTTGGCGAACGCGCGGAGTTCACTTGGCGTCCAAGGTTCGGTTACAAAATACTGCAGCGTGCTGAAGCTGCTCTTCGTACTTGCTCGTGGCAATTGCAGGGCCGACCAGGGGAGAATGAGCTTCGAGCTTGGTCCATAAAGTTCGATTTGCGGGTGAAGTCCGGCGATCTTTTCTTGAAGGCGTGTGCTTCCTGTAAAGCTTCGTTCTTGATCCCATCCAATTTGGAAGTGCGAGATTTCCAAGCAAGCTCGCGAGAGAACTGGGTCGAGCAGAGGCTTCCAGATGGAGTCTTGTTCCCAGATCGATTCGGTGGTGATATCTCCCACTTGTGCAAAGAATCGCTGATCTTCAACCGGAGGGATATCTAGGACACCAACGATATCGATATCGAGGTTCTTCAAGCGTTCGATCAACCACGAGTGCTCTTCGATCGTTTTGTGGTTGTTGGGGTTAAACCATATCGGAAGTTTCACTCCGCGTATCGAAGAGAGTTGGAGGAAGGTAGGAAGTTGGGTCATCGGAATGACGTCCTCAATCCCTCGCAGTGACCAACCAAATCGTTTGTCACCCGGATTGAGATCTTCTTTGGGAAGAACGCAGAAATGAGCTTGCCGTGAGAACGATTGTTCCTCGGTTCTCGCAAGTTGACACTTCAGGGTATAAAAGCCAGGTGGCAGTGGCGGGGCTTCCCATTTGCTCGTGCCTTGCCAACCCAGGTTCGCTCGGTTCGATCGCGAAGAAGTGAATCTTGGCTGAGGTACCTTGTTCTTCTCTTGGCTATCGCTTTTGGGGATCTTCTGAGTTTCTTTGGTGATACGGGTGATCTTCAAGGATTGTGTTTGAAGTATCGTATCGTGATGATCGGTGAGTTGCAGTTCGATGTTGGGTACGCCGCTGAGCAGGCCCGATGCAGAGCAAAGGACTTCGATGGGGTCTCCAACGCGAAAGAGGTGCAGCGGTCGATTGAGCGCAATCGAAAGTTGTGGCATCTTATAGACTCGAATGCGATCCGCTCGAGCCAGGCCTTTGTAGGCACCTTTCGATTTTGGTTCGGTGACGATGCGGATTTGACCGAAGGCGATGTTCGACTGCGTGATGTCGATAGGAAGCACTTGCAGTCGTTGCCAACCCGTGGTTCCGGATATCGAAGCCGTTGGCTTACGGTCAACCACCTTTTCTTGCGCATCGAGCAGTACGAGTTCTGCGTAAGCCACATGTCCTTCGAGATCGGTGCAGTCCATATCGATTTCAAAGGCATAGGAGAATGCTGAATCGATGGAGAAGAGAGGAGCATTCATTTCGATCGCTCCGCCGTCGACATACATTTCGAGGCAGGGGTCGAGTAGGCTTTGTTCCAGAAAATAGTCGATGGCGGGCGGGACGGTCTCGGGGACCACTTCCCAAGGATATTTTTTGAGATTGTAGGCCAACCAGCAGCGAGCCATTAGGCGGCGTAAATTCTCGGCCCCATCTTTGTTTTCAGGATGCTTGTTGGCGATCGTTACTTTGAGATAGGGAGGATAGTCACGTCCTTTTCGACGACGGAACTGATCCGGAACTAAGTCTTTATTCCGATCCTCGTCTCGTCCAAAATCCCAACTTTGAATCGTTTGTGAGTGGGTTGTATCGGTTTTGGAGGAATCGTCGGACGTGGACGCTTGGAGGGATGTGGCTAGAATGAATGCGAAACAACACCCATAGCACGCTAGCACTCCCCACTTGGGGCTGGCCGCTCGCCTGATTCCCGATTCGGGATGCTCGAGGGTTGTCTTGATAGAGAGGTTCATCTTGCCAGGTATTCGTATCGGTGTTCAGCTATCCAACTTTCGCCAACCGTTCAGACAAGCTTTACACACAGCAGCGCAGCTGGGTGTTCGTGCCATAGAAATCGACGCACGAACGGACCTGCGGCCATCCGAAATTACCGGTTCGGCTTTACGACAAGTGAGGAAGATGCTGAGCGATCTGAGTTTGCGGGTTGTAGCGGTCCGCATCAAGACGCGCCGAGGCTATGGAGAATTGGACGAACTGGATCGCCGGGTGTCTGCCACCAAGGATGCGATGCGGATGGCCTATGATCTCGGGGCAGGATTAGTTTGCAATCAAATTGGGATGGTAGGCCCTGAAGCGCCCGAAGAAACCCTTCCCGTTCTGAGAAGCGTCCTGACGGATTTATCAAACTATGGCCAGCATGTGGGGGCGATGTTAGCCTGCGAAACCGGCTCTGAATCTCTTGATGAACTGGGAGCGTTTATCGAATCGTTGCCGGAGGCCACGCTCGGAATGACGCTCAATCCCGGCAATCTGATCACCAATGGATACGATCTGCAATCATTGCCGCGTCACGCAAAGCATGTGATGCTCGTCCACGCTAAAGATGGCGTTCGCGATTTATCGAGACGGCGCGGGACGGAGGTGGCTTTAGGACGAGGCCTGGCTGAGTTTCCTGAGATTGCAGCGATATTAGAGGAACATCAATATCCAGGATATTTCGTCGTCGAACGAGAAATGACCGATCATCCCATCGACGATGTTCGCCAGTCGGTACAATTCTTGTATCAGATTGGAACGTGAGGAGAAGGTTCCTTCCGTTTCCGCAAAGGAAATCAATCGTCTCCATGCATCAAACTTTGAGGTATTGGTTATGCGTCGAAATAGTCTGTTGAAGATTCTTGGTATTGGTAGCGCGTTGGCTTTGGGATCGGTTTTCCCATCCCTCGTGAACGCTCAAGAAAAGCCAGCCGCACAAGTGCAGGCCGATGCCACCACGGCTGACCAGAAGGCGTTGTTCGAGTCGTTGGAGAAGATGCTGAACAACGTCAAGTTAGTCGGGCACTTCACTGTCGAAGGCAAGCCGATGAAGGACCTCAATGAAGAGGTGTACGAAATCAAGTCGATCAAGAAGTTGCCCGAAGATAAGATGTGGCTGATTACGGCTCGCGTGAAGTACTCCAAGTTCGACGTCACATTGCCCATGCCTTTGCGAATCGAGTGGGCCGACAAAACGCCGGTGATCACGATGGATGAAGTCACCTTGCCTGGCCTTGGAACATTTTCAGCGCGGGTTCTTTTTCATGGCAAGAAGTACGCTGGTACGTGGACCCATGATAGTGTGGGCGGACATTTGTTTGGCGTGATCGAGAAAATGGAAGCCGCACCAAAGCCTTGATTCGAAGAAAGCAAAGCAATGCATCGCTGAATCGATGATTCACGATGCAGCGTTCATCGTCGATTGCGGGATTCCATAAAGTGGAATGAGGCTTGGTTGGATTTGTCAAATCCACCGAGCCTCTTGTTCTTTGCGTGACTAAGGACGCAACGGTGACGCTGGCGCTTGTGATGCGATGGCTCGCCCGAGTAGGTCGAGATTCTTGATGAAAGTGGATGAAAGGACCATTTGACCATCATGATCCTTCGTTTTGATGTAGCGGAGCTTTCCGGGTTCGATCCACGCACCTTCTGAATTCATAGAGCGTAGAACGTTTGCGACTTCTTTGTCGGTAACGCGTTTGGCATCTTGTGATGCAGCTCGTTTTTCAAGAAGTTTGGAAAGTTCTTGAAGTGGTGTTTTTTCGAGCAGGTCTAGTTTCTTTTTAAGACTCGTCAGATCGCTCGGAGTTTGGAACGCGTAGTGCGTCGGAACATCGCTGTCGTCGTAGGTGAGCTCATATTCGCGAGTGAAGTAAAGAGGCTTATTGCTTTGAAGTTCGTAGAACCGGGCCATTTTGCCGCTGGGTAACTGAACTCCATGGAGATAGTTCCAGGCCTTTTGCGCTGCAGCCAGATAGCGGGAATCTTGAGTGCGTAGATAGGTTTGCAACAGAGCATCGATCGCGTCTTGCGACTCGCGTCCCGAAACTGCCGGCGGCTCAAATTTTCGCGCCCATACCGGATGCATTTGAAAGTCGTACTGCTGAGCCCATGCAGGTTGCGGATCGGGCATCTGGGCCAATAAGAGAAAGTCTGCACCTCGTATTGCGGCCTTTCGATAATGATCGTCTTGATAGGTATCAAATGCCAACCAAAGGGTATCCAGTATTCGTACAAGTGCGTTGTCGTTGAGCGTATAGAACTTCCAGTAGTCAGCCTTGGGATGAGTTCTAGACCAGGACTCGGGGTAGCTAGCGCGAAGTTCGGCACTGGGCAGGTTGGTTTCCTTTTCTTCAAAGCCTTGAGCCCAACCTCCGTTGGGATATTGATTGTCGACGATACTCTGAAGTGCAGCCAGTGTCGCTTGATGGATGTCTCGATCTTCCATCTTCAGTTGCTTATCGAGAGAGATTAGGAAACGCACCGCCGATTGCGTTTGGTCATCGTCAAAGCTTGACCAGTTTTTCGCTTTAGCTCGACGAGGCCCATCGATGCGGTAAGCTTGCTTCGCGCGAAGGTCGGGATCGAATTCAATGCTTTTCTGCCATCCACCCGAATGAAGTTGGCCACGTAGGAGACAACGCGCGGCATCGAGAGCTGCATCGAGGCACACTTGTGAACCGGTTCTCTGGTGAGCTTGCAGAAAGGCCATACCGACAGCAGGTGTGCCGGGAGGTTGAACCCAAACAGCCTGACGGCCAGCGTCCCCTTCTCCTTCACGGTAGCGCAAATCGGCGCTCACTTGGTAGACATATCCTCCTTCCACCGCAACACGTCGATGAAAAAACTGAGCGGCTCGATCGAGAGCTTGAATGGCTTGGTCTTTGGAGACGGATGCATTCTGTCCCAAGCCATTCGAGGTTAAAAGGACAATGGCGATGCCGAGAGATGGGGCGAAAAGGAAGGGGATTCGCATCATTGTGGCTCGAAAAAGAAAAAGGAGATGGGCAAGAACTCGCGATGGATGAACTCTTGGTTACCCCCTGTGGGGCTTCTTCAGTATACTGGGAGATATGAAGAGGAACCCTCCCGCAATGAAACCCACCGCAACTCTTTCTGCCTTCTCCGATTCTGAAAGGATGGCGTTTCAAACGCTTGGTTTTCGTCCGTTCACTGTGAAGTGGAATGGGATGGTGCTGTCCCTTTGGATGGCGCTGGGAGTAAGCGGATTAGCCCAGACGGTGGTGGAGTCCAAAGGTGACCAAGCAAAGGCAGACGTGAATCGCCCCAAGTTTCAAAGTCAAATTCGTCTGTTGCTGGCGAAGAATTGCTGGTCGTGTCACGGGCCAGATGAGAAAACGCGGGAAGCCGAATTGCGATTAGATCGAAGGGATGCTGCGATCGCTGTGCGTGATGGTCAGCAATCGATCGTTCCTGGAGCAAGCCAAGAAAGTCTTATCGTCAAGAGGATGAAGGCCACCGGTGATGAGCGTATGCCGCCACCTCAACATGGCAATGCGCTGACGCAAGAACAAATTCAAATGATCGAAGCATGGATCGATGCCGGCGCTGAGTATGAGCCTCATTGGTCGTTTCAATTGCCTCGGTCCCCCACCATTCCAACAATCCGTTCCCATGAACATTCGCTTCGAAACCCAATCGACGCGTTTCTAGCAGAGAAACAATTGGAGAAAGGTGGACGTAGTTCTGGCGATGCGGATCGATCGACTTGGATCCGCCGAGTCTACCTCGATCTCATCGGA
Organism: Pirellulales bacterium; assembly: GCA_046349875.1. Lineage (GTDB taxonomy): Bacteria > Planctomycetota > Planctomycetia > Pirellulales > Pirellulaceae > JAXMBN01. The sequence goes on from JAXMBN010000015.1 coordinate 121,672, forward strand.
ATGGCTCCAAGCGCTGAAGAGGTCAAAGCGTTTTTGGAAGATGAACGCCCTGATGCCTGGGACCGAGTGGTCGATGACTTATTGGCTCGTCCCGCTTACGGAGAACGATGGGCGCGTTCGTGGCTCGATCTGGCGAGGTACGCCGATACCAACGGCTACGAAAAGGATCGACCAAGAACGATATGGCCCTATCGCGATTGGGTTATTCGAGCATTGAATGAGGATATGCCCTACGATGATTTTAGTATTCGGCAGCTTGCAGGAGATATGTTGCCGAACGCTACACAAGAGGATCGTATCGCAACCGGGTTTCATCGAAACACGATGCTCAATGAAGAAGGTGGCATCGATCCACTCGAATTTCGGTTCTATGCGATGGCCGATCGCGTAGCCACAACCGGCCTGACTTGGCTTGGGTTGACCACAGGCTGCGCTCAATGTCATTCACATAAATTCGATCCCATCTCCCATCGCGAATACTATGAATGGATGGCGCTATTCAACAATGCTGATGAACCCGATTTGATGGTGGTGGATCCGTCATTCGAACGTGCACGCACGAATTGGAAAACGGCACTCGATGCCTTAGAAGGGTCCTTTGCAGACGAGTGGGAAAAGGTTGCAAGTTCTACCACATCGAAGGATGGAAACACGGAGCGATCCGGTAACTTCCAAGAAAAAATGGATACTTGGTTGACGCGCCTGCGAAGCCAATTGTGCGAGTGGCAGATTCTTCGTCCCAGTCAATGGAAGACGAATTCACCGCGACTTGAATTGCTTGACGACGGTTCTCTGTTTTCGACTGGGGACATTACCAAACGCGATGTGTTCGAAATTCAGTTCCCTACCGATATAGGGCGCCCCATCACGGGGCTTCGGCTTGAAGTGATGGCCGATCCACGTTTGCCGGCGCAGGGGCCTGGCCGGTGTTTCTACGAAGGAAGACGAGGCGATTTCTTTCTGAGTGAAGTCGCTGTGTTCGATGGTGATCGGAAGCTCGACATCAAACAGGCTTCGCATAGCTACGGCAAGAATGGTCTGGGAAGTGGAAGTGCAGAGGCCAAGAACGTTATCGATGGGGAAGGATCTACCGGATGGTCAACCGCATCACGCGAAGGTGAAGATCATCAACTGGTATTGGAATTGAGCGAGCCTTGTCAAAGCCAAGGACCGCTCCGAATCGAAATGGTTTTTGAACGCCACTATGCAGCGAGTCTCGGACGATTCCGATGGTGGGCAACGCATTCATCCGGTCCTATGCAAGCGCAGGATATACCAACTCAAACCGAGATGGCGATGAAGAAGGAGTCGCAATCCTGGACGCAGGAAGAACGCAAGCAGATTCAGCGTGCCTTTGTACGGCTTGATGCTGAAATGGCACCGCTGCGCAAGAAATGGGAATCGCTCAAGAAAAGTCTTGATGACCCGCCAGCTACTTTGGTGATGGAAGAACGACCCAGAGACAATCCTCGCCCAACGTTTCGCCATCATCGAGGAGAATATCTATCGCCACGCGAAGTGGTCCATCCGGGGATTCCAGAGATCTTTCAATCATTGACGATCGATCGACCTAAGAATCGATTGGATGCAGCGCGTTGGCTAGTGAGCCGCGAGAATCCATTGGCGGCACGGGTCGCCATCAACCGAATGTGGCAGGCATTTTTTGGACAAGGCATCGTGCGCTCGCGTGGCGATTTTGGCGTTCAAACACCGCAGCCCATTCACCGCGACTTATTGGATTGGTTGGTGGTGGATTGGATGGATGCGGGGTGGTCCATGAAGAAACTCAGTCGCACGATGGCGTTGAGCGCTGCTTATCGAAGGGACTCTACAGTCGTGGACGCGATCGCGAGTATCGATCCCGAGAATCACTACTATTTCCGCTACTCGCGACAACGCATGGATGCCGAAGCCATTCGTGATTCGATGTTGGTGCAGAGTGGATTGATGACCCGAGTCGTGGGTGGGCCGAGCGTTCGTCCACCTCAGCCCGAGTCAGTCACGGCCTTGGCTTATGGTAAAGAAGCATGGAAGGCGAACACCGATCAGAATCGATTCCGGCGTTCGCTTTACACCTACGCCAAACGGACCGCACCCTTTGCGGCTTTTGCGGTATTCGATGGGCCATCGGGAGAACTTTGTACAGTTGAACGCGAGCGAAGCAACACGCCGCTTCAGGCACTCACTCTTCTCAATGACTCCATGATGATGGAATTGGCCGAGTCCATGGGCATCGATGTCATGCTTGGTTATGGTAGCGACTCCGATCGCATTCAGGAGTTGGCGTTTCGATGCTGGTCGCGTGCTGCCACCAACGAAGAAGTGGCGCTTTTGAGCCAGTATGTGCAGACCCAGTTTCAGCGACTTCGTTCGGAGAAATTGTCGCCAGAAGCGTCCTATCCACAAGCTTGGAAACGCTTGGTAAACGTCGAGGAGCCGGCGGCATGGAGTTGGATGTTGGTGACCAGGGCGATGATGAATACAGACGAAGCGGTCACCAAGCCCTAAGCTGTGCTAGCTAAGAACCCACCCGAGATTGTTGGGCTTGTTGTGGGAGCTGCTGGACCGTTGCGGTTCCCGAGATCGAGCTGGATCTGTGGAAAGGTCCTGGGGAAGGGTGGGCTTCTTTTTGGAAGGAGCGTTCCAATCGAGCCAACGGCCGGTATCCTCGGGACGTTGTGACGAAGAACTGGAGAGCCAATCAATCGATGCCATAGAGGGATCGGACCTTTCGTGGAGAGGCAAGTCACGAGGTAGTCAAAGGCTAGTTCGAAAGTTTTATCGTCTTCGTCGGGGCGGCTCGCCAGCCAAATCCAGATTTTGGTCGGGATTTTGTGGAAGGAAAAAAGAGGTCTGAAGAGGGCCACGATCGGTCTTTCTTCCTGCGGCTCAAAACGGTATTTAGGCCGCTTGGAGCGTCGTGTCTAGATGATGTCGACCGTCTGATCCAAGGCATTTCGATGCGGGGGCTACCACTATGCACCTGAGTCAAATGCTTGATAATAAGGGTGCCTCTCAACCCCACATAGAAAACAGCGTGAATGGACCCGAGGATGAGTGAACCTGTAAAACCCGAATCGCATTCCAATGCCGATGATGCAGCTCGGCATGCTAACTTTATCGAAGTCGAGATCGATCGCGATCGAGCTCAGGCGGGTTGGGGCGGTAGACAAGTTGCGACTCGGTTCCCACCCGAGCCGAACGGGTATCTTCACATTGGCCACGCCAAGAGTATTTGTCTGAACTTTGGCTTGGCAAAGAAGTATCAGGGTACGTGCAATCTAAGGTTTGATGATACGAACCCTACCAAAGAGAACGATGAGTACGTTCAGTCGATCATGACGGACGTTCGGTGGTTGGGATTCGAATGGGATCATTTGTACTATGCCAGTGACTATTTCGGTCAGCTTTATGATTGGGCGATGCAGTTGATTCGGGCTGGCAAAGCTTATGTTTGCGATTTGACTCCAGAGCAGATGCGCGAGTATCGCGGTACACTCACCGAGCCAGGGAAAAATAGTCCCTTCCGCGATCGATCGGTCGAAGAGAACGTCGATTTGTTCACGCGAATGAAGAGTGGTGAGTTTGCCGATGGTAGTCGGACGCTTCGTGCAAAGATCGATATGGCGGCGGCGAACCTCAATCTTCGCGACCCTGTGATGTATCGCATCATGAAAGCGCACCATCATCGTACGGGAGATGATTGGTGCATCTATCCAATGTACGATTGGGCTCACGGGCAATCCGACTCGCTCGAAGGAATCACGCATTCGATTTGCACGCTTGAGTTCGAGAATCATCGTCCACTTTACGATTGGTTCTGTCAGGCGCTTGGTATATACAATCCTCGCCAGATCGAGTTTGCGCGATTGAATCTGACCTATACCGTGATGAGCAAGCGGAAGCTCTTGCAACTGGTGCAGGAAAAGCATGTCTCAGGTTGGGACGATCCACGGATGCCCACCATTAGTGGATTGCGACGTCGAGGATTCACACCGGAAAGTATCCGTTTGTTCTGCGAGAAGATCGGTGTCGCTAGGTTTAATAGCACCATCGACGTAACCGTGCTCGAGAATTCAATTCGCGAGCATCTCAATCCGATTGCAGCGCGGTACATGGCCGTGCTCGATCCGATCAAGGTAGTGCTCACGAACTATGATGCGGGGCGTACAGAAAAGCTGGAAGCCATCAATAATCCGGAAGCGCCCGAGGCTGGGAGTCGCCAATTGCCATTTTCCCGCGAACTCTACATCGAGCGTGAGGACTTCATGGAAAATGCTCCTTCCAAGTACTTCCGGCTCAAGCCGGGTGGCGAAGTTCGACTCCGCTATGCGTACATTATTCGTTGCGATGAAGTGGTGAAGGATGCAACAGGCAACATCGTAGAATTGCGATGCTCCTATGATCCGGCTACCAAATCAGGAGAGGCCGCTGCCGATCGCAAGGTGAAAGGAACGATTCATTGGGTGTCTGCCAGCGAGTCGTGCGAAGCAACTGTGCGACTTTACGATCGCTTGTTCCACAACGAGAATCCAGAAGATGTTCCAGCAGGTCAGACCTTCCTCGATAACCTCAATCAGAATAGCTTGAAGGTCGTCAAGGCGCGCGTGGAACCAACGTTGATGGAAGTTGTTGCCGGAGATAAAGTTCAGTTTGAGCGGAACGGATACTTCTGTGCGGACCAAGTGGATTCTAAGCCTGGAACGCCCGTATTCAACCGAATAGTGACGCTCAAAGATACTTGGGCCAAGATCGCTGCCAAATCCTAAGAACGACAGAAAGTTGAACGGATGCGGAAGTGGGATCGTATCACCGTTTTGCTTCGCGATGAAGAGCGAATCCTTGCGCTCGAAGATGCGGATACATGGCAATTGCATTTGTTATTGGCGCCGCTATCCGCTTCACCGCGAACCTTTACCGACTACACGCTCTCGGCATGTCGCTATCTATCCGAGAGCGATATGAATGAAATGCAGTGGGAGCACTATCGTGGCTTCCTCCCTTTGGAAAATTGGTGTGTCATCGATTTGATTCAGCAAAGGGTTGTGTTTTCCGACGAACATTGGATACCGGAGAATGCAACCGCGTATGAGCGCGAAGAAGGTGATGTGCAGATCGGAACTCCCATTGTTTGGATTCATTTTCCACCGTGGTGGAAAATTCTGGTAGGAGATGATTGGCGGACGAATATTGGTGTAAAAGACCCCGTCGAGCAGCCGTTGGATTTTCGAAGTGTCCTATTCGGTGCACCATTTTGCGAGTTTATTGCATCGCAATTGTTTGAACGAAAAGATGGCAAGTGGCCACCTTTGCCGCCTCCACATGAAGCTGAAGAACGATCCGATTCCGAAGAACAGGCCGCATCCAATGCTGCTTGGCTCGACATCAATCGACAGATCCATGCTTCATGGTTGATGACTCCGCGGGAAGACCTTCGCAAAACCTCGCCGCGATTTTGGTTACATCAGCATCGCGAGTGGAAGAGTCTTGAGATGGAGTTTCGGTCGCGATATTGGGCCCTCCTCAAGAAGCCACCCTACCCCGTGCTCGAAGATTGTTTCATGGCGACGCATGGGCCTGTGGGTTTGGAAGAATTGGTGATCTACTTCGAGTTTTGTCGTGCCATGATTCACCGCGGGTTTCTCTTGATAGCCGAAAAACCAAAGATAACTCTGAAGACCTTGGTGAAGCGGTTAACGACTTACAAAAACAGTTGGATGAAGAAAGGAGTTATCGAAGGCGAGCCACTTTCGCCTGCCGCGATTCTCGACTCCGAGCGGCGATTGATGCCTCGAACGCAGGAAGGAACACACATCGAATGTGTTTGTCCTCTTTGTTCTGGAAATATCCAAAGCTCGTTGGATTTGCAGTTTGTTTCATTAGAAGGTTACCACTTGGCTTTGGAAGATGAATTCGCGTTTTCATTGGTAGAAGATCAACAGGACTTTGAAAGCCAGCAACGCGAATATGAATCGTTCTCCAATCAACTCGATGATGAACTCGAGGAATTGGGAATGGACGAGCATGATTTCGATGACGAGTATGCAAGTGTGTGGCGCGAAACTCATGTTAATGAAGCCGCTCTCGAAGGACAAAGCCCAGAGATGTGGGTCTTGTCGATGGCATTTCGCATCGCAGAAATCACATCCGATTTGCAAGCGGAAGGTGTACTGTCCGATGAAATTGATCAGTTCCTTCAGCAGTTCGAGAAACTGCGCGACGCGGTCGGAGAATCCAAGAATGTTCGCTCGGAAGTGCGAGCCTTAGGAGAAGCGCTAGAAGCCATCGGCCAACAGCATTCCGAATTGGTCGGCAAAAGCGCTGACCTGCAAAGCACGCTCGACCAGTTTTTGCGAAGGTTCTATAGCGAGCGAACGTGAGCAGGATCGCGATCGTAGTACATGCGAACCTGTCGACGAATTTGGTGGAGAGGATCTGCGTTAGGAATCACCTTGCCGCGCAGATTTCGTGAGGGAATGCCATCGGGAAAGTCGGTTCGTGAATCATCGGAAATCGACACGTTGTCTCCTAAGACGGTCCACCCAGGAGATCGATCGCTGACGATACCATTCCGTTGGCCAAACGATGCTCGATAGTAGGTATCGCGCAAGACCAGCATGCGATCGAGCTTGCATTGATTGCTTTCGAAGCGAAGCGAGATCGGAGAAGTATCGCGCGTCAGGGAAGTGGTGATCGAACCATCGAGGTTGTTTGTGCCCTCGATATCCTCGACCCACTCGGATGGACAGGAGGATGCACCGCAGATCCAGCGTTGGTCGACCTTTGCCAGACAAAACCAAGGTAGAGATTGCGACGGGTGTTTCCAACGCGCAAGCTCATGTCGTTGGAGAGCACCGGTGTTCGATCGCGAGTCGTCAGAGGCATCACAACGGTAGAAAATCCAATCAGGCACCTCGCGCATCAATCGAAAATGTTGTCGGGCCGAGTGGGATTGAAGGACGAAGTCGACGCTGGAATGATTGGGAAGCTCAAGCATTTCTAAAACGATTCCAAAGTCCTTTACTTCGACCGGGCGAAGCTTCTCGCCTTGATTGAGCCAGTAGTCGTCGAGGATGGCGTAACCAGCGTCGGGAAGGCCAAGGGGTTTGCCATAGTGGAATCGATGCCAAGTGGTGGTTTGGATGAGTTCCTTCAGCGATGTAGCATAGTCATGGTTCTCACCTTCCCAACGACTGTTCGGATGGTTGTCATGATCGAAAGCATCCACCAGAATCGCTTGAGTCAGGAAGGCTTGAAGTCCCTTTTGAAATCGGACACCGTTGACGAATAGGTCCCCTTCTTCAACCGTCACCAAATCTCCCGGTGCTCCCACAATCCTCTTGATGCCTTTTCCGAGTTGGTCGTCGAAAACAGCGAGGTCGCCTATTTTGTAGGTTCCGCTGTAGGGTTGGTAGGCGATCGACGGAGGATCCTGTACCCGATCGTCGAGGTGCGTTTGGGTACCTCCACA
>JAXMBN010000016.1:0-128985 GCA_046349875.1 Pirellulales bacterium
GTTCGATAACCGAACCCATAAGCACCGAGCACCACGCCGGCGTGCAAGGTGACGCGATCCTCTAAGATCGAGTCTTGATAGAGAACCACTCCAGGGAAGATTTCGCAATCGTTTCCAATGCGGCATCCATCCATGATGTGAACCCCGCGATGAATGCGTGTCCCTTGACCAATCACACAGTCGCGCCCGATCGATGCCCCTTCGCCTACAGAGACGTCGCGGCCGAGTTGGGCCGAGGGATCGATATGCGATGCGCGATGAACTCCGGCATGCGGTGCCGTGCGCTGTGGTCGAAAGAGCTTCAGGATTTCTTGAAAGGCTCGGTGAACGTTCGGCACCACAACCTGCGGAATCGCTATGCCATCGATCGGTTCCGGAACTACAACGGCAGAAGCCGCCGATCCTTTGAGTTGGTCGCGATTCTTGATGGCATCGAGAAGCGTGATTTCAGAGTTTTGAGCATCCTGAATGGGATTGGCTCCATGGATGAGCCCTGCGCGATCCACTTCCGCGCGATCACCAATCACTTGGCCCCCAACTTTGGCCGCGATTTCATCCAGTGTGTATCCCACCCTTTGGCTTCCTTTCCAACTGTGGCTTGTGACAATTTTCGAGCTTTTTACCTATTTCACCCTCCCAGGGCAATCCGAATCCTCGACCCACCCAAAACAACTAAAAACCACAATAGGTGCCAGCCACCTTTTGTTGACAACTGGGAAAAGTATTCCTTTTTTGCGGGCCAGGGACCAAACGTGTCACGCCACATCGACACACTTGTCCACCTAAACCGCCCTGAAAACGCTCGGTTTTGATGGACAAAGGATTTCTATTGAGCTAGCATTTCAAGAATGACGATACATGCGTATATGCATTGCTAGCCAACGTGAAGGCAGGATTCGCCATGCCCATTGCGACTTCATCTACTGCTTCGACGCTCCCTTTTCCGGGACCGGTGCTTCCTGAACCTTTGCAAGAGGAACGGGAGTTGGTGCTCGCACGACTTCGAGCTCATGTGAGTCATCTGGAGCAATCAGGAAAACGCCTGGAGAAGACGATTACCAGCGGCTGTTCCGCGATCGATGGATTGCTTCCACACGGAGGGTATGTTGGGGGCAGTATCGTGGAGTGGCTCTGCCAGGGATCGGGAACGGGTGGGACCTATCTTGCCTTGCAAACGGCCAAGCAAGCCATGCACGACGGCAAATATCTTTTGGTCGTAGACAAGGAGCGTCGCTTTTATCCCGTTGCCGCCAGTGCCTTAGGGATTCCCATGGAGCGAGTCATCGTAGTGCATCCCCACAGCCATGCCGATGGGATTTGGGCGATGGATCAAGGCTTGCGATGCGCTGCGGTAGGAGCCGTCTTTTCTGAAGTGGCTTGCATGGACCCACGTGACGCTCGACGCCTTCAGCTCGCGGCAGAAGAAGGAGGAGGCTTGGGATTGCTGATACGTTCCACGCGCCAGGCCCAAGATCTACCGAGTTGGTCGGAAGTGCAATGGCGAGTTGAACCGCGTGCCTCATGGGATCGGACCACACCACATCGTCTTCTCGACCTGGAGTTGAAACGTTGCCGTGGAGGCCGACCAGGGGCCAAGCTTTTGGTCCTGTTGCATGGTACCTCAGGCGAAGTCTTGGAATACCGTTCCCCTTCCGTACAACCTTCCCCATTCTCAATTCATTCCCAGGAGAAAAGTTCCCATGCCTCGAAGAGTGCTCTGTGCTTGGCTTCCGAATTGGCCATGCCAACGCGTTCTACGAAGCGACCCGACCTTATTCGGTCACCCATTCGTGCTTCAAGTGCGTGATCCGCGGCGAGGATTGGTAGTATCTGCGGCAAGCCCGATGGCTCGCCAAATGCACATCATTCCCGGCATGCCGATCAGCGAAGCGGCATCCTTAGCCTATCATGCGAGCCCCCCAAGTTCCTCGCGAACATCCCCGCCGAGTATGGCTCATGCCAACGCTACGGCATCATCAACCTCCTCGCACGAACCTTCACTGCGAATACTCGATCATGATCTGCAAGAGGACTTAGACGCTTTATGCTGGCTCGTCGATGCCGCTCAGCAATTTTCACCCATCGTAGGATTGGAATCGATTGCCGACAGTCCTTGGGCAGGTCGCAGTGTTCTTCAACCTCAATGCCTACTCATGGACATCACACATCTTGCCTCGCTCTTCGGGGGCGAACAGGCTATGGCAACCGAAGTTCAACAGTGGTTGATGGCGAAAGGATATTGTGGATGCATTGCCATTGCCGAGTCCGTCGGAGCTTCCTGGGCTTTAGCCAACTATGCCTTACGTGCTCAAGCCTCACAAACCTTGTTGGCTTACAATCGTCTAACGCAACCCGCATCCATCACTACATCCTCTAGCGAGCCCCCACAGCCTGCACTGGTCTTCGATACCAGCCACATTCCTCCGCAGATCGCCAATGCAGATGCAAACGATTTTGATAACCTTCCAATCGAATCGCTGCGACTCACACTCTCGACCACACAGGCGTTGCATCGACTAGGAGTTCGCAACCTGCATGACTTGCGTTGTTTGCCTCGTGAGGGAATTGCGTCACGTCTTGGAAAGGAGATCCTGATGCGGCTTGATCAACTGTATGAAGCTCGCGAAGAACCGATCCCAACGCTGCAAGCCAACCCAGATTTTTCGGTAACGATCACCTTGGAACACCCGACACATCACCAAGCAACCCTCCAAGAAATTCTACGTCGTCTGACTCAGGAGCTTTGCCTCCGACTCGAAAAGAAAGGATGTGGTGCACTTCGAATGGTATGCCGATTCGACGGCCAGAAGGTTCCGCCTCATCTTCTTCAACTGGGGCTCTATCACGCTACGGCAGAAACATCCCATCTCCAACGATTGCTCTTGGGGCAACTCGAGCAAACGTGGTCTCGCCCTTTGGCCGTGCATCGCGTCACACTCCAAGCAACGCTCACTGGAGAATTAACTTGGCAACAACCAGAACTCTTTGAATCCAACCCAAGTGTCAAACGCGACGCCATCGCTAGGTTGGTCGATGGTTTAAGCTTTCGCCTAGGTCGCACTTCCGTGGTAGCTCCTCAACTCCATCGCGATCCTCAACCCGAGCGAGCCTTTCACTATCGCCCCCTCACGGGAAGACGCAACGATGGCAAGCCTCAGATCACCAGCAAGAAACTATCGCGACTACCTCGGCAAGCAGAACCTTCTCCAGAAGATCCGCTTCGTCGCCCGTTAACGCTCGGAGCCCCCAAGCCCATCCAGGTAATTGCAGTAGAAGGGATGCCTCAAGAGTTATGCTACCAACATCGTCTTCGAGGCATCGCGCGCGTTTGGGGCCCGGAGAGAATCGAAAGCGGATGGTGGCGAGGCCCCAGCCAATGTCGCGATTATTTTCGAATTGAAACCGAAGATGGGTATTGGCTGTGGATCTATTTTGATCGACATCAACATGCGTGGTTTCTGCATGGCGAGTTCGATTGAATCGCCATGCAGAAGAACTCGGATAAAATGCACTCAAAATCAAGTCTCAAGTGCAATCAACTCCCATCCTATTAACGCTTCTTCTCGGATTCCAAGGCTCGGACCATCTCTTCCAATTCCTTTAAGCGAGCTTCCAAGACTTTGCGATCATCTGAGCTTGCTTTGCGGCTTAGATTCGAAGGAACAGGCATCGTTGTCGCTGGTTGCGTATAGGGCATATAGGCTGCGGGAGGTGCAGGAACTCCTGGCGGAATGGCCGGCGTCATCGAATAACGCGTGCCAGGGAAACCAGACGCCTTCCCTTGATAGTCCCATCCCAAAGGATCGCTTTGGCCAAGCAATTCTCCCACTCGACGATCGATAATTTCTTTCTGCTTTTGCTCGCGATCCTCCAAGCTCTTTTCAAGATCAGCCACTTGTTTCTTCAGCTGATCCAAATCCTTCTTTCGCTTATCCTGTCGATGCCGAAACTGCTTGGTAACCAAATCTTGTAGCTTTGCCTTCAAATCCTTCTCATCCTCTTCATCAAGATTTGGAGCTCGCAATTGACTAGCAATCTTCTGCGCTTCCGCCCCAAGCTTGACATCTTCCGCATCATGTAGAGTATCGAACTGATTGTAGACATAAGTGTATGTGCTCGGTGGCATTGCGGTGTTAACCTGCCCGGTCGAGTAAACCGTATTGCCACTTCGAACCGTTGCTGTCGGAGGAGCACCATTCCAAACAGGACTGGATGCATTCACCGTTTGCGATGGCGGAACTGGAACAGCCGGAGGCATTGGCCCTGCCGGAGACGCTGGCCCTGCAACGACCGAAACGGTACTCGATGTACTAGCCAACTCGGGCAGCGTACTCAATGCGACCGGAGCCGATGCCGTTCCCACGACAGCTGGACTTGCACTCGCAGATGGAGTCACTGGTGTTGACACTTGATCCTGTCCAATCAACAGGTTCCAGCTCGACAAACCAGCTGCGATCGCGATAGGACTCACCAAGGCCGAATAGAACATCCAAGCCTTCTTTCCTTGTCGATTCCATAGAGACTTACTCATTTCCAATCATCCTCCAAACTTTTCTGAATCAAATAAAGGTGATTTCGAATTCGATACATATCTTCTGAGAACGAGTCCTCAATACCGTTGGGTAATGGTGCCGAAGGTAGGTTGAACGGTCTTGGCACGTTGCTCGTCTCGGCAATCTGTTTTGATGACGTAGCCTGTGAAACATTCGTATTTTCTGCGATCGAGAGTTGTTGCTGAGCCAATGGGGTATTGTCCCATCCGAACAACTTTCCCAATGGTTGGTACTGATAAGCAACCCAGCCGACGATGAGCCCTAGGACGGTTCCGGCAGCCAAAGCAAGCAACGTTGACTTCGATGCGATCGTCTTGTGAACCTGAAGTTCGACAGGGAGATCAAAGGCATTCGGCTTTTGTACGTGAGCCAAACATTGCCTCAAGAGTTCTGCAAGTTTCTCTGCAGAGGCAATGCGATGACTCAAGTGCTTCTTGTGACAGAGTTCGATCAATCGATCTAACCACTCCGGCATGCGTTCGTTCCATTCACGCACGGATCCCGCTTGGCATTCATTTACTTTTTGCAGCACATGCAGAGCAGATGTCCCTGTAAAAGGAGCTCTGCCAGTGGCCATGGCATAGATCAGACTTCCGACGCTAAAGAGGTCGCTTCGTCCATCAATTGCGTCGCCGCGAGCTTGTTCCGGTGACATATACGAAGGCGTACCCGCAACGTAACCACTTGCCGTTAACGTCGCATCGTCGAGCGCACGTGCGAGTCCAAAGTCCGTCAACAATACACGATCGGTGCCTGCCTCCAAAAGGATGTTGGCTGGTTTGACATCGCGATGAACTAACCCTTGTTGATGGGCCGCATTCAATCCATCCGCAATTTGCAACGCTATTCTCAGGATCTCCACGAGTTCTAACGAACCGTCTCGATCCAATCGCTGCTGAAGCGAACCACCTGGAACGTAAGCCATCACGAGGTACGGCGGTGAATGGTCTGCATCCACTGCGTGAATCGGAACCACAGAAGGGTGCACGACCGCTGCAGCAGCTTGAGCTTCCCTCGCAAATCGTTGACGCGCTGCACCGTTTGCAGCTAGATGAGGATAAAGCACCTTGACCGCGACGCGACGATTGAGTTGGGTATCGAATGCCTGAGCAACAACACCTGTTCCTCCATAACCAATGGTGTTTTCCAACCGAAAGGGCCCCACCATCCCCTCAGGAATCATCTTCGATAACCAAGGTACGTCGAGTGAATCAGATTCCGGAGCTGTTGCTTTCGAGGTCGACTCCGTGGGTTGCTGGCCTCGAAATCGCAATACGTTCTCGGTCGTCTCCCACCACTCACGACTACCCGCCAACTGTTCAAGATGGCTTTGGCAATGGCGACAGTAGCTTAGGTGTTTCTCTAACTCAGCACTTTCGCTTTTGCTGAGTTGTCCAGAGAGCAAGCGAGGCAACTTGTCTGGATTGCATGGTTTGGATGATAGAATCATGGGATTCCCTTTGCTTGATTTCTTGCTCGTGCGAATTGGCCCGCGATCGCTTAGTTGCCTTCAGTCCACGGGCGGACAGGCAGAGAACTACTGACTCGTAAATTGCTCCACTGTTTCTCGCAGGCGTTTTAGCGTTCTGCATTTAGCGACATAAACCTGGCCTACCGAAATGTTCAGCAAGAGGGCAACAGCATTGGCATCTTGCCCTTCCACTGCCGTCTTCCAAAACGCATCCCAGGTTGTTCGATCCGAACGTGCTCGCACTTGTTCTGTTGCCCAATCCAAAAGGTGTCGACGTTCCTCCATTTCGTAGAGGCGGTCGAATTCATCTGCTGGCGATAGAGGATCTACTGCCAGATCGAGCTTTCGAATCGAGTCTGTCCCTCCGATTGCCGAGCAGGCATTGGCCTTTTTTCGAAGCCTTGTAATGGCAGCATTCCTCGCGACGGTACCAAGCCATCTTCGGAAGGAGGCCGATTCGCCACTTGGTTTGTAGAGGTGCTGTTTTTCAAGAACCACCAAAAAAACCTCCTGCACCAACTCATCTGCATCCGCGGACTGGAGCCCCAACCGTCCTGCGACACCCGCAATCAGCGGTTCATAGATGGTGATGAACTCACGCCATGCTTCCGTGTTTTTCGGATCGCGGATCCGCAGCAAAAGGGTGGCTCGAGTTTCCGTGGGTAGGGCCATGAGTCGCCATCAAAGTGAAGAATGAATTAGGTTTCATCAAGGTAACGCATGAGCTCAGCGGTTCTTGCACGGGAATTTCAAAAATACGGCAGCCGCCACCAGAAGTAGTCCGGCTAATACTACGAGCCGATTTTTGGAAAGATGTTCCATTCGTAGCGAATAAATCAAGAGTGTCGAAAGCACTGCCGATAGAAGGTCATGTCAGATTTTTCGTCAGCACGTGATCCTCGGGGAATCCCTTTGGATGACGGGCGAGATCTTGACGGTCGCCATTGGGCTGTCTACACTTCGGACCGGTTAACTATCGGCTGGAAAACGACTTACGGCATGCCAATGCCCCCAAGGAGCGACGCGTCGTGACAAAGAAAGAGATCGTTAAAACGATTTCCGACGAGACGGGTTTGACGCAGCTTCAGATCAAGGAGATTGTCCAGAAGACATTTGCCGCCATCATCGAAACCTTGGTGGAAGACGGAAGAGTCGAGTTGCGAAATTTCGGGGTCTTTCAAGTAAAGCCTCGAGCCGCACGTAAAGCTCGAAATCCCCGTACGGGCCATCAGGTGGAAGTCCCAGAGAAATTTGTGGTGACTTTCAAACCCGGGAAGAACATGGAACTTCGGGTGAAATCGATTGAGGGAACGCCGACTGCAGAGATGATTCGCAGTGAGGCAGCAGCGGGCAGATGGACCTTCTCGGACGAGGACTTGGACGAAGAATTGACTTAACTTGGGCCGATCGTATTCACTTGTTGGTATCAGGATGATCCAACGCTTGAGTGAACGCATTCACGGAGGATTGCCATGCGTCGCTGGCTTTGTGCGTTAATGTTGACCATTACCCTCTCTCCGATGGTAGGATGCGTCCTTCCAATTTACTCAGCTTTGCCACATCACCGGGCTCAACAGCTGATCTATACCTCGGAAAACATGCGATCGTTGGTTCAAGAGTGGGAACGTTTTTGGCATTTGGACCAGCCTGACCACATGACTCCTTACCGAGTTCATGGCGGCGTGATCTAGTTCCGCGCTTTCGCCATCCCGAAAGAATCACCAGGGTAGCTCCGCTACCCTTTTTCCATTTCCACACAACGTGCCATCCACCTATTGTTGACGCGCACATAAGGTGTCAGCCACCTACTGTTGAGGACGGAATTGGGTTCGTTTGCAGGTCTTGAGGCTGAAATTGAGCTTCGAGAGCTCACGCGGGTCGGCTTTGGCAGAGATGGATGCCAGAAGTGACGCGAAAATGCCTTTGGATGGGAGGGAATGCGCGGACCGCTAGACAGAGTGTCGTTTGGAATCGCTTGAAGATGGAGTAGTGGTAGAAAAAACTACTCGGTAAAGCAGGCGGCAGGATCGTTGGCCGCGACTCCAGGCGATGTTGCGGTTCTTGGCTTCCTTCTGCAGGTTTTACAGGCTTGCCCGCAGCGTAACACTTCCCAAAGTACTTGGAAAAATCCCACACCAAGTCACACCACATCGATCCTTCAATTCCGATTCGCTCAGAATCGGTTGAAGATCATCGGGTATCTTGCCACGTTTGTCTGGGCGTTTTTGACGACCCGTCCAATCGAGCGGCGTCGAGTACTCGGCGAAGCGTCATCGACAAAGGCCCTTATCGCTGGCTCGTGTTCCTCCATGATGCGGCTTGGCACCTAAGACATCATGTTCGTTGAGTTGTAGCGGCGCGGCCATGCATCCACAGGCCTTAGGCGTGAAGCGTTGGCTTTGCTTTTGCCTCGATGTTTTTCTTTCGATTTTTTTCGTTTTCTGCACGAAAGTCGCTTGAACACTTTTGCAATCGAGCAACTTCTTCTTTGTCGCGACACCGCTTGGCCGCTTTATCTGCTGCAGAATCGTCTTTTCATCGATCCTCGAAGGTTCCAATGCAATCGCTGCTGCGATTCTTTTAGAACCTTTTTGCTTGATGCGATCATAGGCCGAGGTAAAGGTGGATGCCTCGGGAGTTTTTTGCCATGGCAGCTCGCACGGGATTCAGATCGACATACATCGCAGGCCAAGAGCCCCCGCTTCGTCGACAATCTTCTGAGCTTTAAAGCGTCCTTCCCAGAAGCGGCCAGTGCACTTGTCTTCATTGTTGGCTTTGCGACTATAGGCTCCGAGACTGCTCGCATGAACCAAGAAATACTCGACAATCGCTTGCGAAGTTCCAGCATTCGCTTGGCATCGGCCATCTCTTTCGCGATCTGCTGTTGCGTTGAGGACCCCTAGGCAATCATCTAATCTTTTCCCAGGAAAGAGCCTCAGCCAACGCGTGGCGACATCTTCATCCGACCACAGTTTTACAATGTCTGGCCGGGTTCGGAGAATCGAATGCACGTGATTCGACATGACCGCATAGTTCAGCACATCGACGCCAAAGGCGGATGCTAGCAGTTCCATTCTAAGCCTAATCCAGCCACGCCGGTGTTCGAAATCCTTTCCCGACGCCTCATCTTTGCCTGCAAGAAAGGCTCTTCGCACACATCGCTGGACGCAATGCCGCGATGGCGACTTCCTCTTGCCCAAACACCGATTCCCGCTTTGGTCGCGCCATGATTCAACACCTCCGTTGAATCCTAGCGCTGCAACATCCGAAGTCAACAGTAGGTGGCTGACACCTTGTGTTGGGCGTCAACGATAGGTGGATGGCACGTTGTTGGTAGCACGTTGTTGGTAGGGGAGGAGGTGGATGGTATACTGGGGAGCGGAGGAATTTATGAGCGAACCGAATTCGCCCGGTGGGAAGTTGGCGCCAGAGCTGCTAGCACCTGCAGGGAATTGGGAATGTGCGAAAGCAGCTGTGGAAAATGGGGCCGATGCGATTTACTTCGGGCTTCAGATTGGCTTTAACGCGCGGGCCAGAGCTGCGAACTTTGCTATAGAGGAACTAGAGCAGTTGATGGCGATGCTCCATCGACGCGGCGTGCTGGGCTATGTCACGCTGAATACTCTTGTCTTCACCGATGAACTTCCCGCACTTGAAAAGAATGTGCGATTCTTAGCCGCATCGGGCGTCGATGCCGTCTTGGTTCAAGATCTAGGTGCTGCTCGCCTTATCCGTCAGATCTGCCCGGATCTACCAATTCATGCTAGCACCCAAATGACAATGACTTGTCATGAATCGATTGAGGTCGCTAAAGAACTCGGTGTCGAGCGAGTCGTGCTTGCTCGCGAACTATCTATCGCGGAGATGGCCAAAATCTCGTCATCAACCGATATGCCCCTCGAAGCGTTTGTGCATGGAGCTCTCTGTGTCGCTTACAGTGGCCAGTGCTTAACGAGTGAATCGCTGGGAGGAAGAAGTGCCAATCGCGGTCAATGCGCTCAAGCCTGCCGTTTGAATTACGATTTGATATGTGACAACAAACCCTATTCCACTGGCGATATGAAGTATCTGCTCAGCCCGCAAGATCTCGCCGGATACGAATTGGTCCCGAAGCTTATCGAAGCTGGAATCTGTTCGTTAAAAATTGAAGGGCGTCTCAAAACCCCCGAATACGTCGCCAATGTTGTTCATCATTATCGCCAGGCAATCGATGATGCGATGCAAGGCAATTCGGTTCGCTTCACCGAACAATCGCAAAGAGAAATGGAGCTCAGTTTTTCACGAGGCTTCTCGCCAGGATGGCTCGAGGGCAACAATCACAAACGACTGGTGCCGGGTACCAGCAGTGCCAAACGTGGTGTCTTGATCGGTGAAGTCCTGAAACTTCGCGGTGAACGTCTAGAAGTTCAACTTACGAGCCCTATTCAGGCAGGCGATGGAATCGTCTTGGATGGCAATCGGCTCGAGGGAAAAGAGATTGGCGGTCGCATTTATCAAGTCTTTCAGAATGGTTCGATTCAGGAAGGCCCCACGCAGGGCAGGGTCGAACTCCTTTTTCAACGAGGCCTTCTCAAAGACAAGCCCATTTATCCCGGACAACGCATTTGGCTCACCGATGATCCTCGTTTGACCAAACGTCTTCGAAGCACTTTTGAATCCCAACACCCCTTGCGACGGCTTCCGATCGATATCGATTGCAGGCTTCAGATCGATCACCCCATCGAACTTCGCGTTCAATGCGACGATGGCAAGTCGATTATGATCCAACATCCTCATTGTCCCGTCGCAGCGGAAAAGCATCCCATGGATCGCGAAGTGCTTTTGAAGCAACTTGGGCGACTCGGCGGATCAGCTTACGCACTACGCAATCTCTCTGCGACCATTGAATCTCCATTGATGGTGCCGTTGAGTGTCTTGGGGGAACTCCGCAAGACACTGATCGCCACGCTCGATCACTATCGCATACAAGTCGCAACACGCACCTTTGATGAAGCTGGTACGACGGAGCGAATGCTTCAAGGTGTTGAAGCGACGCATCAATTGGCGAATTCAATCCCAACCTCATCCGCAACGTCCGAGCCTACGGCATCCCTTCACGTTCTTTGCCGAACCCTCCAACAAGTGCAACAGGCTCTTGAATGCGGAGCCACGTCGCTCTATGCGGACTTTCACGATTTGCGTGACTACAAGGAAGCGGTCGCTCAAGCCAAAAAAGTTCAAGCATCGATCGCCTTGGCAACATTGCGAATTCACAAACCGGGCGAGAAAGGTCTCTTTCTCGCACTTGCCAAGAACAATGCCGATGGCTGGCTTGTCCGAAACCTTGCCGCACTTCAATTTGCCAATGCGCACTCGATACCGTTCGTTTGCGATTTCTCGCTGAACGTCACCAATCCGCTCACCGCTGAGTTTTTAATGCAGCATGGAGCTCAGCGCGTTACGGCGTCGTATGATCTCAATCGAGACCAACTAGTCGAGCTCATCGATCGTTCACCGGCCGATTGGTTCGAAGTCGTCGTGCATCAACACATGCCGATGTTTCATATGGAGCATTGCGTCTTCTGTAGTGTCCTTTCCCCAGGAACGAATAAGACGAATTGTGGTCGTCCGTGTGACCGCCACGAAGTTCGGCTTCGCGATCGCATTGGTGTGGAGCATGTTCTTCAGGCAGATATCGGATGCCGCAACACACTTTACAATGGCGTGCCTCAAAGCGGTGCCGAAGTTGTTGCTCCATTGTTACGTCAAGGAGTTCAACACTATCGAATTGAGCTTCTACGCGATAGCAGTACCGAGGAGACTCAGCGCACGATTCGACTTTATCAAGACCTGTTGGCGGGAAAGATCGTTGGCAGCGAAGTTTGGAAATCGCTCAAGGCGCACAATCGCGTTGGGGTCACGCGCGGAACACTAGAACAGCCACGTAATCCGATGGCTGTTTTGTAGAACACCAAGTGTAGAACAGCAGCATTTGCAGTGGAACTAGCGTTTTCTTTTGGCTCCGCCATTGCCCTGAAACTGCACTTCCATTTGTCCGTTAGGATTCTGCATGTTGGGTTGCCCCTGCTGTTGCTGCATTTGCTGTTGCTGATCGTTGGGTTGGGAAACCTTGAGCATTGCTTTGAGTGCTTTGGCTAGGCTTTCACTATTCGTTCCGCCGTCGACCTTGAGTACTTCGACCGATCCACTTGGTTTGGCAGCTTGATCCAACTGCTCGATCATGTCGCTAATAATCTTCAATAGCTGCTCGCCCTTGGCCGTTACGAGTATCGTATTCGTCACTTTCTCGACGCCCCACGAGAGCTCGCCCTTCAATCCGAAATTGAAGCCTCCGCCGGATGTCGATTCAAACGAGCTATCGCGTTTTGCCTCGGACTTCCCACCTTCCTCTTTGAATGTTCTGTCATTGGAACTCAGAAGATCGCGATAGGCGTCCTTGATAGCCTCCACAATCGATTCGGCTCGCGAATACTTGATGCTTATTGCTTTGGTGTAGTGGGAGTTGTCTTTTCCGGAGACAGGAATATCCCATAACTTAATAAGCTCGCGGATCGTTTCACGGGTTACATCATCGGCTCCAATCACCACAATCGATTTGGTGTCATTGTCGGCAATGAATCGCAACTTGCGTTTGTTTCCCAACTGGGGATCGTTGTTTTTCTGCTCCGCTGGTGGCATATCAAAAATGAATCGCAAGAAGGAATCACCATCATCTTTCTTCTTATCAGCGTCTTTGAAATAATCTTCTAAATTGAGCTGAACCCATGTGGCTCGCGCATGCTTGACTTCGAAAACATCATACGAAGGTTTAGGAGGAGCCATTTCACGCATCAGCGATTCCAGTTGATCCAAAGCTCGTGGATCATCCGAATGCAACACGAGATTTCCCCGATGATCGACGGTGATTTGAATGGAAGGAGCCTTCTTCGCGGATTGTCCACTGGTTCCAGGTACCCTCGCATCGGTCGAGGGTGACTTGCTATCTTGCGCGGACGCACTATCGTCTCCAACTTGCACCGGAGGATCCTCTAAACTTGCGAACTGCCCCGCCAAGATAACGCGGCTTCGGTCGAGCGAGATATGCTCACTCGAGTTCTGCAGCTCTCGATCATCCTTGTCCAAGGTGATGTCGGTTCGAGGCTTGACGGGAGCTGCTGGTTCCTTGGGAACATCGTTCGTCTTCGGTTCGGGCTTATTCTCTTCCGCTTTGGATGGAGCCTCAAAAGCCTCGGCTGGCGGAAGAATCAATTCATTGGGAGACATTTGCTCCCATCGTTCACGAAGTTTCTTGAGATACTCATACGTTTGGGGCGATCGCGAAGCATCGATGACGCGGAAGGGATTGGGATCTCCACCTTCCGGTGGAATTTCCCCTAACTTGATCAACAACTTGTTGATCTCTTGTCGTTCGGATTCATTTGCCCAAACCAAAAGTTGGTTGTCCTGCACGTTGGCACCAACGCGAAAACTATCATTGTTGCTTTTCTTGCTGTTGCTATCGCCGCCTCCAAAGGAATAAACGAACGGATCGTAGTATCGTCGCGAACGATCGTCTTTCTTTTCTTCGTTCCCCATCATGAACTTGATGGTGCCTGCGACTTCTTCGGCTCGCAGTCGGCGGAGTTGCAACACGTCAAACTGCCGAGCACTTCCATCCAGCCTTTCAATGACTTGCTGGATCGTTAATTGATCGGCAAGCGAAGCGTAGGCGATGATTGCGTTGTTGTCTTTATCGACCTCCAACCGAGTCATCGGTTCCAGAGCATCCATCGACTGAAGTGACTTCGCCAACTTCTCGGGATTGAGCGACGTCAGACGATAAACGCGCATCCTTGACTTTAGCACCGCTAATTCGTTGCCCGAGTTATTGGGGACGTCGATGCGTTTGAGAAACGATTCGATGATGGCCATCTTGTTGGCAGGAGCATGTGCAATCACGCTGTTTTGACGACCGTTCGCCACCAAAAAGATCTCGGGCTTACCTTTTCCAAGTGTGGACTTTTTAGCATTCTTCCCTTGCTGCTGAGCTTCCATTTGCTGCTGCATCATCATCTGTTGCTGCATCATCTGCATTTGCTGCGGGTCCATCCGAGTTGGTGTGGAGCTCTTTTCAAGCCCTAAGAAAGATTCGAGTTGTTCCTTGGCATCGGCCGCTCGAACGTGGATCAAGGGGAACTCTCGCGCGAGATCCGATAGCCGCGCATCCGACTGCTCATCATTCAGAATGCGTTTGATCTCGAGAAGATTGACCACCGAATCCATACCTTCGAGACGGTTGGTATTGGTCAGCGAGAGAAGTCGTCCATTGGAGCTCATCAGCCCTTTGAACTCTTCAACGACCTCATCCGCAATCAACGTCTTGAGCGAGTAAGTCGTTCGGACGAATCGATTGGGAGGCAATCGTTCCAACTCTTCGAGCGATACTTTAGGAACCAAGGCGACGTTGATTCCCGCGGTCTTGACCACTTGGATCACACCATCGAACTCGAGCATCGTGTACCCACGCGCTAGAAGATGCCGATTGAAAAGGTCGCGTGCCTCTTCAATCGTATACTTGCGTTGCGTTGCGAGATTGACATAGTCCCCGGGCAATTCTTGCCAATCTAAAGTCATCCTGGAGACATCGGCCATCCAACGCAACAAATCGGGCCAAGGTTGATTACGAAATTGAAACTGAACGAACCCCTCGTCGTCAGGCTTCACTTCAAACTCGCGTTTATCCGGTGGGGCAGGGGGCTCCGCCTTACGCATGACAGGTGCGGCAGCTTCGGGTTCCTTCGATGCCTTATCGTCCTTCTTTTCCCCTTTGTCTTTTTCGGGAGAGGGTTTTCCTCCTGGTTTGGGAGGCGTTCCATCGGGTGGAGTTGGCATTCCCTCCTGAGCCGGTGGTGGTGTTACTTGCATCTCGACGACACCACCGCCTGATCGCTGAATGATGACGGGAGCCTGCGCGAATGAAGGAGCGGCGATGCTGACGCAAAGAAGCAGGCTCGCGATGCTCTTCCAGTGGAAAACGAGTATGATGTTTGGCATGGACCTTACCGTAGAGAATGTTTCGCGAACTCGCGACATACCTTATTATGGGTGGGATTGCATTCGAAGTAAACCTTTTGTGTAGGCAAGATGCCCAATCCATCGAGATCTCAAAAGTTGATCATTGGCCTCGATGAAGCTGGATATGGCCCCAATCTCGGGCCTTTTTGCATTGGCATGTCGGTGTGGATCGTTCCGCAAAAAGTGCATGCTTCTGAATTGACGTCGATACTCCATCCTTTGTTCCAAAATCGCCCTATCGACAAAACGCAATCGTGGATTCCGCTTGGTGACTCGAAGCTGTTGTATAAATCGCAGGGATCCGCAGCTTCCCTGACGTTTGGACTCGCCGTTCTTGAATCGCTCGCTGGACTCGAAAGCTCGACTTCCCAAACGCACCTTTCGCGCGACCCAATGATGGAGACCACCTTACGGCGACGAGCGATTGCCGACGATTATTCGCGAGTTTCCAAAATCGCTTGGTACCAGTGCCATGCGGGAAGGTCCGATCTTTATCTTGAGGCATTGCCAGCCTCGATGGAACAACTCTCCCACCGCGCCAAAGAACTTTTGGCGGACCAGAGCATTCGTTTGCTTTCGATTTCAGGCCGCGTTATTGATGAACCTGAATTCAATCGGCTCCTGCAGGTCCATGGGAACAAGTCGTCCCTTCTCTCCATGGTTTGCTTCGAATGGATTGCAGAGGAGCTTGAACGATGGGCCAAAACCGATCTTTCCTTTCAAAGCATCGAGATCTTTTGCGATAAGCATGGTGGGCGCAATCGGTACCAATCACTGCTGACCCACGTTTTTCCCGAATGTTGGTTCCACATCGATTGCGAGTCCACCGATCTATCGAAGTATCATGGAGAATGGAAAGGTCATCCGATCCAATGGCAGTTTACAGCCAAAGGAGATTCGCTCGTTCCATCCTCGGTAGCCTCGATGATCGCCAAATGGAACCGCGAAGCCTGGATGGATCGGCTCAACCATTTTTGGCAGAGTCATCTAGAAGACCTTTCTCCCACGGCAGGTTATCCTGTGGATGCTCTTCGATTTGCCAAGTGCATCGAAGACGTCGCGCGTCGACTAAAATTGGAACGCGACCAATGGTGGCGGAAGGCGTAATGTACAACCTCTCAAACTTCCCGAAAGAAATGATCAACATGAAGACAGCGGCGATGCAATGGAGATGGAGAACGCTGGGCTTAGTAGCAGCCGTGCTCTGGTTTGTGCCTACGCAAGCGATCGGCCAAACGAGTGCGCCGCCCATGCTCCCTATTTGGAGTTCGACGCCACCTGGCGATGCGGATCTGAAACTGGAGGCAGAGATCGATCATTCCGATGCAAAGCCAACCATGGTGGCCGGTGCACGTATTATTCGGCTAGGCAATGTGAGCACTCCTACCGTTCAAGTCTTCAAGCCATCGCGAGAACTCGACACAGGGGCAGCCGTCGTTATCTGTCCTGGCGGTGGATACAGTATTCTGGCGTATGATTTGGAAGGTACCGAAGTAGCTCAATGGCTCAATACGATTGGGGTGACGGGAATCGTTCTCAAGTATCGCGTTCCCGCACGACAGGGTGTCCCCAAATGGCAGGCCGCTGTTCAAGATGCGCAGCGAGCACTCAGTTTTGCTCGAGCTCACGCTTCCGAATGGAATATCGATGCGAAACGGATTGGCATCTTGGGCTTTTCTGCGGGAGGTGACACAGCAGCCCGCGCCACGATATTATCCGAACGCAAATACGATGCGATCGATGATGTCGACAAGATCGATTGGCGTCCCAATTTTTCGATCTTGATCTATCCGGCTTACTTGTACGATGACAAAACACAAGCGTTGCATGCCGATCTTGCCTTGGATGCGAAAGTCCCACCCATGTTCTTGGTCCATGCATTCAATGACGGAGTCACTCAGAGAGCAGTTTGGTTCTTGCTCGTGCGATGAAAGCTCAGAAGATCCCGTAGAACTTCACTTATACGATCGCGGAGGTCACCGGATACGGTTGCGGAAGACCGAAAATCCAGTCACGGGTTGGCCCAAACCTTGTGAAGAATAGCTACGCATCGGTGGATGGTTGCGACCGCAAGAAAAAGCACCGAGAGCTCCAAACCTAGCCGACCTTGTATTTCGATCGATCGCAGAGTTTATCCATGTCTACTTTACTATCGCGGATCGCTTTCCCTGCGTACGATTTCCGAATCCCCATTGGTCGTTGCCTGCAAGCCTTTGTATTTGTGGGGGCAGTAGTTCTATCACCTTCACTGGGATTGGTTCGCGCCGATGGCACGCAGCCTGATACGCGCCGAAAAGCCATTCTTCGCTTGGATCAATTGGTCCAAGATCAAAAGGTGACAGCCTCCGAGGCCGAAGGGTTTCGGAGACTGTTTAGCGATTTTCCAGTGATCGATTTCGCCTTTTCCTTCCATCGCCGACAGGCGTGGGTCGTCAGAAGCCCCGGAAGTTGTGAAGATTGCAAAGTTCATGCAGGATGATTTGCTAAAGTTGGCTGAGGAATGTTATCAGACGGCTCAGCAAGAACTCGATCGGAATCAGCATCGGCAAACGCTTGCCCCACTTATTCCAATACTGCCTTTCATCCCAAACATGAAAAGGCATCGACCCTATTGAGCCCTGGTTGGATGCAACATCGCGACGCCAAGTGCAAGCCAAGGCAGATCGTCATTTGCCAGACATCGATTGGAAAGCAGGAAGCTATGCCACGGCTACCTCACTTTACGATCTAGTCGAGCACCAACGCGATTGACGGCTCAATTGGCCGATTTGCGGGGACAGACCTAATACCTTTGGCAGCAGATCTTCTTTGGTATTGGTGTGGCGAAACGAATACCTTGGAACCGTTCCAATCGAAGAATACCGTAACGGGGCAAGAGAGATTTCGAATCGTCCTTTGCCGCGATCAGGCAGAATACATCAAATTATTGCAGTCGATCGAACCCAATATTCGTGTCTCGACCGGATACTATCATCCGCGAAGTAAAAACGGCTTTCTTTTATTGGGATGCGCGTCCTCAGCGAACCACGTCGACCTTTACGACGCTGAGCTTTTGCATATGTTTTTCAGCAACGGGACAAAGAAATGTCCAGTTGGATTCCGACAGGCAAGCCGGCATTTGGGTGGTCGAAGGAATCGCACTTTATTTTGAATCTCTATCGTTGTTGTCGAACGGCTTCATGGATGCCGTCGGGATCGTGGGTAAGGACACCACGACTGCAAGCGGCGTTTCGACGACTGCATGATGAAACATGGATTCCATGGAATGAATTTCATGCCGAGACCGGAAAAAACTGCGGGCTCGTTCCGACATCGCGCAGTGGTATACCCGAAGCAGCCGGGCTCGTCCACTTCATGATGGATCGCTCCGCGATTCGCGTTCGGCACTTCAAGCCTATTTGCAAAGGGGTATATCGGGAAACCCGCAATCCGCCATCCTGGATGGATCGTCCGATGATGATGCACTACGAGAACACTACGATGCTTATTTGCAGGACCTCTTAAAACAGATTCCAGGTCGGACTCCTCTCAGCGAACGCAACGATATCGTGCTGTCACGAATTCCTGTGACCTCAGCGTCCTTGTTGGCCTGGCCTTCATCGGTCCGAAAACTGCAATGGATGGATCTATCTTTCACGCAGGTTGATGATTCGCTGCTTGCGGCCACGCCCGCTTGGGATATCGTCCGACTCAGCGTGGAAGGGACGAAGGTCACCAACGAAAGTATGCCTACTATCAGCAAGATGCCTCGGCTCGAGGAACTCGATCTAAGCCTTTGTTCCATCGATGATAAGGGCCTCGAACATTTGCGAGGGAACAGTCGCCTCAAGTATCTTTGGCTCACAGGGACGTCGATCGGCGATCATTCGTTTGAGTTCTCAAGACTCTTCGGTCGCTCGAACTACTAGATGTTTCTCAGACGGCGATCTCCGCCGAAACGGTCAAGAAACCGCCAAGGCTCTCCCGAAATGGAAGGAGCGCCATGAGCGAACAT
The DNA here is from genome assembly GCA_046349875.1 of Pirellulales bacterium. Taxonomy (GTDB): domain Bacteria; phylum Planctomycetota; class Planctomycetia; order Pirellulales; family Pirellulaceae; genus JAXMBN01. The sequence goes on from JAXMBN010000016.1 coordinate 19,073, forward strand.
GAGGCATCGGAGCGGCGAGAAACGATGCCTTGAACATCTGATTACGGTCAGCGATATCATCGAGGTCGCTTGGTTGGATGAAGTCGACTCCACCAACAATCATGCCAAGGAGTTGCTGCTGCAGCGATCGGCCCACATACATTTCCACGGCTGTGGCGGTTGCCGACCGGCAAACATCGGGACGTGGTCGCGGTAATTCTTGGTATTCCACCCACAGGTTGCTTCGTGTTTTCTTTGGCTTGGGAGCCGCCCAACGATGAGCAACTTCGCGAGCGCATGCCGCAACTTGCATTGGTGGTTGGCCTATCGCTAGCCTCCGCCTTGGATCGGTATTCCAGCGTCAAGGCAACCGTGAAATGGCCCAATGACATTTACCTTTTAGATAAGAAGGTGGCAGGAATCCTGGTGGAATCTCCCGTTCCTGATCGCTGGATCATCGGCGTTGGGATCAATGTACAGGTAGCCTTAGGAGAACAGGTTTCCGAAGAATTACGCGATCGTGCTACCAGTCTTCACTATTGGTCCAACCAGTCCATCGATCGCGAAAGTGTGTTGATGGAGTGTATCGATTCCTTTCAGCGTGAATCGCAACATTGGATCGACGATCCACATTATTTAGAGACGCATTGGTTTGATCGCTGCTATCTGAAAGAGCGACTGATCGAAGTGGTTCAAGGCTCGCAGGCGTTGGTGGGACGTTGCCAAGGCATTGATGCTTTTGGACGCCTTTTGCTTTGGGATCATCGAGGACAAAAGCATACGATCCTTGCCGGAAGTGTGCGAGTCATCGACGAAGAGGCTCGCTATTAGTCGCGAGCTTTCTATAGCAGGTCCAACCCAAAGAAAGGGTCAAGCCGCTCGATGCGGCATTGCCCCTTGTGAAAAATGCTTGCAATAGCATTAAGGAACTTCGACGATTTCCGAACCACTCTTTGTCGAAAGTGCAGGCAAGATTGGTTCTGCTTGATAGCCAATCAGCCGAATGGATCCGTCAGCCAGTGCAAAGTTTGCTCCATTTGGATGCAGACTCCAAAAATGAAATGCACCGCATTCACTTGAAATGCGCGATGGACGAAACGAATATCGCCCGCCTCCGCAAGATGGATCAAAATCGCCTAGAACCACATTGGGTTCGCGAGTGCCAAGTACCATATCGCATGATCCAGTGAAGAGTTGACCAGCACCTGCATACCACCATCCGAATCGATAATTTGCGTTCGGAGGTCGTTCCCCTATCAACAATGTATTGGAAGTACCATCCGCAATCGTCTTAAGCGATTCTCGACTATCGCTAAATAACAGGCCATTGCGAACGTCGACGGCAGATTCCCCAGCAACACCAAGAAAGCTCGTTAAGCCAACAAAAAAGTCAGACTTCGCGTAGTATTGGGCCTGGACGACGCGACCATCCGATGGGCATAGAAATGTAGGTACGACACGACTTAGTCCTGAGTGCGGAGGACGAAATGGCGAACTTTGATTCGCATAATCCTTCGTTGCTTCGGTGTATAACGGGTATTGTTCGAGGTAAGGCAAAACGTTTAGAGTCCAACCACTAAACTCCATCTTATCCGGGTGAAGTTTCGAACGATGCCCTGGCGGGAGAAGGGAATGCGCATCGTGGAAACTATGTAAAGCCAAGGCAATTTGCTTAAGATTGTTTTGGCAAGCCATCCGCCTCGAGGCTTCGCGTACAGCCTGCACGCCTTGAAGAAGCAAAGCGGTAAGAATGGATATGATAGTTAGGCACACCATCAACTCCACAAGCGATACTCCGTTGGGTATGCGTCTACTCAAAGGAATCACCCTGACCGACCCCTTCAATCGTAACGACATGCCGCTTCGCGCCAAAATCATCCAGATAGATCCCAATCTCACATCGAAAAGGCGCAGGCTTTTTGACGAGCAACCAAAGGGAAATGTTGGTTCGGGCGAGTTTCTCGATCATCCTACCTTCTTGGCCGTCGGCTGGTCCGTAGCATACAACATCGTCGCACATTCCATCGATTCCCAAGATCCTCCTTCCCTGCGTCGTCTGATTCTTGATTGGAACTTGCACGAAGTGCTCACCCGTCGGAACGATTCCGAGGTCGAAGGATGTTTGCTCCATCACCAAGGCATGATTAGGCACGCTTGCATCCCATGCAAAAGCGGCCCAAGCACCGAATCCAATCAGTAGGATTCCAGGTAGTATCAAACCCAATAAGTATATTTGAGTACGCTTGAAAACGATGATGCACCTCTTATCTTCGCCAACTCCTAAATAGAAATGCGGCTATCAAGGCGAGTCCCGCTCCACTCATCGCTAACGGCCACCATGAACGCTGTTGCAACTCCTTTCCGGGTTCCGGTAGACCATAATGACTCAAGTAAAACTCATCGGTTGCTAGTTTCATGGGCTGAAAGCTTGTGACTTCCATCTCTTGCGACCAAGCCACTTCATTACTTAACCCTGGAGATTTCGCATTGGTCTCGACGATCTTTCGAATGGCGGAATAATTCTCGTCATAATAGACTCGCATGTTGCGGTAGTAATCGATTGGCTTCTCATCAATGGATTGGGTCCACGCAAGGACAAGATAATTTTCCTGGTGCACAAAGTATCGAATCTTAACCCGCACTTCACGAATCGCGCCTGTCGACCCTTGCCCTTCATGAAAGCGGACAGGAAATTCGATGGCGACCTCGACCGCAGGAACACCATCCAACTCCGTTTGTTTGATACGGTGAAATATGGTCTTCGGATCATTGAAAAGATCCTTCATCGAGCGACCATAGCTACGATCCATTACGGGGGTCGCAAAGATGCTTGTCATTCGCCGGCACGACAAATCATCTTCGAGTTCTTTCAGCAAAAACTGGCCGGACTCAGACTTTTCGATTTCGCAGGAGTACGCTGGGTTTCTGAGTTTCTTCACAAATTGCTTACGAGATTCATCGACATGACTCCAATACTCACCAGCGTAACTATCTCGATTGACAGAAGTGAATCCACTTTGATGGTTGCGGTAGGTGGCAACACATTGGAAGCTTTGAAACCGATGGAACGTATCCAATTCACAAGCCCGATTGTATTTCTCGACGAACGACTTCCGATCGACTCTACTTTGAGCCCAAAGAGAAACGTTTCCGAGGGCGGCAAGAAACAGGATAACAACTTTGAACATCAATACTTGCGAACGTGGCCTATAGGCAATCATAGAGAGACGCTTTGAAAACAATTATGAAAGAAGGACGATCCTCCGAATCAGAAAGAGAATCGCCCCGCAAAGTTACCGCCGCGTTGACAACATCAAGTGCAAACACACTTTTTTTGATCGTTGTTGTCTCCGCATAATCCCAGGCCTCCATTGGATTTCGTACATTGCGCCCCACCGTTGATGCAACCATCAAATTTGCCCATTGAATCCGTCTTTTGCTTGCAAACAGCGAAAGCTCCTGGATCTTCTTCGGCATTACATCGAACGACTACTACAAACACGAGAGAACTTATCACCGCAGAAATTGCCATTTGATAGAAGTACTTCGCAATCGATTTCACTTTGCAATCCTCCGATACTAAACGCTTCACTAAATACCCCCCCAACACCCTTCGTGATTGATACACAAAAATCAAGGCTATTAGGGTACACTTCTCACGCGGCAATGAAGCCGCAGCACTAGCTTCGGCTGGTTTTCGACGTTGGTGTAAATCGTTGCACGTCGCATGAGATGACCATCCTTCATTGACGGCACAATTATCTTTACACCCACATGAACCATGCCTTTTGCCGGCACAATGACCGGAAGCTCTTCAGTTGTCACACATGAACAATCCGCCGTCCCCCCGATTAAGCGAATTTCTTTGTCTGTGTTATTTCGAATTTCAATTTTGCGAATTGCCATTTCGCCAGATGAGAGAACTCCAAAGTCAATTCTGCTTGTCGTAGAGATCGCCTTATCGCGATCATGAAATGCACCGTCAACTGACCCAAACTTCGCTACAGCAATTAAACAGCCGAAAGACAGGATCATGAAAACGCCGAGAAAAACCCTGAATACATCTACAAACCATTCATAAGGGAAACGCCAGTTCCAATCTGGGCGAAAAACACACAACAGCGACAATACTAATACATCTAAAACAAAGATCATTGCGGGAGGGGTCTTAATTACACCCAAACAATTGCAGCTCGAACTCCCGGAAATAACTTCATTGGCAGAAACCGATGCAAAAACACCGAATGTGAAAATGCTGGCCAGCCATGAATAACTTGGTAATGTTCTTGATACAAGCCAAGCGCCTAAACCATACTCCCAGAGAATTATGGAAGCTCGTACATAAGGAGAAAAAGAAGTAACAAGACTCTCGTCATCGCCGAACCCGAGAATCTTGAAAGTTGCCGCTCCAATCAAAAGGATCCCAATTGCTTCGGAGACAAATAGGGAATTTCCAAAAGAACGTCTTCCAATGGACCCAAAACGACCTGGAAAACGGGATTTGAATTTTGCACTGATTGGCGACATGAGAGTAATCTCAGAGTCTTTGATTCAACACCCAATAAAGGCACCCCAATAAAGGTACCCCAATAAAGGTACCCCAATAAAGGTACCCCAATAAAGGTACCTGAGTCAAGATTTTGCTCTAGGATTTTTATTGACCGGTAAGGAAGTTCCTTATGAAGTTTCTTTGCCTCGCAAACTTTACTTCACGGCGTGACCTTCAGGGTCGCTATCGACTGCAAGAGGATTCTTGCCATTCAATCCTTGAAGATATGCGACGAGATCGCGAAGCTCTCGCTCGGAGAGGTACTTGGTAAGATCCGGAGGCATCGACGAGAGGCCTTTCTTGCGAGCCGTGATGGATTCCTTCTCAATTTTGACGATGACACCATCAGCATTGAGCAAGGAAACGACTTCGTCCGTCTCTTCCTTGAGAAGTCCCGTCACTACTTGATCGTCATCCGTTACCAGTACGGTCGTGTCGAAACCTTGAGCAATCTTGGCATTGGGAGCAACAATCGCTTCCAAGAGATAGTCGACATCTTTCTTGGCTCCGATATCGGTCAATGCTGGTCCAACCTCGCCACCTTTGGTCGCTACTTTGTGGCATCGCACACAGGAAAGTTGACTTCGATTGAAGAAGAGATCACGTCCTGCAAGGAAGTCACCACCCTCTGCACAATCGATGAAGGGGGCCAAGGGATTGCTCTCGGCCTCCTTCTTGCGACTTTCGAGCAATTGCGCGATTTGGCTCTTCTGTTCACCCTTTGCTTTTTCCCGGGCTAGTTCAAGAACATTCAAGCGGCAATCGCGTGGCAAGGAACCATCGAGATAGGTTTTGATTCCCTCTTCGAGAATCGGATCGGCAAACTTGGCGCGAAGCGAACCAACGGTATCCCATGCCGCTTGTCGTTCTTGAACCACGGTGGATTTGACAGCCTTTTGAATCAGAGGAGCCGCCTTTTCGGCGTCCCATTCGGCAAACAGCTTCAATACGGCGATGCGAATGGCGACCGATTTATCGTTGGCCAATTCCGGCAGCAGCGTTCCCGCTTGCTCTTTGTCCATGCGAATCAAACCGACCAAAGCGGAGGCTCGCTGTTCTCCGGGAGCATTCAAATCGTAGATCACCTTTCGCAACATCGGCTTGACTTCGGTGATCCCAAGCTTTGCAGCGATCTCAAAAGTCCGCGTTCGCAATTCATTGGGTGCGCTCGCGATCGAAGGAAGGTGACGCTTCAGTGATTCGATCACAAAGGAAGCTTCACGCTTTGAAATGGGACGGTAGTCGTTGATCACGCGATCCAGTGGCTCGGGTGACTCCCACGCCGCCAACATCTCCACCGCTTCGCGTCTCATTTCTTCATCGCGTCGTGCATCGGCCGCATAAGCCGCGACGGCCTCGGCATTTTCTGCTTTGCCTAAACGAAAATGCGCATTGAGTGCTCGCCGAATAAGAGCTTCTTGATTGCCAGAGGAAGTCAAGCGAGCCGCCAAAGCTGGCAACTGTGAGTGCAACGAAGCCACATCGTGAATCGCACGTGCCGCTTCGGTTACGACGTTCATATCAGAGTCCTTGAGGAACTCTGCGACGCCAGCATGCTCCTTCTTGCGAAGTGCCACCACTGCCGCGAGCCGAACGCTCGACGAAGGATGATCCTTGAGGGCCACAACCTTATCCATGGCTTGGCCCGTGAATCCAATGATTCCCGCATGACGAAGAATGGGGTCGGCATCTTTGTTTTCCACTAAGAGTTTTGCCAAGGGTTCGATGGACCCTTGCACACCCAATAAGCCAGTGGCCAGTGCCGCGTGGTAGCGTACATGTACGTTCGGAGAGGCAACAAGCGACACGATTTACGCGTCGGCGACATGCGACTTGCTGTCAGCGATGACTTGAATGGCCGTCGCCACGATCCAAGGATCTTGATCTTGAAGCAGTGCCTTTAGCTTGGCAGCTGCTTCTTGCGAACCTTGCCTTACAAGCTGCCCCAGTCCCCACAGTCCATGAAGACGAATCGGTGTTGCGAGTTGCGTTTGTCCTGCATGATTCGAAAGAACGGCAAGCTGCTTTTGCTTGGCCAATTCCCATTGCGCTTCAAAACGTACGCGACGATCGGGGTGAGTCAACCACTTGGCCAGCGCTTCGGATGACTTGCCACTCGCACCTTCGGCTAATAGCTCACGAGCGGATTTGGCTTCGGCACTGTTTTGTTGTTGAGGATCAAAGAACTTATAGATTCGGCCTTTGCCTTCACCGTTCCAACCATTGACCCAGTCAGAAACATACAAAGCGCCGTCTGGTCCAAAATCGGCATCGGTCGCCAGAAGATTCCAGATCAATTGTTCGTTGGAAGCAATCTCGAAGAAGGCTCCCTTTTCTTTGAGCTTGATGGCTCGAATGCCACTGTTCGATGCCTGTCCGCGGAAATCGCAAAGGAAGAATGTATTGCGGAATGCCTCATTCAATCCGGTGCCTGGATAATAGGTTAAGCCGGATGGCCCATCGGCGATGTTATCGACCGGTGGAACGATGTAGGCTGGCGATTTTTCCGAATAGGGCTTCCAAATGCTCTCGCGATTGAAAGGCCCGCGTACCTTGTGATACTGATAGTACATCCGCCAACCCGTATCACCACCACGTACGATGTAGACCCATCGCGCTTTATCGCCGCTATCCGAATTATTGTCGCCCGTAAAAAGTCGACCATAATCGTCGAAGGCCAACTCTTGCGGATTTCGTAAGCCTGTTGCAAACACTTCCAGATTGGAACCATCGAGTTCACATCGGAAAACGGCCCCGCTGGCTGGATCATGCAATAGGCCATTGGGTGTTTGAACATGGTAGCCTCGATCGCCGATCGAGAAATAAAGTCGTCCATCAGGACCGATCACGAGACCGTGCATATCGTGACCGCGGAAAGCAACTCGCACTCCATAGCCATCCGACATCACTTTGCGATCCTCCGCGACACCATCCGCATCGCGATCGGTTAGCTCCCATACTTTGGGAATGCAGGTGTAGTAAGCGGTATTGCCGCGAACCAGAACCCCTGCGCCGGTTCCATCTTCCAATTGGTTGAAGCCACTGGCAAAGACGACCGACTGATCGACTTTCCCATCGCCATCTTTATCGACGAGCATGCGAATGCGATCGTCTTTCTCGGTGTAGTTCTTCCCTTGGTCAGGCAAAAGTCGACGATGATAGTTGATTCGGTCTTGAACCGATTGCGCTTGCAGGTCGGCCATCAACCAAGTTTGATCGTGACCGCGATTGTCGGTCACTCCTTGATTTTGTCGGAAGGATTCACAAACGAACAATCGCCCCAAATGATCGACATAAAAGGCAACAGGATTGGCGATCTCAGGTTCAGCAGCGAACAGGTCACTTTTCCAATTCGAAGGAATTTTGAAACCTGCTAGAGCGTTTTTTCCTTCATCGGACGCAGCCGCCACGACGGGAGTTTCTGGAGTGGTTTTCTCTTGTGAAAAAGCCGTATCAAGAACGGAAGGAAGTCCACCCAGCAAGCAAAAAGCCACTCCTGGCCAGACAATGAACTTGAATTTCATAGGTTCAACGCTCTACAAAAACACGGAAAAGGAGAAGAACGGTGATCGCGACCGAATGGCCTCGACATGCTGAATGTACTTGCACTTGACGATCCCCTCAATCGACACTCGCGAATTGACCCTTGCCTTGGAATGGGCTATCCTATTTAAAGGTGTTTATCTCACCTTAAACCCCACCTTTCGCCTTCCTATCCGCCATTCCACTCCGTTGTTCCATTCTAGGTGCAACTCAAGGCCTTGGACCGCCATGAGGGGACCGAATGGTTTGCTCATTCGCTGTGTACTCTTTATTTGTGAAGCGACTACAGACACTGCTTTTGTCGACGAGTTTTCCTCAGCGTTGATCGCTACGAGTTTCACTCCGCGCGTTTTTCACCACAACCTACATTCCCTTCAACTCATAACACTGCGACTTCCAAAGTCGCATTTGCCATGCGAGTTTGCCGATGATACCTACTGCGTTCCACAACGATCGATCTTCGGATACATGGGTGCGATCCACGACGCTGATCCTGTTCATGACCGCAATTGCACTTACTGCGTTCACACACAAAGCAAAAGCGCAAGCCGCGAACGACGCGACGATCAGCTTCGAAAAAGAGATCGTTCCGATTTTGCAAACGCATTGTTTAGGGTGCCACCAACCGGCCAAAGCCCAAGGTGGGTACGAGATGACTCGATTCGCTAACTTGCTCAAGGGAGGCGAATCCGGTGATAAAGCAATCGTGCCCAAAGATGTTGCAAGCAGCCATCTCTTGCGAGAAATCACTCCGGTCGATGGCAAAGCACCGATGCCCAAAGGTAAGAATCCTCTCTCCGCCCAAGAGATCGAGTCGATTCGGAAGTGGATCGAACAAGGAGCTATCGATGACCGCAAAAATGTCGGTGGCGAAGTTTACTCCAAAGATCATCCACCCATCTATGCGCGACCACCCGTCATCACGGGTATCGACTTTTCGGCCGATGGAAGCTTGCTAGCCGTAACCGGTTTTCATGAAGCGCTCGTGATGAAAACAACCGACTGGACCGTGGCGCATCGATTGATCGGTGTGAGCCCGCGAGTCGAGTCTCTTCGTTTTGCGCCCGAAGGAACGCGATTGGCCATCACGGCGGGACGTCCGGGATTGTCGGGAGAAGTTCAAGTTTGGGATGCAGGTCGCGGTGAGATGCTGTTAAGCCAAGCGATTGGCCATGACACGCTTTTTGGAATTAGTTGGTCCCCCGATAGTAAACTTCTTGCGTTTGGTGGTGCGGATAAGATCGTCCGAGCCATCGATGCGGAATCGGGTGCACAGAAACTCTTTCAAGGTGCCCACGAAGATTGGCCACGGGCCACCGTCTTTTCGGCATCGGGCGAGCACCTTATTTCGGCTGGCCGCGATATGTCGGTCAAACTAACCGAAGTTGCAACCGAACGCTTCATCGATAACATCACTTCGATTACCCCTGGCGCATTGCGAGGTGGAGTGAACGCGCTGGCACGGCATCCGCAACGGGACGAAGTCCTCGTCGGTGGTTCGGATGGATCACCCAAACTGTACCGAGTCTTTCGACAAACCGCTCGGCAAATCGGTGATGACGCCAACTTGATCCGTAAATTACCCGACATGCAAGGAAGAATCTTTGCCGTTTCGATCAGCCCCGATGGCAAGCTGATGGCCGCAGCCAGCACTTTGGATGGAAAGAGTCAGATTCGAGTTTGGCGATACGACATGGATGGAAAGATGCCGGATGAGATCAAAGCCATCCAAGGCAAACGGGTCATGAATCGATCTGCCGCCGAGAAGAAGAAGATCGATGAATATGTAACCGCCGAGCCAGAACCCGTTGCTTCTTGGGATGTTCCTTCCGCTGCGATCTATGCGATTGCTATGGACGCGCAGGCCGATTGGCCGCTGGAGGATCGGATGGAAAGATTCGCGTTTGGGACTGCAACCAAGTCAAGATGCTTGCCGAGTTTGATGCAACACCTGCCTCGGCAAGACAACCCTCGGATTCCTCTTCGCTGCAACAATCTCGCGTTGCCTACCAGCAGAAAGCGATGAATCTCCCCGTCCATGATTCGAAGGACATTCAACGAGTCGATCTCACAAAGATCCGCAAGATCGATGTGCAACCGGAACAGATCGCCTTGTCGCGATGGACGGAGTATGTCCAGGTCATCGTCAGAGGATTTGATGATGCGAATGTCGAATACGATTTAACTCGCCAAGCCACCTTTGCATCGGAAGGACAACAGGTCTGGGTTCACCCTCGCCGTCTGGTAGAGCCTCGCGAAGATGGCAACACACAGTTGATTGTCAAAGTGGGAGCACTGCAACATACGCTGCCTGTTACCGTTCAGCATGCAGCCATCGATTCGGTCGATTTCATTCGTGACGTCAATCCCGTTCTCTCGCGAATGGGCTGCAATCAAGGTACGTGCCACGGTGCTCAGGCAGGTAAGAATGGCTTCAAACTATCGCTTCGCGGCTACGATCCACTATTCGATGTACGTGCTTTTACCGATGACTTAGCAGGACGACGCGTCAATCTCTCAGCTGCTCATGAAAGCTTGTTGATTTCCAAACCGCTCGGGGTTGTTCCTCACGAAGGGGGCAAACTCATGCAGATCGGCGATCGCTCCGCCACTATTTTGGAACGATGGATTCAAGATGGAGCAAAATTGAAAGAAGATTCGACGAAGCCGATCAAGATCGAAATCTATCCTCAGAATCCGATTTCCCAAGAGACGGGAACGCCAAGGCAACTGCGAGTGATCGCGACCTATCCCGGTGGTACGACCCGCGATGTTACCCAAGAGGCTTTCATCGAGACCGGAAATGCCGAAGTGGCCACGATTCTCGATGGAAGCGTCGCTGTCGGAGTGCGTCGGGGTGAAGCACCGATTCTCGCGAGATTCGATGGCGCTTACACAGCCACCACGTTGACGATCATGGGACAGCGGGAAGGCTTCCAATGGCAAACGCCGCCGACTTGGACCAAGGTCGATGAACTCGTAGCGCAGAAATGGGAGCGGATGAAGATCCTTCCTTCGGGATTGTCGAGCGATACCGAATTCCTTCGACGCGTTTACTTGGATCTTGTGGGAATACCTCCGACTCCCGAACAAGTCCGCGCGTTTCTCTATGATCCGCGAGATTCACGCATCAAACGCGACGCCATTATCGACCAATTGATTGCAAGCGAGGAATTTGTCGACCACTGGACCAACAAATGGTCGGACCTGCTTCAAGTGAACAGCAAGTTTCTTGGAAAGGAAGGGGCGTCTGCGTTTCGCGATTGGATTCGTCAGCAGATCGCAACCAATGCTCCTTATGATCAGTTTGCAAAATCGATTTTGACCGCAAGTGGTTCGAACAAGGCCAATCCCGCCGCGTCGTACTACAAGATCTTGCGTACTCCCGAAGAAGCTCTTGAGAATTCGACTCATTTGTTCTTGGCGATACGCTTCAACTGCAACAAATGCCACGACCACCCTTTCGAAAAATGGACCCAAGATCAGTACTATCAAACGGCAGCTTACTTCGCGCAAGTCGGGCTGAAGAAGGATGATGCATCCGGGGACAAGACGATTGGTGGAACCGCTGTCGAAGGGGCAAAACCACTTTTTGAAGAGGTCTTCGACAAAGAGTCGGGAGACGTACAACATCAACGGACGCAAAAGACGGTTGCACCTCAGTTCCCCTACGAATGCTCGTTTGAAAAAGCAGAGAAAGCAACTCGCCGATCCGAGTTTGCCTCGTGGGTTACTAGTCCAACCAATCCTTACTTTGCCAAGAGCTACGTCAATCGAATGTGGGGCTATCTCTTGGGTACCGGCCTGATCGAGCCACTGGATGATATTCGCGCTGGCAATCCAGCCAGCAATCCAGAACTTCTCTCTTATCTTGAGTCCGAATTCGTAAAGACTAAATTCGACGTTCGAGCACTTATCAAGATGATATGCAAGAGTCGAACGTATCAACTCAGCGTCGATCCCAATTCATTCAATGCCGACGATGATCGCAACTATTCGCATGCGAAGCCCAAGCGACTTCCTGCCGAAGTGCTTTACGATGCCATTCACCGCGTGACCGGAACGCCATCCAAGTTACCAGGACTCAATGAAGGTGCACGTGCAGCCTCGCTTGCCGATGCCGACGCAGGTATGAAAGATGGATTTCTCAATAACTTTGGTCGACCCGTTCGCGAAAGCGCGTGCGAGTGTGAACGTTCGAGCGAACTCCAATTGGGAAGTGTGATGGCCCTCGTTTCTGGTCCGACCATTGGAACTGCGATCGCTGAAACGAAAAACGATCTACACCAGTTGGCGTTGCAATTATCGGATAACCGTCAATTGATTTCCGAGATCTTTTATCGAGTCCTCAATCGCCCAGCAACGGACCAAGAGATCGAAATTGCCAACACCATCTTCGCTCGAATTCAAACAGACCATCAAACGCTTCTCGATCAATTAGCGAAGAAAGAAGCATGGTGGGTCGAAGAGCAAAAACGCAGGGATACCGAGCGAATACGACAACTCGAGGAAACCACACTGGCCGCCGATCAACGTGAGAAAGAGATTCAACCAGAGCGAGAACGACTCGAAAATGAGCGTAAAGCGAGAATCGCCGACGCTGAAAAGAAACGGAATGACTATCGCAATGAATTCCCGAACAAGCTCAATCAATTCGTGCAAAAGAACCAGTCCAATACCGAGTGGCTTCCTCTATTGGTCCAACAAGCGACATCGACCAACAAAGCCAATCTATCTATCCTTTCCGATCGATCAATTCGCGCCGAAGGGAAGCTAGACAAAGCAACCTACACGGTTCAATCGAGTGCACCCATTCGAGAAATCACCGGTGTTCGTTTAGAGGCACTTCCTATCGCCGACATTCCGGGTGGTGGACCAGGCTTGGCTAAGAACGGCAATTTTGTCGTCACGGAACTGGAATTGTTTGCTGGCCCGCTGCAAAAACCCAAAGAGATGAAGCAAGTCAAATTCAAAGCAGGCATTACCGATTTTGATCAACCAGGATTCTCGGCAGCGGCCCTTTTCGATGGTAAGAATCGCGACCAGGGAGGTTGGGCCATCGCCAATGCGACTGGCATCGAACATTGGGCGGTGCTTACACTTGAATCGCCACTTACGCTAGAAGATGGCTGGGGACTCGAGTTTCGTATTCACCAATACCACAATGCGGAAGAGCATCGATTGGGAAGATTCCGTTTAAGTCTGACTGCCAGCAAGCCGACGGACGATAAACTGCCTCTTGGTTTGAGCGAATCGCTGGCTGCCTTTTCACGAACCGCAGCCGAAGCCCTATCCAAAGCGAGTATCGATACGGGAGTTGCCTTTATCGAGAAAGTCGATGCAGGCTACCGAGATGTTGAAGGTGCATTAGCGGCAGCATCGGCACCGGTCCCTCCCGATGCCATGTTGACACAACTTCGAACCCGCATCGAAAAACTGAAACAACCTATCGTTGACGATCCCGGATTGGTTCGTCTGCGAAATGATGTCGCGCAAAGCGATAGCCAAGTGAAGAACCTTCGGATGACAGCGGCCGAAGACTTGACTTGGGCGTTGATCAACAGCCCCGCCTTCCTTTTTAATCACTAGTACGGAGTTCGATCCATGTTTCGATTGATCGGTTCTGCAGGCAAGGATCTTTGCGACCCACAACTCAAAGTGGATCGCCGCGATGTGCTCCGCGTCGGTGGTGCGGGAATGCTTGGGCTATCGTTGGGCAATATGCTTCGCCTACAAGCTCAAGCGGCGGAAAACAAACCGATGGGTGGCCCCGGTTGGGGCAAGGCCAAGAGTATCATTCTGGTCTACCTTCAAGGAGGCCCGAGCCATTTGGACCTTTGGGATCCAAAGGAAAATGTCCCAGACAATGTCCGCAGTGTGTTTAAACCCATTTCCACTCAACTTCCAGGCATACAATTCACGGAGAACCTTCCAAAGCTCGCCAAGGTCAACGACCGTTTCACCATGATTCGATCGATGAGCTATTCACCCAACGGTTTGTTTAACCATACGGCCGCGATCTATCAAATGATGACGGGCTACACCACAGATAAGGTGAGTCCATCGGGGCAATTGGAACCACCATCGCCAAAAGACTTTCCTAACTTCGGTTCGAATCTGATTCGGCTTCGTCCTGTGGACGAGCCAATGCTTCCCTTCGTGATGTTGCCGCGACCTCTACAGGAATCCAACGTCATCGGCAAAGGAGGATCAGCCGGTTTTCTTGGGAAGGCCTTTGATCCGTACACCTTGTTTCCAGATGGTGATGATCTAGACATGGGGAAGATGGATAAGATCAACATCAGCGACCTTCAATTGCGTCCCGAGGTGTTTTCCGTGCGATTGCAACGCCGTGCCGAGCTGCGTGATTTGATCAACAAGCAAATGCCGAAGATCAACCAAGCGGTCGAAAACTATCAGCTCGATGAGTATTTTAATCAAGCCTTATCGTTGATCGTTTCAGGAAAGGCTCGAGATGCATTCCACCTTGCCGAGGAGCCTGACATCGTCCGCGATGCCTATGGACGCAATACGTTCGGACAGAGTTGCCTTCTGGCACGACGATTGGTGGAAGCGGGAACACGGGTGGTGGAAGTCATTTGGCCCAAGGTGGCCAACAGCGACAACCATTCGTGGGATCATCACGTAGACCTTTCGAAACGGATGAAGAATCAATCGGGACCGATGCTCGATGCAGGACTCTCGACGTTGATTGAAGATCTCGATCAGCGTGGAATGCTGGATGAAACGTTGGTTGTTGCGGTTGGTGAATTCGGTCGCTCGCCTCAACGAGGCGTAAGCACCAGCGGTAATGGAAATAGTGACGATGGCCGTGACCACTGGCCTTACTGCTATACCTCGGTGATCGCAGGGGCAGGTATCAAGCGAGGCTATGTGCATGGACAATCCGACAAGACGGCAAGCGCCCCTGTATCGGATCCTGTCCATCCCGGTCAGCTGCTCGCAACGATTTACCATGCATTCGGGATCGATCCCGAAACCATCGTCTTTAATCACCTCAATCAGCCTCGCGAGTTGGTTAAGGCACAAGCGGTTACCGCTCTCTTTGCTTGATAGCTAGCATCGCAAAGCGTCTTTGAACATGCTTTCACCACGACTACAAAGCACTACTCGTCATGGGACGAGTAGGCCTTGGAGTCGATGGAAAGTCATGAGACTTGAGACAATTATCGAGATGCGTTAACGCCATCTTCTTCAGGCCGTCGATAGTGTCATCAAGCTTTTTATCTGAGATCTTTTCAGGATCGCAGTTCGATCGCATCCTTGGATGGAACCAAGCTTAGCGATTGGATGACACAACGTTCGCTCAACGGAACAGCCACTATGCAAAACGTTGGAATGGCTTCCAGTCTTGCACACCAAGGTTTTTGGCTCTTTCGCTGGCGAAGTTATCTTCCCGCTAGCTTGATACCGCTTTTCTTGATAGCCATTCTGCAGGACCAAGCGGCAACCAATGGAATCTGCCTGGTAGCCTCGATGGTCGTGGCTTACTTGGGATTGGCCTGTCGATGTTTTATCGTGGGGCACGTTCCCGATGGAACCTCGGGGCGAAACACCAAACAGCAGATCGCGGACGTGTTGAATCAAACAGGTGCTTATTCGTTGGTAAGGCACCCTCTCTACGTTGCCAACTTCATCATCTTTTTTGGATTGCTCCTTCAGGTTCAGTCGCTTTGGTTGTGCCTAGTCGCGAGCCTTGCCTATTGGATGTACTACGAACGGATCATCTGCGCTGAAGAGCATTTCTTACATGGCAAGTTTGGCGAGACCTTTCGCCAATGGGCCAGTCGTACTCCGGCAGTTGTTCCCAATTTTTCCCATTGGTGCAAGCCAAGCCTTCCTTTTTCGTGGAAGATGGTCCTTCGCCGCGAATACTCGACTCTTTTTCTAGTGATCTGTGCTCAGGTCGCGATCGTAATCGTTCGGGTCCGCGATGTCTCGACCGTGAGCCAATATTGGTTGCTCGGTTGCTACTTTGCGGCAGGCGCTGGTGTCTATTTTGGACTGCGATGGCTCAAGAAGAACACGGCTTGTCTCTACGTTCCACCGCGCAGCTAACCCTCTATGCGGTTAATCTTCGATTCATTGAACCATCGATGCGTCTTGAACGAGTTCGCCTGAGACCTCGACACGCATTGTTCGTAGCACTAATCTGGCGCGTTAGATATTTGCCTGTTTAGCAGCCAGGATGATATGGCTGCGAAGGTGCTTGACCTTCAATGCGGCCACGATATTCCCATCGGTATGCGATGGATGGGACACCCATGAATCGGCCTTGATATGCCCTGAAGCAATCCGCTGGAGGATGGACTGATCATCCATCTGAGCGTCGCTCATACCAGGCAATCGGGGGTCGATATGGATAGTCCACATAGCTCGTAAGGGTGCATCCGAATGGGGCGTTAGAAGAGGAATATCGATATGAATAATTTCTCGGATACGTTTTCTAAACTGTCGAGCGGATTTCATTTACACAAATGCGGTTGATGAAACTTTGCATCGTTCGGTTTCGGGTTGTTCCAGTTTGTCAGCCCAAACACGGACGATTGGGGGATCTATCGCTGTAGCCCCGCATTGGGAGCTCCCCAAGCGGCGTTGGGTTGACCTCCTGGAATTCCCATTGCGGAGGAGGATGGTTCCATGCGGTAAAGAGGCAGGTAACGATAATAAACTTCCAGGCACATGCAGGCCATGGAAGTACTGTAGACCCGCCCTCCGTATCCCGCCCAAACGCAATTGGGATCCCATGATCCGCGGTCGCTTGCGGAGTCCATCCTCTGCGTGGTCACCAAATGTTTTTTAAGCGCCAGATTCCACGTTTCCCAAGCTTGATCGTGCGATTGAAACATAGCGAGAGTCGCGTAGTACCAATAGTACAGGTTCTCTTCGCTTTGACCTGGAAGATGTTCTAAGAGATACCGCTTTGCCTCATTCTCTGCTTGAATACCTGCTGGAATTTGGAGGAGAGCTCGACAGGCCATCGCCTCGGCTGTCATTGCAGGGGTTGGCTTTTGACCTGGAACGAATTGGGGACGATAGGTCGCAAGACCGCCTGCGGCTCCTGCGCTAACCGAGTCCAAGAACTTTTTGAAGCGAGGTTGCATGGATGTTGGCATGGGAAGGCCTCCCAACTCGGCACTGTGAAGCATCATGGCCTGCCATCCAAATTGACTAAGGTCTCCTGGATCGCCCTGAACAACTTCGCGAGCGGAATAGCGCCATCCACCCGTTCGTTCATTTTGGCAGGCGAGCGTATGCTTAGCCGCATCGCGAACGCAATCAATGAGCATTGGATCACCCGTCATAGCATAGGCCTCTGCGAGCGCAAACGAAGCCATACCGTGGCAATACATGCGCGCGTAATGAATGCTCTTGTCGGCCCCCATTTGTTTTCGCCCGGCCAGATCTCCCGAGGGTAATTGTTCATTGCGCAAATAATGGATGCCTTGGGAAATCGTCTGCGCATAGGGCCCTTGAAGATGCGTGTATCCAGCCCCCATAAAGGCCAGCAACGCTAGGCCCGTCATACCTGTGTCAGCGTCTTTTCCAGTACCAGCGCGATCCATCCCCAATGTCTTTGTTTCGCGTCCCGCTCCAAACTGCGCGGCATTCCAAGAACCGTTAGGACTTTGATTCTGTGCGAGCCATTGAAGAGCGGCCTCGACGGCCGCTTCGGTATTCACATCGCCTCCATTTTGATACGCGATGCTCGCTCGTTGTTGCCAACGATTTTTGTAGATGTCGGGTAAAGGTCGCTGATCAGCTGGACGCGTCAGAGGAACCGCAATTGCAGGAGGTGCATGCTGAAGCGGAACCATCGGCATCGCAGCGGATTCTTTCGGCAGAATAGGTTCGTGTGGTGCCGCAGCCTGATCCAAAACCGGAACGGCAGTAGCTTCTTTGGCAACCAAATCGGGCTGAGGCAGCGAGGGATATACGGACTCACTCGAAGGAAGCGGAGACTCCTCGACCGCAACGGTTGGAGGTGTTTCTTCGAGCGATTCTCGTTTTGGCTCCTCCATGGGCTCGGGAACATCCAGAAGCGTCGGTGCTTGCAACGCTTCGGCGATGAGATCGGGAGGCTTTAGTTCGCTATCGGATTCAAGGCTTGGAGTGGACTCCTCTGCCTCTGGAACGAATTCGACATGGAAGGATTGTTGTCCGCCGCCGTTACCTGGTCCATCACCCGGCACAATGACTCGAGTTCCGTAGGCGTACATCAGCAACCAAATATGAGCGAGCACCGCCAGAACGACGCATTTGGTGAGTGACTTCGTTTGCCCCCAACGCGTCCACGATACGATAATCAAGGCTAAGGAGACGACCGCTGCAAGAACTCCAAGCACGACGGCCCACGTTCGGTCACTCGACCAATGGGTTGCCGCCAAAAGGAGTTCATTGCCATCCATCATAAAGAAAGGTTCAACCTATGTTTTGTGCTGGTCCTGCCATGCATTGCGAGACTCGCACGAATTATCGGACTCCTGTGCCTTGGCTTACTGCAAAATCAAAGCTCTTGATCCCCGCACTTCGAATGGCATTCGTCACTTGAACACTGGTTCCAAAACTTGCCCCTCCATCACCTCGCACCGAAACCGCCAATCCACTTTTTTGTCGATGAAGCGATGCAAGTTGCTGCGTTAGTTGATTGGCATTCATGCGTTTTCCATCAAGGAAGATCGATCCATCTGCCTGGAACTCGACGATGGCTTTCTCGATCGTAGAAACGGTCGATGAACTTGCACCAATCTTGGGAAGATCGATGAGCAGGTGACCTTCGGGCAATCCAAAATTGGTTCCGACCATAAAGAAGATGATCAACAGAAATAGAATGTCGATCATCGACGTGAGATTGATCGTCGGCAATTCGTCTTGATGAAGTTTGAGTGGCATAATCGCTCGTTGCATCCTTCCAGCGAAGCGAGTTAGGCGGCTTTTCTCGATCGGCTTCGCGACCGAGAATGATCGCTTTCAGCAAGTCCTTCCGCGCTGATCGCTTCGACAACTTGCTGTGCGAACTCGTCCATCTCCATGATGAGCCGATCAGTTCTCCCAAGAAAATACATGTACGATAGATAAGCTGGAATAGCAACTAACAATCCGGCAGCCGTCGTGAGCATCGCGTGCCCGATTCCACCCGCCAAAAGCTGCGATCGAGCTGCTTGATCGGAGGAAGCAATCGCATTGAACGCTTCGATCATGCCGAGTACCGTGCCGAGCAATCCCAACAACGGAGAAACATTGCTAATGGAATTGATGAGCCGCAAATGTCGGCGCAATTGATTGGAAACCCGTTCGCCCGCATCCAATACGGCTTGTTCCACTTCCACTGCTGGCTTCCCATACTTCTTGACCGCGGCAGCCAAAATCTGGGCGATCGCGCTCGGATTGCGTTCGCAAAGTTCTAAGGCTTCTTCACGATCGATCTGCTGCTGTTGCAATTGCTCGATCAACCGCCTCACAAAAGGACGAGGGATCACACGTCCCCACCGCAAGGAAATCAAACGCTCGAAGACGAAAACCGTCAGAACAAACGAACAAAGAGCGATGGGGTACATCATCCACCCACCATCGTTGAAAAGTTGTAATAGATTGCGAGTCGAAAGCTGCGATTCGGATGCAGGCTTGGCTGTCGCGTTGGGATCGGTTACAGGAGCGTTCGAAGGGGTCCATGCTCCCGTATTGGGATTGGATGCCATCCTCGCAGCAGGCTGATTGTTAAACGAGTCCTGCCCACTCATGGGGCTGTTGAAATTGGGACTCGAAAAACCGCCGTTCGTATTGGAAGGAAGTTGGCGTAGATTCGGCTGTGCCCAAAGCACGCTCGGAAGCAAGCCTATCAGAACCAAGGCTAAGCTCCACCGAACGATCAATCCGCTGTATTCCATTCGTGCTAGCATGGAAACCGATCCGTGATCCATGAGTGTTGTTGTGTCGACCTAGGAACGGATTCGATCACCACAAGCAGAATCTTGGAATGACAAAGAAGAAAAGCGCCCGATCCGTCTCCCTTACATCGTCGTTTACCCGACGCGCACAATCGGAAAAATCGTTACATTTTCCAATTGTTGGGTGCTAGCATTCTTGGAGCTTCCCTTAGGGACGCTTCCAAGGAGCAGGAAGCGAGCTTTCGCGGTGAATCGAATCAAGGAACTCGTCGGGCCGATATCCTCTCGGAATGAACGGTAGTGTCCCATCGCCATAGGGAACGAGAAGCTCCTACTCGATCGGTATCATGAAATCGCTAGCCTTATCGATGGGAATATCTGCAGCGTTGCACTGTTGCGTCGCCAATTGGCATGGCTCGCCATTTGGAGCTCATCGATCGCCCCCTGAAACGATCCCAACTTCCTACGTAGTCTGGGTTCGAAAAAGGAATTACACCTAAGTAAAAAGGGCGAGCCAATCACGGCAACCACATCGCTTTTCGATCGGCCTAAGTCACCAATCCTTTGGTCACCAACATGAAGACATCCTCGAGCGTGGGATCCTTGTCATTGAAGGATTTCATGCGTACGCCATTCTTGAGAAGTTCTTCCAAGATTTGAGCCAAGCCCTCATCATCGGTTTCAAACTCGGCGGTAACGCGAGTCGGCTCGATATCGATTCCGCGCAGGGCAGGGGAGCTGCGCAAGATCGAGATCCCCGCATCCTGATTCTCTAGGAACCGAATCTCGACAATGCGATTGCGCCGAATTTGGCGATAGACCGAATCGATCGGCCCATGCATCAGCAATTGTCCCCGCTCCACAATGCCGATCGAGGTACAACAATCTGCTAACTCGGACAGAATGTGACTGCTGATCAAAATGGTTTTGCCCATGCGACGTAGCTCTTTCAAAAGAGCTTTGACTTCGATACGTGCGCGAGGGTCCAAGCCACTCGTTGGTTCATCCAGGATCAATACTGGAGGATCGTGTACGAGCGTCTTGGCAAGGCACAAGCGTTGCTTCATACCTCGCGAAAGACCATTGACGTAATCATCGCGTTTGTGGGTAAGATCGAGCAGTTCGAGTACGTCTCCGATGACCTGCTTCCGCTGCGTCCTTCCGATTTCGTAAGCGACTGCAAAGAAGTCAAGAAACTCCCACACTTTCATCCCGTCATAGACCCCAAAGTCATCTGGCATGTAGCCGATGCTACGGCGAACGGCCATGGGATCGCGATTGACACTATGGCCATTCACCGTGCCATCACCACGCGTTGCCTTGAGCAAGGTGGCTAAGAACCGAATCGTCGTGCTCTTTCCAGCACCATTGGGGCCGATGAATCCAAACATCTCTCCGGCATCGATCTTTAGCGAAATCGAATCAACCGCTCGAAACTCGCCATAGTCTTTACCGAAACCGAATAGTTCAATCATGCATCCAGCTTTCAAATCAAGTCGTTGTATCGCGATCATCATTCGCAGGGCAGGCGATCCATCCTCAGAATGGAAAGCAGCCCCCCAAAGTCGCTCGGCTCAACCATGGTAACCTTGCCATGCGTCTGCGGCTACAATCCCGCCTGCTTACCGAGGCAACTGAGCAAATTGCAGACAAGAAAAATTTGGGAACTGCTCCGAAAAGACTCGCGTCTAGGATGTCAACCAAGGAGAAAATTATGTGTTGTTTTGCTCAGAAAGTCGAGTTTGTCGGCAATACCCAAATCTTTTCGCGATTGTCGGGAAATGGGACCCAGTTTCTGGTCTATCAGATGAGCTATCGGTCGCAGGGGCCGAACGCAATGATATTGCCATTGCCGGTTCGATTGCCAGCGCAGGAAAAGGATGTTCGCTTTATTGCGTTGGATCAGTACCCAGAGTTCTTCAACGATCTGGCAAACGGATTTCCATTGATCGATCGATCATGGGTCAAATCTCCCATGATCACATCGCGAGCTGCTCCAGATGCAGCACCGCTAGCAGTGGTTGAAGTTGGTGACTTTGTGGCTTCCTTTGTTCCCACGCTCGACGATTTCGATCGCTTGGATCCTCGTTTTGTTATTCCCAAATCGTCATGGGAAAAGATCCCCGAATACACCGATTTCTCGTTTGCCGTATTTCAATTGAAATCACTCGATGCTTCGATCCATCCCATCGCCTTCGAATTTCCGACGCGTTGGTCCGATCGGCATTTCTTTCCGACGGTGCATATCCATGATGGCGAAGTGCATTCTCGCGAACACTTCGACCATATGCTTTATCTTCAAGAGCCATCCTGGGATCGGATTGTGGGCAAATACGCGGGGCACAATCGACGTGACCCAGCGACTCAATTCGTTCGATCGCAAAAGGTGGCCAGCCACTATTGCAAGATCGGTAAAGCCCAGGGCATACTCGCCCCAGAAGCTCTCATTCATCGACAAAGTCTGCAAGGCATGCTTCCCAATCAAGACACGCTCGCTCACCCACTTGGCCCTACGCAAGCTAATATTGGATGGATGCCTCCAGCAGCCATGGCGGGTGCCTTAGCGTCCTTGGGACTGGGATGGATCATTCATCGCCGCAACCACCTTCAGAAGTCCTAGAGCGCATCGCGCGAATCATGTCCCCTGACTTTGCATGGCTCGACACGAAGCTTGATGTTCGAGCATGCAGGTCACCAAGGCAGTCCATCCAGTTTGATGACTTGCCCCTAGCCCTCTTCCATCGTCGCCATGGAAATATTCATGGAAGAGAAGATGGTCTTTCCAATGGGGATCATCGCCAAACTTCCATTCGACACCTTGGAAGGGACGTACTCCCTCGCTATCCGGAAGGAAAAGCGATACCAACCGTCGTTCAATTTCGTCAGCGACTTCTCGCAGATTCATCCATTGGCCCGATCCCGTTGGGCATTCCACTTTGAAGTTATCGCCATAGTAGTGATAGTACTTCCGCAACGACTCCACGATGAGATAGTTCATGGGGAACCACACTGGACCACGCCAGTTACTATTCCCACCGAACATATAGGAATCGCTTTCCCCTGGGATGTAGCTTACCGATTCGGTCCTTCCTTCATGCTGAAAGACGAATGGTTTCGATCGATGGACGGCCGACAAGGATCGAATTCCATGCGGTGAAAAGAATTCATTTTCATCCAGCAAGTACGACAGCATCCTGCGAAAACGCTGTTCCGAAGGAATCGCTAACAGACGCAACCCCATGCCCGATCCATCGGGGCATGCTTGATCGAGATAGGTCATATGCTTGGCCATGTTCGGCCGGTTCTTCAAGAACCAATTCATCCGGCGATTGAAGCTTGGCAACTTGAGAATCGTTTCGTCTCGCAGAATTACACTGGTACAAAGGGGAATGAGTCCTACCAGAGAACGGATCTTCATCGGATGGCTTTTTTCATTCACGCTTAGGTGATCGTAATAGAAGCCATCTTCTTCATCCCAAAGTCCAGTACCGTGAAGCGAATTCATCGCTTCTGCAATCGCGACGTAGTGCTCGAAAAACTTGCTGGCCATGTCGCTATAGGCTTGGTTTCCGTCGGCCAATTCCAATGCCATTTGCAACATCGTGCCGCAGAAGAAAGCCATCCAAGCCGTTGCATCCGCTTGATCGAGATAGCCTCCACCGGGCAATGGCTTGCTTCGATCGAAGATTCCTATATTGTCGAGTCCAAGAAAACCGCCGCTAAAAACGTGGCGACCATGAACGTCTTTGCGATTGACCCACCACGTAAAGTTGAGAAGCAGTTTTTGGAAGGTACGAGCCAAAAAGATGCGGTCGCGATTTCCTTCCGGACCTGTCATTTGATATACCCGCCAACAGGCCCACGCGTGCACAGGTGGATTCACGTCACCCAACGCCCATTCGTAAGCTGGGATCTGTCCATTGGGATGCATGTACCATTCTCGCAAGAACAGTATGAGCTGTTGTTTGGCAAACTCTAGATCGATTTGTCCCATGGGAAGCATGTGGAATGCAAGATCCCATGCTGCATACCACGGATACTCCCACTTGTCGGGCATGGAGATCACGTCGCGATTGAATAGGTGAACCCAGTCGCTGTTCCGACCTTGCTTGCGACTATTGGGTGGCGGAGGAAGATTGGGATCACCATTAAGCCATGCATCAACGACATAGTGATAGAATTGTTTCGTCCAAAGCAATCCAGCGTAGGCCTGACGCATGACCTGCGTTTCGTCTGAGGTCAATTGGGGCGAGATCTTGGAAGCATAAAACAGATCGGCTTCCTTCTTGCGTGCATCGAAGCTCGCATTGAAGTCGACTCCCAAGGCAGCGACCTTTCGGCTTTCTTCCACATCGCGCAATCTGCATTGCAAAACCCACGGCGTCTCGGGCTGCACATCGACAATGTAATGGGCTGCGCACTTGGTCCCCATACCGCGTCGATCCACCACATCCGTGCGGCCATGCACGACGTACTCATGAAATGCATCTTTGTAAAAGGTACCGCTCGACGGCCATCCAGGATGCCGATTGGGGTTGGTTTCGTTCTCCGTAAACAGCCAGGTTGGCGGTTCATCATCCGCTTGAAGGTCGGTTTCGAAGTAGAAGTTGCCAAGCGATTCATGTTCGGCTAGCACGCGACCATCCGGTTGCAATCGCAAACGAGGCTTCACCGAACATCCTTCATGATGACAACCCCAGATCCAGGAATTGCGAAACCAAAGTTGCGGGAGAACGTGCAATATGGCAGGACGCTCGCCGCGATTGAATACCGTCAATTGGATGAGGATGTCGTTGGGAGATTCCTTGGCATATTCAATCAAGCAATCGAAGTACCTTGAATCCTCGAAGGCTTTGGAATCCGTAATCTCATATTCAGGTTCTTTTCGCGAACGATGGCGATTGATATCGGTCAATTCTTCGTAAGGATAGCGCATCTGCGGATACTTGTAGAGCGCCTTCATGTACGAATGCGTCGGCGTCGAATCGAGATAGTAGTAACACTCCTTGACGTCTTCGCCGTGATTTCCCTCGGGGCCAGAGACACCGAAGAATCGTTCTTTTAGAATAGGATCTTGCCCATTCCAAAATGCGAATGCAAAACACAAACGCCCCTGACGATCGGTCAAACCGAGGAGACCATCTTCGCCCCAGCGATAGGCTCGCGACCTCGCATGGTCATGAGGAAAATAGAACCAAGCCTCTTGCGACTCGGAATAGTCTTCGCGAACGGTGCCCCATTGGCGTTCTGAGAGGTAAGGTCCCCACCGCTGCCAGTTGAGCACACGTTTTTGTGCTTCGAACAAGCGTTGTTGTTCGGGATTGTCCATGGTTTCCATCGAAGATGTCGTCACTAGATGTAGTCTCGAAAGCGTTTGATGAAATGCAATCCGGGCAATTTGCGAGCATGTCGCTCATAGCCCCATCGCGCCATGATCTTTTCATGGAGCCGTTGATTGGAAAGGCAACAAACGATGGCGTAGGCGTCACGCAGTTTGGCAACCTTCTCCAGTGTACGCATGGCTGCATGCACCGTCTTCAGCGTGGTACGGTGCCCCGTTTGAATAAATCGCAAGGTTAGGAATTCATCGCCATTGCCTGGAAACGTGTAGTCGATCCGACAGGTATCCTCGGGAAGCTTGGGCCATCTCTGCAACCACCAAACGTGCAATACGCTGGCCTGGTAACCCCACCATCGCCCCCAAAGCTGATCGAACGATCCCCGGGTAACAAGAAGGGTTCCACTCTTCCAGCGGCGAACGCGGTCCCCTTCGACGGCGAGATCGCGGACCGGTCCTAGACCCCAACTTCCCCAAGGTGCGTGGAGAAGCGACTCTGACTTCATCGATCTTCCCATCGCTGAAGGAGCATGCGTTTGACCTGCAGCCATCCCCATAGAGTCCCTCCCAATAACACGAGGAATGATAGAAATCCCCAAAAGAGCAGAGTCCCTCCAAAGATCTCGATGCGCGGCACCGCCCATTGATTCCATACCATATTCCACCCCAACAGGATGACCACCGTACCGGCGGCGAGGTAAGGTCCGAAAGGCGTAGCAGGATCTCCCGTAACCAACCATACAATCAACACAATCAGAATGGCTAGGACGGGGGCGACAAAAAATGCTAACCATGCTGGCTGCCAGCCAAGATACGCTCCCACCATCGCCATCAACGTAACATCGCCGAATCCCATCGCTTCCCGGCCCATGGCCCATCGAGCGACGATCCGAATGAACCACACCACACTGCATCCCAATGGCATTCCGATCAGCGAACTAAATAAATTCTGCCACTGTACCACCGGAAGCGTTCCCTGCGCGATCACGATCGCGATGCAACCTACCAACCAAATGCCAACCAAGAGCTTCCACGTCCAATGGCGAGTCAGTCCGGCCAGAAAATAAACCCATGCCTTCTTCCAGCCACGACGAGTGATCCATCGTCGATCGGCAAGTGCGAAACACCAAATGGAAAAGCTCAGCAAAGCCCACTGCAATCCGGCAGTGCCATTCCATGAGGGATTCCATGGCGATGGAGATGCGGGATGAATCTTCGCGACCACGAGTCCAATGGCACTAGGCTCCATGGCCATCAAATGCCAGTCGGCAAAGAAGGCTGCTCCCATCAACGCCAGAAATGTTCCCGGCAGGGTGATGGTGTCGGGAATACACCGTTCATTCAAGTCGATGCAGGTCGCGATCAAGAGAAAGGTGATCAATGATGCATGAGCGAGGAATTGAATCCAAAGCGTTTGCGGTCGAACGAGTTGAATGGCATCCTTTGCAAGTAATCCCCCTTGCATCTCATACCAATACAAACCCAAAAGAGCGATCGGGAATAACAATTCGACCAGGAGTGGCCATACCCAAAACCGACGTCCATGCACAGGGCTCTCACGACGCAAACGATACCATCCCAACAAAGGAATTGCATCGAACCAGGTACGAGTCGCACATCCTTCGGGAGCCTTCCCCCAAGGACCTTTGTTTTGAGGAAAGTAGGCCAAATGAAATGTGGCCCAGTTCACCCCATGAGCCAGAATCAGCCCAACTAGTAAGATCAAAAAACTCGTCACCCCAATCCTCTCAGACTGTCGAAATGAACTTCATTTAAATCTAAGAAATCGGCTTCGAAGGAATCGGGATCCGTTTCCCACTCCACTATCCAAAGTCCACATGAGACGCGAGGAACTTCGTGGGAACTACTGAGGGGTTGCGATCGATGGTGCTTCCATGCCCGCGATCCAACTCAAGATCTCCTCAGCGATGTTCTCGGGAGTTTTCCCCTCGGTCTCCACCACAAAATGCGAGACTTGATGATAGATTGGCTCGCGCACTTCCAGCAATTGGACAATCTCGTCATAACCGGAAAGTTTTGACAATGCTGGGCGACGATCTGCCGTGGTTGGATCACCAGCAATGCGGCGAGCCAGTTCTTCGGCTGAAGCTCGCAGCCAAACGACCCACCCCGCCTTTTGGAACGATTGGCGGTTTTCTTCACGCAAGACAGCCCCCCCACCTAATGAGACGATATGGGGAGGCTCGTTCTCCAATGTTGTTATCGCAAGAGACTCCACATCACGAAACGCCGATTCTCCATGACTTGCAAAATAGTCTCGAATCGTAGAACCGGTGTGAGTCTCGATCCACGCATCCGTATCGACACACGGCATCCCAAGCTTGTCAGCAAGACACCGTGCAACCGATGTCTTGCCGCTTCCGCGATACCCGACCAAATACAAATGCTTGGCCAACCCCATAAATGCCTAGCCTAGCTTTGCACGCAACTTGGATGCATTGCCTGCTTGGCCGAATTGAGTCATGCGAGCGACGCAGACTTGCTTCATGGCGGTGCGAGCTGGCTTGAGGTAGTCCCGTGGATCGAACTTTTCAGGGCTTTCGAACAAGACTTTGCGGATGGCTCCAGTGATCGCCAATCGGCAGTCGGTATCGACGTTGATCTTGCGAACGCCACTCTTGATGCCACGCTGAATCTCTTCAACAGGAACACCCCAGGTTTGCTTGATCTTTCCACCGAACTGGTTGATGATGTCCTGCAATTCTTGGGGAACCGAACTGCTACCGTGCATCACCAAGTGAGTGTTGGGAATCTTCTTGTGAATGGCTTCGATACGATCCATCGCCAGAACGTCGCCATCAGGCTTGCGTGTAAATTTGTAGGCACCGTGGCTCGTACCAATCGCAACGGCCAATGCATCTACACCCGTATCGGCTACGAAGCGAGCCGCTTCATCGGGATCGGTCAACAACTGATCATGGCTCAACGCACCTTCTGCTCCATGCCCATCCTCAGCTTCACCCATCCCTGATTCCAACGAACCCAAACATCCCAGTTCGCCTTCGACCGAGACACCACGCGCGTGGGCCATCTTGACCACTTCCGCCGTGATCTTCACGTTGTAATCGTAGGATGCAGGAGTCTTTCCATCTTCTTGCAGCGACCCGTCCATCATCACAGAGGTAAAGCCATTCTCAATTGCGCTCAAGCAAGTTGCGGCCGAGTTCCCGTGGTCTTGGTGCATGACCGTAGGGATATGAGGATACAATTCAGCAGCAGCCAACATCAAATGACGTAGGTAGGCGTCTTGCGAATAGGTGCGTGCACCTCGCGATGCCTGAATGATCACCGGAGAATCGGTTTCTTGAGCGGCCTCCATGATGGCTTGGATTTGTTCCATGTTGTTGACGTTGAATGCTGCCACTCCATAATTGTTCTCGGCAGCATGATCTAGCACGACTCGAAGAGGAACTAATGCCATTTTGGGCCATCTCCAAAGCGATTTTTGAGCGAAGGAAGCATAGATAAAACGCTGGAAATTATGGGGATGGGCTCGATTCCTAGCAACCCTCCAGCACGCTCCTTCAGATGGGTTTGCCCTGGAAATTGACGGGCACTTCTTGGGGTTAATTCGATGCCATTAAGCGGCCCGCACAGGCATCTCGATTACCCGTGACAATCCTTAAGCCACACAACACTAGAAGCCCGACTAATGATACTCTGCCATCAACCGGCAAAGAGAGAGCAGTGCGTCTTTTGGGCCATCATTCATACACCATTAGCCTGCACCTAATCGTTGTGGTGAATCTCCAACGTAAGGTTGCTAGTAACGCGCATTTCATTCTTTCAAGATCATCAATGCTGGATGCAGTAGTTCGTGGACGTCTTCAGCGGTGATAGTGGCGGGTCAGCCTGGCCTTGAAGAATATCTATCTTTGGTGTTAAGCGATTGCAGAAAAAACCTCTAATCAATGCTTGCAAGACCTTTCGACAGTCTAGATAGGTTGATCGCAGCGAGTCAGATCACAAACTGTATCGATTAGGAAATCGATGCGGCCTCTTGAGAGCAAGCATTTCTACTTTGCCTACCTGTTTTTGTCGAAATACGAGAGAAGGACGTCAAAATCGGAAAAAACGTTCTGCTCGGCGCACCCGAAACGCCGAAACAATGGGTGGAGTAAAAGACGGGCAGTCAGTTACGCTTGGGGGGCCTTGTGTAGCGGGACAAAGCGATACGCTTCCATCCCTTTCACCAAACCCTCCTTCTTCTAACTGCCATAGTCGTACCGTAAGCCGCACGGTTGTCCTGGAGGACAGCTTTGCACGTTTCCCGCAACGTCCTGTCTCGCAGCCGTTACGAACCGGTGGGGTTCAAACGGAGGAAACAGCGGCCCATGGCTGGTTCAAAAGGCAGGATGCCCACCAGGTTGACAGTAGGATTACCGTAGGAGGGTTCCCATGCGACGTTTCCTTTTTGGCATGGCGATCGCTTCGATTACCGTGGCAGCGCCGATGACAGCGCTGGCGGGGGATCGTGAAATCGCTGATGCAATCATAAGCAACCTCAAGAGCAAGCAAGCTGATGGCTCGCTGAAAGGCTTTGACATCGACCTGAGCGTCGATGCTGGCAAAGTCACGTTCACGGGTAAGGTTGCGAATGAACAACAACTCAAGTCTGTTCTAAGCGCAGCTCAAACAACCGAAGGCGTAACGGGAGTAGTCAACAACATTGCTGTTGCTGCCAAATCCACGCCAAAGCCAGTCGCTTTGAAAGAAGCGGTGGTCAATCCAGAGAACACACTCAAGTCGAGACTCAAAGGCTTGGTTCTTCCTGCATCGAGCAGCGAACCAGTGGATGATACCGACTATCGTCCTGCACCGATGGACACACCGAGCGTTGGAGCCGAATCCTCGGTTGCACCTCGCGATGCAGCGATCACCGAGAAGATCATCTCGAAGCTCTCCGCTGACAAATCCAGTGGAACGCTCCGTCACTTCGAACTCGACATCTCCACGGTCGATGGCGAAGTGTGGGCGAAGGGTTATGTTGCCAATGCTCAACAGAAGCAACATGTTCTTCAATCGATTCAACACACCAGCGGTGTACGCAAGGTTGTGGATGATATTACCGTCACCGAAGCATCGGCAGTACGCCCTGCAAGCGGCGAACGCGTTGTAGGTTCGAGCATGCCAGTTGCTGGTGGTGCTCAGTCTGCAGGACCTCGAGCCTTTGCTCCGAGCACGTTGACCAGCGGCCAGTGCAACAACTGCTATGAAGGTGGTGCTGTTGCCGGTCATGGCCCAATGGCTATGCAAAATGGTCCAAGCTACGGTGGTGGCGTTCCACGCTACGACCAACCCAACATGCCAAACTACGCTTGGCCTAGCTACGCAGCTTATCCTAACTATGCTGCCGTAACCTATCCGAAGCAATACAGCGCATCGGCATGGCCATACATCGGTCCGTTCTATCCATATCCTCAAGTCCCATTGGGATGGCGTAAGGTCACCTTGGAATGGGATGACGGAATGTGGTACCTCGATTACTCGAGCAAGTAATCGTTCACCCAACCTTCGGTGAACCTATCCACAAAACCAACCTGGCCTCCGGCTCACGCTTGAATAAGCAGTGTGCCGGAGGCCAATTTTTTTCCATTCGAATGTCGAGTTAATCGTCTGAGTTTGCCTCAATAGTCCTAGCCCGAACTTTCGATAGGATCGTTGAGCGATTCGCGATCGAGTCGAGGGATCGCGCTTGAACCACGGATGGTGAAATGCAGTCGTTGTTGCGTTCGATCACAAGATGTTTAGGGATGCCTTGGGCATTCCGAAACACACCCAATCAGCTCGCGCTGGGAATGACATTGGGATTTGCATTGGGCTTGATCCCCAAAGACAATCTCATCGCGGTCGGCTTGGCCCTCGGTCTTCTCTACGCACCTGCGAACATGGGGTGTGCAGCGATTGCTTTTTGCTTGGCGCAACTCTCCATGCTCAAGCTCGATCCACTTGCCCATTCTTTGGGTGAATCGAGTTTGCGATCACCAGCGATGCATTCGATGTGGCTTTGGTATTGCCACCAACCGATCCTACCTTGGCTTGGATTGCATAACACCATCGTCCTAGGATCACTTGGCATCCTCTCGGTCGTATCTCCAACGCAATTTGTTCTGGCTCGTGCGTTTTTCCGTTGGATGGCGAGAAGCCGCATTCAACGGCAAGTCGACATGGCTGTGGAAGCGACCCAACGCTACAAACAAACGTTGCTATCTCTTCGTCACCAAGCCTCGATGGAAGATTCGTCGAATCTCAAATCATCGAACTTGGAACAACCGATTGAAGAGCAAGTCTTATTGAATGATATCGCTGCAATCGCGAGCGATTTCACGTCTTCACCATCCGTCCTCGACGATTCGCCAAGCGTTCGCGACATCGCAACCCACTTTGGTGAACAACAAATCCGCGTCGACGGCCAACAGCATTCGCAGCCGTTGCCTTTGGGGATGGGAAGCCAAGAAGGCAATCGCGCATCGGTGCTCATCGGTGGAGCAAATGACAAGCAGTCGGTTGCGGCTAACCAAGCACCGCCCTCCGCCAGCCAGCAACTTCGCCCAGGTCTTCGTATCGATCATGCAGAACCATCGGAAGAATTCCCTGCCATTGATACGGCCGCGTCCAGTTCATCTGCATCGATGACGCAATCTTCGATTCCATCGTCGTTGCAGTTGGGTGACATCTTGCGAGAGACTTTGATCGAGGTTGTGCGATTTCGGCCTCATACGCAAAACGCATTGCACGAACCGGCTCAACCTTCCCTGGGTTCCAGTGACGGAATTTCAGGAACTGCCGCACCATTGTCACAACATCCCTCTGCAACTACGAGCCTCATTACGGAGTCCCAGTCGACGATGCAAGTTACCTCACGAAGCACCTCGCCCAACAACGCTTCGCGTCATGACGCTAATAGCACATCCACCATTCCATCGACCGATGAAACTCGTAAGAACGAGCCCGTTCCGCAGCCGGCTGAAGAGTCGCTGCGATACCTTTTGTGGCATTTGAGCAGCTTGAACAGGGAGACCAAGCAATGAAGTTCGGGCGACTGGCCATCACTGCAGTCCTCGTTACTCTTGCAATCTTCCTCTTGGTAGGTCCGGGACTTCGTTGGGTCATGCTGAACGAATTTCAGCGTGAACTTGGCTTTGAGATTCGACCACAAGGCTCGACCCGCGTATCGCTTGATGGCAACGTTGTCGCCCATGACCTCTATATTGGTCAACGAGCAGACGCGAATCAAAGCATGAACGCGACGTTTACCAAAATCGATCGTCTTCAATTGCGATTGTCTCCATCGCAATTTTTGAAGCGTCAAATGCGAGTGGAAAGCGCGCTCTTGCAAGGTATTCATCTGCACGCGACCGAACCACCGACTGGAACCCTTGGCACTCTTGCTAAGAAGGGAAACCCGCATCCTCGAAACTGGCTTCCGTCGGGAATCTTAGGCGGTGATAGCCAAGGTGTCTGGCGTGACTTTCAAGATGCGACTTCGATCGAAGAGGCAGCTGGAAAGGTTGAAGATAAATGGAATGCGTCCATCGAAGCACTCAAGCTTGAACACGATGCTATTGAGAAACGCGTTGCTGCATTGCGACAAAATTCAAATGCGGGTCTCAACGCGCTTCGCGATCAACCTTTGCTCGAGCAACGTATGCTTGAAGCCAAAGAGCTTCACGATCTTTTGGTTCGCTTTCAGAAGAAGCTCGAGAATGCTGAATTCGACATGAAGCAACAACGTCAACAAGTGCGTCAAGCCCAAGAAGGCGACCTCCAGAAGTTGGCTTCGCAACGCAATGCAAACGGGATCGATGCCAAGGCCGTTGCCAGATCCATCTTGATTGAGATCGCTCGTTCCACGTTGGCTCGCATGGAACATGATGTGCAAAGCATTTCTGGTCAAGCGATTTCCGATCAAGCCATTCCATTTTCCCAGCGAGGCGATACTTCCGTTCTCAACGAATATTCGGAACAAGGGAGCGTATCCCTGCATTCAGCGAAGTGGGAAGGCGAGATCCTTCAAGGTGATGAACAGCTCGAATGGACAGGTACGATTCAAGGCATGTCGAGCAATTCTGAACATGCGCAAGGCAAAGCCAAGTTTCAGGCCACCGCGAAATCAAAAGATAAAGAAATCCATGTCATGGGTATGCAACTTCATCCTATTGCGAACGGCTGGGACACCTATGAAGTCCAAGCCCCCAACTATGGACATGCAAAGTGGCTGCTCGAAAACCAACAAGGCCTCGCACTTCATGGACAAGGAAAACCCATGCAGGTCCAGGTCCGGCAGTTTCAATCGGATCAAATGCCTCGCAGAGAAGTCCATATACAACAGCATGACTTGACCATGACCTTCCAAGGCAAAGGCGATGAAGCATCGCAACGGATTGCATTGGTCCTGACGCAGGCTCTTCAACAAATCCCCGAGCTCCATTTGACTGCCGAAGTGGAAGGGGATCCTTCCAAAGATGATCATTGGCGAATCGAGAGCAATCTCGATGCTGTTTTGGAAGAAGGCTTACGCGATGCGTTTCGGTCCGAAATCGCCATGCATGAAACCATCCTTCGCGACAAGTACAAAGCCATCACCGCTCAAATCGAATCGCGAATGGAGCAAGTGGTGCAGATTGCAAAGAAAGACCTTCTGCAAAAGAATGAACTCGCCAAGCGATCCTTGGCCGAATGGAGCCACTCTAATCTGCCGGGTTCGATCGATAGCGATTCCCGATTTGCGAGACAACCTTCTTCAACGCTTCAGCGCTGATATCGCAAGTATTGGAATGGCGCGCGATCTACACCAACCAATGCTGAATCAGTTTCCGAGGATTGCGATTCAAAAGTTGCTGCTGTTCAGCTTCAGACCAGTCCAATTCACTTAGGACCTTGGTCATCATCGGCATGGTGGCAGCGGATCCAACGAAATGGGAACCATCGGCCGATCGACATGCAAGATCGTCCGTCACCCATACACTCTGTAGGCCCAACTGAAATCGCCCTGGCCCCAATCCCGCTGCGCTGATGCAGTCGGTCACCACCACGGTTCTGTCGCATCCGAGAAGACAAAGCAAATTGTCGAGCATGAACGGAGGAAGATGGTGACCATCGGCGATCAACATGATGCAGAGTCGATCGCGAAGAAAGAGAGCTCGCTGAATGATGTTGTCATGGCGCGGCATCAGAGGCGGCGTCGCATTTCCCAAGTGAGTGAAGGCGGTCAAACCTTGGTCGATGCAAGCTTTCAACTGATCCAGCGTGGCATCGGTGTGTCCTGCGGAGACGCACACGTGACGATCGGCAAGCCACCGTGTGACTTTGCCTGCGGGATCACGCTCGGGAGCTAAAGTCATCAGGGCCAAGCGACCCTCACATGCATCCCACAACTTGGTCGTTTGCTCGAGCGTTGCTTGACACGTTTCCGATTTGGGATGGGCTCCCACATAACCTGTAACATCGGAAAGGAACGGACCTTCCACGTGATAACCAGGGATCATCGCTTGCGCGATGGCCGAATCGGCCCGACATCGAACCAACCGCTGCAATTTCTCGCACATGCGAGGTATCGAATCGGTAATTACGGTCGGCAAGAAACAACGTACACCCGACGTCGCAAGGGATTGGCACACGAACTCCAACTCTTCAACGCTCAGTGAATCGCCATTGAAGTCGATTCCAAACGCACCATTCACTTGCAAGTCGCAATAATCGCTCACTCGAGAATCCCTTGGATGGAATCTTGCACTCCGACGGATCAGGGGCGTGCGCGAAAACGTGGGTCCAACAAGGCGGCGCTCGTCTGGTCCAAGATCAAATCGACCGATGGATGCTGTTGTAGAATCGATGCAGGAACATCGGAGGTCACCGGTCCTTCAACGGAATCCGCCACCGCTTTGGCTTTGCGTCGATCCGGCACACTACAAATGATATGACGAGTCGCCATGATTTGACGGATCGACATACTGATGGCATGTGTAGGAACCTGGGATAGATCGTCGAACCAGCCTTCCCCTACTTGTTGGCGTCGACAAGCTTCGTCGAGCGAAACGATGATGTAGGGTTGAGTGGTCTCGAAATCCGCAGGGGGATCATTGAACGCCAAGTGCCCATTCTCACCGATCCCAACCAAAGCCAGATCGATGGGAAGTTCTGTTAGTTTTTGACCGACTTCAGCGCAAACTTGGCTTGGATCCTTGGTCCCATCCAAGAACTGAAACGACCGAATGGGAACGCGATCGACGAAGCGTTTGGCCAAATAGCCGCAAAACGATGCCGCATGAGACCGTGAGATCCCAATGTATTCATCCAAATGGAAGCCATCGATTCGCGACCAATCGATACCGGGAGTCGTCACCAAACTTTCCAGCACCTCAAATTGGCTGGAACCCGTTGCCACGATCAAGCGAGCTTGTCCACGTTCGGCGACCGTTCTCTGCAAAAAGGCTGCCGCTTTTTGGGCCGCAACATTCCCCAATTCCCCACGATCATTCGCAATGACGATCTGCACGCCTTATCCCCCAGTTCGAATCATTAGCCATTTTCAGGCTCTTACTGTACCCCATTCTCCCGCTCCCCGCCTCACCCCCCATTCGTCAACAAGGTGCCAGCCACCTTTGGTTGACATGCGAAACGTCCAAACCGCCCAGCGAGGCGATACGCCCCATAAAAACATTGACAACGGTGGATTAAACCGCATAATTGCAGGCCTGAGTTGCAGCGAGAGACGAACACGTCCACTTCGGTCTGGTCGAGGGAGTTACCAATGTCCGCAATTCGATTTGCACGCACGTGCCCAAGTTGTGGAAAGATGCTCGAGATTGGGGTCGATCGCATCGGGAAGGATTTCCACTGCTATCACTGTGGCCAACGGTTCACGGCAGGAATTGGAACCGCCAGGGCGGATGCAGAGCATGTGACCGATGAGCGGATCGACCGCTTACTGGATGCAGCCGATCGGCATGTCGCCCGGTTTAGTTTTGCTCTGTCCCAATTGCGCGGGATGGACTCATAACCTTTAATCCATGTCCCTAGCGGGAACATGGCAAGCTCTGTAAAGTCCGATGGCTTTCAAGAACTTTACACGTCCAAGATCTCAGGCTCAAAACACCTCCATGCCACGCGTCTTGGGGCTCTACGGTTCAGTCTTCCATCCACCCGGATTATGATAGAGTCGGCTTTGGCCGAGGTTCTAACGACATAGGGTGAGTATTCTTTATGGCAATCGCGATTCGTATCATCTGTTTAGGACTATTGGTATTCGGTTCCATTCAGAACTTGGCCGCTCAAGATAGTCTTCAAAAGAAGGAATGGACTGTTCACGGAACGACGCGGCAAGCCCTTGTTTGGATCCCCCAGGATTCACCTGTCGCATTGAAAGAGGGTGAGTCTCCGAAAAAGCATCCGATCGTGTTTTGCTTTCATGGGCATGGGGGATCGATGCGAAATGCCGCCAACACGTTTGCAATTCACCGTGAATGGCCTTCGGCAGTGGTTGTCTATATGCAAGGGCTCAACACTCCTGGTCGATTGACCGATCCTGAAGGAAAAAAACCAGGTTGGCAGCATGAGATTGGTGAATTGAACGATCGAGACCTAAAGTTTTTCGATGCTGTCCTAGAGACCTTGAAGAAAGAGCAGCCCATCGACGAACATCGCATTTACTCGACGGGTCATTCGAATGGCGGAGGATTTACCTATTTGCTATGGGCCGCTCGCGGTGATCTCTTCGCCGCGATGGCACCATCCGCAGCGGTTCCCAATCCTAAGTATCGCGATCGCGTTCGTCCCAAACCCGTCATGCATATTGCGGGAGAGAACGATGCGCTCGTCAAGTTTGAACGCCAAGCCCAAGCGATGGCTGCTCTTCGCAAGCTGAATGACACGTCGGAAGAAGGTATGGCCTGGGCCGAGAACTGCGTTGTTTACGAAAGCCCGAGCGGAATGCCCGTTGTGACCATGATTACCGAGGCTGGTCACAAATTCCCAGAGAAAGCCCCACCACTTATCGTGCGATTCTTCAAAGAGCACGCAAAGCCCGAACCGCATTGATCGCAAGCCCAAGGCAAGGTAGACATCCTACGCTTTGTCGGACTTACTTGGCGGACCGATACTTTTAGTCTTTGCACATCGGGCAATGGGTACCTCGGCGTTTGTGGAATTCTTGGCCACCGACCCATATGCTTGCTGAAACGACGCTCCAAATGGAACTTTCTAGCAAACTTCGGGAAACACTTTTGCCACGAACCATATAAACGGCGAACAATAGCACCATGACCATGGCCGCCGTCTTGACTAACCGGATACTCCAAGAGGGAATCGAACGACTCAAAGAACTTTCCTTACAAGAACGAGGTTTTCCCGACGAAATGCGTGGGGATCTCCTGAGAGGCACGATTGTAGAGTGACCAAGGCGCCAAAATCCAGTTGGGGGATGCGGAATCATTGCACCCGAACGAACCAACTGCCTACAATTCAGGGATTGGATAAGGAAGGGACTACATGACATTTGAACTGAAGAACACGGTTGGATTTCTCAGTTCCCTCATTGCTTTGCTGTCGATTCCATCGGCCCTCATGGCGCAAGATGAACTCGATCGGCCTACTCAACGATGGATTCCTCTCCCCAATACTCGCCCCGCAACTCCCTCGGCGCAGACCGAATTGATGCAGATGTTGCAGCAATTAGCTCAATCGCGCGAGACGGAGTCTGACAATCCTTTCGAAACACCCTCGGCTCCTAAAATCGACCCCGAGCAACTAAAACGGCTCGAAAAAATAGTTCAGGACTGGCAGAAGAAGTTCCCGGACATGGGATTGCAGGATGTCCCCAAGATTCCGAATGACCTGCTGCAACAAGTGGTTTCCGACCCTGAAAAACGAGAACAGGCCAAACAATTACTTGAAGCTTTTGCAAAATCGAGATCCTTTCCTCCACCGAATAACAACTCGGATGCCAATCCGTCGCGGTCTCCTTCGGTTCCATTTCCTCGCGCCAGGGACGATGTTACTAACAATCCAGATCGATCCCCGAGTTCCCATGGCACGTCAAGCTCTTTGAGATCTTCGCCCGAGAAGAAGTCTCCTGAAAAGAACTCTTCTTCAAGACCTTCACTAGAACCACCTCCAACGGACGACCAAGGCAATCATTCGAGCGATCCATTTAACCCGAAAAAGTCGAAGTCATCTGACGATCCGTTTCAAACCGATCCTTCATCGGAACCGGGTCTGAACGCTACGTCGCCAATAGATGCGTCAAAGAACTCGTCACCCTCATCCAATGTACTGGACTCCAACCCTAACGATCCTTTTCAAAGCCCGAATGGCAAACAAAAACTAGACGAACAAAAGCTTCGAGCCTTGAAGGAACTGTTTCAGAAACTTGAATCGATCCCGCCACTAACAAATGATTCACGTTCTACTTCGCGTTCGTCGAATGCACGAACAACGAGCCCTTCAGCAAGTTCCACGAACCCCGGTACCTCTTCGTCATCGCGACTCCAAGATCCGACACGAACTCCATCGCGTACTTCACGAAACTCATCGGCGATACCCAAACCGAATCCGCTTCCCTCTGGTCAAGCCAATCGAAACTCAACTTCGCGTCCAGCTCCTTTGGATGCAAGTTCTCTTTCTAACAATGAGCGTACACTTCCCCAAAACCTCCCTTCCTCTTCATCACTCCAAGAGGAATCTTCCGATTCGTCTTCTCTTAACAATGTTGAGAGTTCAACTTCTTCATCCACAAGATCCTCAAGCGATGAATTGAAAAATAACGCCACGACAAAAGAGTCGAACGGACGAAACCTTGATGCCGATCTAGACAGGATAAAAAACCGATTGGAAGAAGGATTGAAGGAGTGGGACAAGTTAACGCAACCTGCGGAACCCAAGAATACTTCGGCGACAAAGCGGGCAGCAACGGCAAACCGAGATCGTGGGCCTTCGAACACATCGTCGCCATCGAACAATCCCTCTTCCCAACTCGATATTAAATCAGAAGTAGAACGGCATGGTCTGGGTGGTGCTTTGCAACGCATTGTTGAGAAGACCTTGCAAGAGGAATCCAATCGCTCGAAGAAAAATACCGAGTCCCTTTCGAAGAGCAAGAAAGTTGAAGCAACCAAGGACAAGTCGGAATCATCCAACTTGGTTCCATGGGATGCGATGACCAAGGAGGGCCTTGGAAAACGCGATCCATTGGGTCCACCACCCGAACCTCCCAAGCCTCCCTCTCGTTCTTCCCTGGACTCGATGTCGATTCAGCCGCGATCGCCATCATCTTCCAATTCTTCCCAGAGCCAACCGACACCCAAGTGGGTACAAGACCTTTGGGCAAGCATCAGTGAAGTCCCGCGAGCTCCAACCCCGAATCGCTCTTCGGCAAGTTCCTCATCGTCGGGTGGTTTGTCGTCGTTGCAGCTTCAATGGACGTGGACGCAAACCCTGATCTTATTGACGGCCTGCGGTGTGGGACTCGCCATAATTTTTCTTGCACGTCGTCGACTGCAAACTGTCATTCAACAAACCTGGAATCAAACATTTGGACAACCTTCACCTAAGATTCAGGACATCCAATCCCGCGAAGATGTCGTCAAAGCCTTTCATGCATTGGTGCATCATACACCCTCGAGCATCGACCTTTGGTGGCCTCATCGAAAGGCAGCACAGTATCTGCGTCTTAGCCATCCTCAATTGGAAGAACCGCTATCCCAATTAGCGGAAGCTTATGAGCATTGCCGGTATCTTCCACCGGACCAAGACATGCCGGCCGAGCGATTGCAGGAGATTCGCGCGGCATATCTTCAATGCAATGCATTGGCACCATGATGGAGTTTCGTCCCTTAGGAATGCGCGGCATGACGACGTTCTCGTCTTGGATTGGCCATACAGGCTGGATCCTTGTGATGGTTCTAGTGACGTCACTTGGTCGGTGTGATGATCGCGATTCGCAAGAGACTGGCTGGCAATTCCAGTTCGATCTCTTCCAGATGCTTTTGGAAGAAAAGAAGCTCACACTCCTTCGTCATTTGGATGCAGCTCTGGTTCAACCTCGCGATTCCATCGTCGTCTATATCGGCAATCCTCAGTCTCTTCGCACTTCGGCTTGGATCGAGATCGAGAGTTTCGTGAAGTCCGGAGGCGCGTTGTGTTTGTTCAATGAGACCCTGGCGACGGTGCCAGGGGTTGGGAAGTTCATGTATGGCCCAGTCACGACGTCGCGCCCTGCGGATCAATACGAAGGATTTGTCGATTGCATACGCCTTCGTTCGATTCAAGATACCCAAGGAGAATTTGAAGGTGTACGGGAATTGGTAACCAATCGGTCGAGCTGGTTCATTCCATTTTCGAATCCATATGTTGAATGGGAGGCGATTGCATCCCTTCCTCGCAATTGCTTGCCTGCACAAAGCCAACGTATGGCAGTTGTGTCGGTAGGTAAACGAACCGATAGTTCGGGGCTCATGATTACTTCCGCCGATACCAGTCTCTTCGCCAATGGAATGCTGTGGCATGGCGACAATGCGATGGCAGCCATTCGCATTTCCGAGTTGTTGACACGCGATCGTAGTCAGATCGTATTCATGGTGGAAGGCAAGGTGCTTGATTCCTATCGCACCCGCATTCCCAAGGAACAACCAGATCCTAACATGGATGCAGAATTGCCACCTCTTCCTGAACCAGAGCTACAGAAGATGCTACGACTTGCGAATGCGGTGGCCCGCGAAGTGGCGCAGTCCAACGTTCTTAATGAAGCGCTTCGTCAGCAACCGCGTGGCATACGACCGTACCGTTATTTTGTTTTTCTCTTGGGATTGGCCACAGTTCTCCTCTTGTTCTGGCTTATTCGCGTAATGATTGCCAACCGTGCTTGGAACGCTCTTCCATTTCCCATTCGACGCATGCGATCTGCGTTTGATATGAAGACTCAGCTCCACAGCGACTACGGAGACTATCGCAACGCTGCCGCCTATTTAGCAAGAGAGTTTTGTTTGGAAGTGACGGGTTCACGAGCCACGCAAGATTGGCAATTATTTTCCGTCCAAGGACCTGGCGATCGATCGCTTCTCAAGTCCTCGGCGGATCGTAAACTGTTCGATAAGATT
This sequence comes from Pirellulales bacterium, assembly GCA_046349875.1. Classification (GTDB taxonomy): domain Bacteria; phylum Planctomycetota; class Planctomycetia; order Pirellulales; family Pirellulaceae; genus JAXMBN01. The sequence goes on from JAXMBN010000016.1 coordinate 60,506, forward strand.
GTGGACGGGGCCAGCCGAGGTTTCCAATCACCGATGTCTGCCAAGGAGCTATCGCAGTTCGGAACCGAATTGCAACGCTTGCGTGAAAAGCTACTTACAGCGATTCAGCAATCGAAACCAACTTCGTGATATCAAGCATGATCGGGTTCGTGCCACGATAGGTTCTACCATCTCCCTTTGTACATGAAATATCATTCGTGAGTGCATCTAACTTATCCACCACAGCACAGCATGTCGGCCAGCTTCGAGCCAAAGTTCAAGAATCCGTACGGCAAGTGGTTGTCGGGCTCGATCGAGTCACCGATCAGTTGTTGATGGCCTTGATTGCCGGAGGTCACGTGCTTTTGGAAGGCGTTCCTGGAACAGCTAAAACCACGATGTGCCGTACCTTTTCGAGCGCGTTGGGGATTCACTTTGAACGCGTTCAATTCACACCGGATTTGCTTCCATCCGATGTGACGGGAACGCAGGTTCTCGATCGACAGTCGAGTGAATTTGTATTGCGCAAAGGCCCGGTGTTTTGTCAACTTCTTCTGGCGGACGAACTGAACCGCGCGCCAGCCCGCACGCAATCCTCGTTGCTCGAAGCGATGCAAGAGCGTCAAGTTACGATCGAAGGCAAAACGCTTCCTCTTCCCGAACCATTTATGGTACTTGCCACGCAGAATCCAATCGAGCAAGAAGGGGTGTATCGATTGCCGGAAGCCCAATTGGATCGATTCCTTTTTCGAATCCATGTTGGCTATCCCGAGCGTCAACAGGAAATCGATATGCTCGATCTCCACAGCCGTCCCATTCCGAAGTTGCATTCCATCTCCACCGCTGAAGAGATCCTTGGAATTCAACGGCAGCTCGATGACGTTTATGCTTCTCCCGAATTGAAAGGATATATCGTCGACCTTGTGCGGATGAGTCGCCAGCATGGAGACTTGGCGCTGGGCGCGAGCCCTCGGGCTGCCATCAACTTGATGAAAGCGGCCAGGGCCCATGCCTTGATCCAGGGCAGGGCCTTCATGACGCACGAGGACATTCAAAGAATCGCCTTGCCTGTGCTCGGACACCGGCTCATCATGCGCGCTGAATCGGAAATGGATGGTCGAACTGTTGAGAGTATTGTGCAGCAGTTAATCCAATCGGTTCCCGTCCTCAAGGATCCTGTGCTGAAGGATGCCCGTTCATGACCTTACGGGCCCAAGGACTCCTCTGCTTGGGATTGCTCGGCGTTCTCATGGGAATGCTGCGACAACAACCGACCTTGGTGTTCCTTTCCCTATCGATCGTGCTCTGGATTTTTGTGGAAGGAGTGCGATTTCAATGGCGCCTTCGCCGTCAATGGAAAGGGCTTCGATTTCAAAGATCGATCCAAGGCCGCTTTGACGCGACAGGATCGCTTTGGTCGAGCCGTTTGTTGCGAGTCGACTTGATTATCGAATGCAATCAGGGCCTTGCAGCGATCACCAAGATTCGAGACATCGTCCCCGAGATATTAGCGGTAGAAACAGCTGAATCGGCGGTGAGTGCATCCGATGAAACGCCCTCGCGACTGGCTCGCTGGAAAATCTATTTCGTCAAACGCTGGCAAGAATGGTTTGCGTGGGAACCAGACTTGGCACCCAATGAGCTTCGGGTGAAGGCGGGAGCACAACATGCCGTGCTATCCTATCCTGTGCGAGTTCGTTCGGCTGGCCAAGCCTATTTCCCAGGCGTTCGATTAACGTTTGAGGATGGATTTGGACTGTTTCGCGCCCATCGCTTTCGCAAATGCGAACAGCGGCGGCGATTGCTGCCCCACTATTATGATGCGGGCGAAGTTGGGCCTCATGTGAAGCGCATCAACTCGTTGCCGCAGCATGGTATTCACCGCCTTCAGCGAGCGGGTATGGGCTCTGAATTGCTCGAGCTTCGCGAGTATGTCGTAGGCGATCCTCCGAAATCGATCGCTTGGAAAGTATCGGCGCGTCGCGATAAGTTGATGACGCGGCAATACGAGTCGGAAGTTCCAGTGCGGGTCCATCTCTTCTTGGATGGTTCCATCCCAACGCGGTTGGGTGGCTATGGACTTCGTCTGATCGATCAGCTCAATTTCGTTGCGGCGAGCGTCGCCAAAGCCGCGATTGCAGTAGGTGATCCTGTCAGTGGAGTTTTGGTAGATGAATTGGGATCCAAGTCCCTGCCTTGGTACAACGGAGACCGCGGTTTTCATCAACTGCTCAAAGAACTGGCCGACTTTGCAACAACACCACCTCCGCTGACGCAGGTCGTCACACCGACGATGATGCAAGCCGCGTTTCAAGTCTGGGGAACGCTATTCCGATTTGATGGAGAAAGCCTATCGCGAACTACCTTGGTCCATTCGCCGATCGACCCACAAACGCATTCTACTCACCACATTGCTGTCAGAAATCTTTGAACTGTCTGCCTATGAGCAAACACTCTGTATGCTGCAGGAGTCTCATCTGGTTTACTACGTTCAAGAACTCCCATGCAAAGCGGGGCTTCCATGGATGGACCCTGTAGTTCCTCTCACTGGCGAACTGGCCGTCAATGCTCCGAAGCGAATGCACCGTATCGGAGACGCGATCGCCAAGGCGACGTATCATGCCCATGACAATGAGATCTTCGTGGTCCTTGCTGATCTGATCGATACATCCACGCATATTCACCATTTACTTCGGTACGTCAAACTTGCTTTGGCCAAACACCATCGAGTCGCATTTGTTTGTCCCACCTCGATCTTTGCTCGCCCTAAAGAAACGCAAGTGATACCTCGATCTACCAGCCTCCAAGATCTGCTTGTAGCATCGGAGCAATCACGCTTGCGCGATTTAACCAAGCAATTGCAGCGGGAACTCACGAGACTCGGTGTATCGGTTGCGTTCGCGGGCGAAGAATCAGCCATTCAGATGATATTGTCCGAAATGCAACTTGCGCGAAGTGGACGTCATCGCACTGCGAATGGAGCCAGTCGATGAACGAAGTAGAAACGATGAGTAGCGAATCACAATCGATGTCGTCATCGCCGGCCAATGATTCCAAGCGAACTTGGCATGCCGAGGTCCTTGTGGATCTGATACAAGTATTCGTGGTTTGGATTTTGCTGCACTGGCTTCTACCAACGCCACCCGCTTGGCAAGGTCTGCTCTCGTTGGCCTTCTTCCTTTTTCTTGCGTTGCTCGTCATTCGACTTCGAGGATGGTTTCTACTTATCCTGATTCAATGGGGAATCATGATGCGAGAACCAAGGCAATCGATGTTCGACCCGTTTTCTCTCGAAACCGTGTTGTTTTCGATGCTAGCGGTGCTCACCATTGCCTATCTGTGTGGATATGCGCGAACGCGTCAATGGTTGGTGAAGTTTATCTCGCGATGGCTTGATCAGGGAACATGGAATCGAAAAACTCCCAACCGAGACCAACGACGGGTGTGGCATCGATGGATTCGCCAGTCGATTGTCTTTGGCATTGCCATCTTGGGATCGGTTGCCATATTGCGTTATCTACCGTTTTATGAGTCGAGACGCAGGGATTGGTTCAACTGGTCGACCGATAATGATTTTATCTTTTGGCCCGGTCCCACTTTGCTGCTCGCGATCTTCGCGGGATGGATTTTGCTGCGTGAGTATCAATGGAAGCAACTTTCGCCACGACAGGCGAGCCTGTTCTTACGATCGGTCTTTTTTACGGCGCATTATTCCGATCTAAGATTGTTGCTTCGCAAAAAGCTTCAATATCGTAAACAGAATGCCGTCCCTTCTTCGGCCTCCGATTCCGTGACCGCGGGATCGCCACCGAAACTTTAGGCTACAAACTTCTGATAGGTGTCATCATGTTTTTTTGGATACGCGAGATGTTGGGATGGGGACTGGTGCTTGTTGCCCTTGTGATGATCTGGATCGGAATGCGCTGGATCATGGATCTTGATTCCCCACGCATTTTTGAATCAGCGGTTGTATTGATGGCTTCGTTGGGTGTGATGCGAGGAGGCATTCTGATGATTCGCATCTCCACGGCGGCCCGTGTTTGCCGCATCGAAGAACGAAGAAAATCGTAGATACCGACATAACAGGCCTACGATTCGTATTGTTCGAACTAGCAGCGCTGTCTTTCAAGTAGGATCGAGATGTCCTCGTTGAACGGCCTCCTCATGGTTTTCAAATTGGGCCATGGCCGTTAAGAGTCGATGAAATCCCAGCTTTTTGTAGAAGGCTTCTTTGCCGGGGACCGAATAAAGCAGAATCTTTTTATGACCCCGCGAGTCCTGCAGCAGTCGAAGGACGATTTCGCGTCCTAGTCCTTGGCCTTGATACTCGGGCAGCAAAGCAATGTCGCAGAGGTACGAGCAATCGGCACCGTCTGCAAGGGCACGCCCCGCTCCAATCAGCTTGTCGCCGTCGAAAACAAACCAACGGAATCGACTATTGGTGAAAACCGTCTTCAAGCTCTCGGCCGACTTGTTCCCGAGAGGAGCGAGTCGGTAGAGTTCTTCCATCTTTTCCCAGTCGATGAGTTCAAGGGAATGGGTCCAGGAGATCATACTCGGCCTTTCAGCAATCGCGACTTCTACGCATGCATTGCACAAATGGAAATAGGGGAGACACTCTAAGATTTTATCGGTTCGAACCCCGGACCAACATTTTGTGTCCAGAGCAGGGGTTCGTGGAAGACGGCTTTGAAGCCCGTGTGGTTGGCAAAGATGGAAATGCGGTTAGTCTATTGGCAACGGAAATGGCAAACGAGGAAGCATCTTTGGCGACAAATTCAATGGCCGATCAACCGGAAAGAGCAGGGGAGCACGGCCTAGTGAATGAGCCATCGCAATTGGGTAGCCCGCGCGATGTTCTGAAATTAGCATGGCCATTGATGCTATCGACGGGGCTATTTTCGCTGACATTGTTCGTCGATCGAACGCTCTTGTATTGGTATAGCAACGACGCGGCATCAGCTGCGATGTCTGCTGGCACTGCCTTTTGGGTTGTCATCTGCGTCCCGACTGGGATGATTGGATATACCAGCACCTTTGTGTCGCAATACTATGGGGCCAATCGCTTGGACCGAGCCATGCAGGTGGTCGTCCAGGGCCTTGCGCTATCGGTTTTGATAGGCCCTTTCTTCTTGATCGTCGCTTTGTTCATCGGCGATTTGTTTCGATGGTTTCAGCATCCTCCGGAACTGATTGCGGTGGAGGTCGAGTATTTTCGGTGGATCGCCCCAGGGGCTTGGGCGATGGTCTTTTCATCCGCCATGACGGGACTCTTTGCAGGCATCGGCAAGACGCGGGTGTTGTTGCTTTGCGATTTTGTATCAACGGCAATCAATGTCGTACTCGATTGTTTGTTGATTTTTGGATGGCTTGGTTTTCCCAGGATGGGAGTGGCCGGTGCGGCTCTGGCGAGCAGCGTTGCCATCATCGCCAAGGTGGTACTATTGGCCTGGATCGTCTATCGATATTGGCAAGACGCATTGGCGAACTCTCCCGAGCTGCGAGCAACCTTTCGACCTCAATGGGATGGTCCCTTGATGGCGAGACTGCTCCGCTTTGGTTGGCCAGCGGGCATTCAGATGCTGGCCGAATCGGTCAGTTTTTCGATCATCATGTTGTTTGTGGGACGACTTGGTTCGATCAGTATGGCGGCAACGACATTGGCCTTGGGAGTCAATCTTATAGCGTTTGTCCCTATCAATGGACTGGGGATGGCGGTGAGCGTTTTGGTTGGCCAACATTTGACGGCGGGTCGATTGGATATCGCGAAGCGTTGCGTTCGATCGGGGTTGTGGATCGCTGGAATTTACGGGACGTTTTTTGCGGTGCTTTATGGTCTCTTCCCAGACTTTTCGATGCTGATCTATTCGGTGGGAACCGAAGCGGAACGCTTTGATGAAATGAAACCGATCTTGCGTCCCCTGCTGTGGTTTATCGCGGGATACTGTATCTTCGATGCCTTGCAAATCGTGTATATGTCGGCCATTAAAGGAGCCGGGGATACGCGATTCGTTTTAATCGCCAGCATCTTGATCGGCCTTACGGTGGTGGGAATGGGCAAGCTGTTAGGCGATCTTGTGCATGGCGAACTCTACTGGTGGTGGGGCGTCATCATGGCATGGGTACTGGCCATGGCCGTGGTCTTCAGCAGTCGCTACTATCAAGGGAAATGGCAGAAGATGCGGGTGATTGAATCGGAAATCGGCCAATAGTTGGCAAGATTTGTTTCTCTGCACCGAAGAGCCATCACGCCGAATCACGCTAACCAATTCCACGTGCCCCGTTTCTAAGAGGAGAAGATCGATGCTGGATATCATGTGTCCTTCGTGCGAAAAGCCCTACCGGATTGCGCCCGAGCACAACGGCAAGCAGGTTCGATGCCAACAATGTGGAATGACATTCATCGCCAGTCCGATCGATCGCAATGCACCTCCCGTGCTTTTGGAAGCTACACCCGGCGCTACCACGAAGGCATCCTCCGCCAGCTATGCTCCCACGCAGTATAGTCCGTCGGCTGCTGGCACGCGTTCTTCGACGAAGGTCGCGGATGAAATCGACTATGAGATCCGTGGCGATGATATGCAGTTTGTCGAGATCACGCTCGATCCAGGTGAGACAGTGATTGCGGAAGCGGGTGCGATGATGTTCATGACGGCGGGTATCGAAATGCAAACCGTCTTCGGCGATCCATCCAAGAAAGGTGGAGGCTTTTGGGACAAGGTGGTATCGGCCGGCAAACGTGTGTTGACCGGTGAGTCTCTCTTTATGACCACCTTTTCCAATACGCGTTCCAATCAACGTGAGGTCGTCGCCTTCGGTGCTCCCTATGCAGGCAAAATTCTTCCTATGCATCTCGATGAGATAGGTGGCGAGATCATATGCCAGAAGGATGCATTCTTGTGCGGTGCCAAAGGTATCGAAGTTAGCATTGCATTTCAAAAGAAGATTGCCACAGCTTTATTCGGTGGCGAAGGCTTCATCATGCAACGCTTGCGCGGTGATGGAATCGCAATGGTGCACGCTAGCGGAGCCATGATGCATCGCGTGCTTGGTCCAGGAGAACAACTTCGATTGGATACAGGTTGCTTGATGGCTTTGGGGCCAACCGTTCAATACGACGTTCAATTCGTAGGAGGAGTCAAGAACACTCTCTTCGGTGGCGAAGGCTTGTTCTTGGCAACCCTTACTGGCCCAGGTCCTGTTTGGCTTCAAAGCCTTCCCTTTTCGCGTCTTGCAGGACGCATCTTGGCAGCCAGCACCAAGGGTGTTGGAACCAAGGAAGAAGGCTCGCTGCTCAATGGCCTTGGTGGGCTTGGCGGAATGCTCATGGGCAATTCCGATTGATCGCTTCGCAACGGTTCTTTTCCAAGGTCGCTTGATTCCACGTTGAATTGGCCCTGCATGCAAGAATAGGTCGCATGCAGAGGCATGGCTACACAGGTGACGATCGCGTGTACGCTTTGCCGCGTGTGAAGCGAAAACTTTCCAGATCAATCGATGTCGTCCCATCCTGCATGAGATCCATCATGACCTGTGCGGTACCTGGCGAAAGGTGCAAGCCGTGACGGAAGTGCCCCGATGCAATGAAACCATTATCGGTGTCGGGTAGTCGACCCAGATAAGGATGCGAATCAAAGGAACCTGGGCGCAATCCTGCCCATGCTTGGACTTCCTCTGCATCGTCGAGTTCCTTGACCAAACTACGACTCCATTGTCTTAGTTGGTTGAGCATCCCATCGGTTGTGGTTTCATCAAAACCGACCTCTTCTTCGCACGAACCAGCCAGAACATGCCCATCGGCTCGTGGCACTAGATACCGATGACCTTCATTGAGAATCGGAATCCATCGTCTCGTGGGGAAGCGATACAGAATCATTTGACCGCGAATGGGAAGAATCCCCGAATGCAATCCGAGCGGTTCCAATAGGCGCTGGCTCCAGGCCCCTGCTGTCACGCAATATCGTTTTGCATGGATCGATCCTTGTGAGGTGAGGGCCGCTTGAATCCATCGATCATTGCGCTGCCAATCGAGCACCGGACAGTGTTCGAGAATCCGTACTAGGCCCGATCGTTCACAAGCCATTCGGAGAGCCTTGATGTGATGCGGGTTTCGGAGTTGGCACTCGGTCGGCATGAACCAACTACCCAAGATTGGCTGGCTTGATTGCTCCAAGCAAGGAAAGCGATGGATCGTTTCTGGAGGGGTACAGCGTTCATAAGGGACACCATAATCGTCCCACCAAGATTGTTGCGCGAGGAGCGTCGCGAACTCACCGGCGGACCTCGCTACAGACACTCCTCCACATGATTGGAAGCCATTATCGATTCCGGTAAGCAATTTGAGTTGCTTGGACCATTCGGGATGCAGTTGATGCGAGAGAGCCCTCAATTGCTCGAGCGGATCCAGGTTGCCGCTGGTGGGACTGGCAGGAAGAATTCCGGCTCCCGCCCAGCTGGCACCTCGACCGATTTGGCGGGCATCGGCGAGTGTCACAGACCATCCTCGCTGCGCGGCAAGCCAAGCGATGGAAAGGCCAACGACACCACCCCCACAAACGAAAAGATCGGAATCTGCGGAAGCCATGAACGTGTTACTCAGTCCTTTTCTGATCGAGAGCGATTCGAGCTCAAACTATACTCACAGGTGGGGGGAGCAAAAGAACTTCCAGCGGGATCCCACCGATCGGAATTGCAAAATTGGTCCCGATTTCCCTCCCGTGTCGTTGAACCGGCACCAAATATTCATCATGCTGATAAGTTGATTCTTGCAAACATTGTCATGGCCGACAGGTCTATCAAGCCTATGGAATTGGAATGACGAAGATTACGTCCGAACAATTCGTCGAGATCGTCAGAAAAAGCCGGCTCGTCGATCCAGAGACCCTCGAAAGTCAAGTGCTTCGGATTCGGACCGAACACGGTGGCCAGCTTCCCGAGGATCCGGTCGACATCGCCAAAGCCTTGCAAAAAGCGGAACTGCTTACCCATTGGCACTGCGAAAAACTCCTTCAGGGCAAGTACAAAGGATTTTTTCTCGGCAAGCACAAGCTGCTTGGACACTTGGGAACGGGTGGGATGAGCACGGTCTATCTCGCCGAGCATATTGGGATGCACCACAAGCGAGCCATTAAGGTTCTTCCCAAAACGAAACTTGGCAATTCCTCCTACCTCGCTCGGTTTCAGCTAGAAGCCAAGGCCATCGCTTCGCTGTCCCACCCGAATATCGTACGCGCGTTCGATATCGATAACGAGAAAGATACGCATTACTTGGTGATGGAGTATGTCGAAGGGGTCGACCTCCAAACGCTCATCAAGAAGAGTGGCCCGCTTCCGTACGAATTAGCGGCTGACTACATTTCCCAAGCGGCTCATGGACTTCAACATGCGCATGAAGTGGGGCTGATCCATCGCGATGTGAAGCCAGCCAACTTGTTGGTGAACAAAGACGGACACATCAAGATTCTCGATCTCGGCTTGGCCTTGTTCGCCGATGAAAAAGAAGCATCGTTGACCATGGATTTCAACGATAAAGTTTTGGGAACCGCCGATTACTTGGCACCCGAACAAGCACTCAATAGCCATAACGTCGATGGCCGCGCCGACATCTATGGACTCGGATGCAGTCTCTATTTTCTATTGACGGGGCATCCACCTTTTCCGGATGGGACTATCGCTCAGCGCATCGCAAAACACCAAAAAATGATGCCCGAGGACATTCGCAAGGACCGCCCTGACGTTCCAGGTGAATTGGAAGGGATTTGCGTCAAGATGATGCAAAAGGATCCCAAGTTCCGATATCCGGACTGCAATGCGGTTGCGGATGCATTGGAAAAATGGGCCGCCGCGTATCGTGCAGCCAATGCAACGGTGCGAAACAAGCCTCGTGCCACCGTTCCAGTTATGGGCGGTAGTGATAGTGGGCTTGTGATTGGTGATATCCCCAACCGATCCGAGCGACGATCGGAAGCCGAAACGGTAAGCAACCGAGGAGGTGATACGATCGGCGGAACTCTCTCGGAAGGATCGGCATTGAGTTTGTCGTCGGGGGACAGTGGTATCCTGCGATCGATTGCAGCGAAGGATCTTGGATCCTCTATCGATAGCCAATTGGACTTAGAAAAAGAAATCGCCAAGCGAACGGCTAGCTCGAGCGTCGCCAAAGGGAAAACAGCTCAAAAGCCTGCACCGAAAAAGCCTCAGGCCAACGCCCCGCTTGCTCCTCATGCTCCGGCTCCGGTCGGTCATGGGATGCCGCGGTGGATGATGTGGGCTATCGCAGTGGGCTTGATGGTCATGTTTGGATTGGCGGTATTGCTCGGCATCTTCATCGCAAGAATCACACCCAACCCTTCGGCCGCGAAGGGAACGACCGAGAAGTCTATGAATGAGCCACGAATCGTGAGTACGAGCTCGTGGCATGGCAACCTCTCTTAGGGCACAAAGACAACCTTTTGGGTGATCGATCACTTGAACGTGCGCATTGGGAATTCTTCAGCGGATTCCCTTCGCGATCCATTTCCATTCGTTGCGGACCTCGAACCAGGACCGATTCCATGCGAATCCCTTGTAGTGTGAACGTATCTTTGCTTCTTCTCGTCGCGGCCATGATCGCTGTGCCGGGCACATCGTTCGGTCAATCCAATCCTCTCGCCGAACAACGCAAGGAAATCGAACGCATCAAGGATGCTGTCACCGACGCTGGCAAGAAATACAAATCGGGCGACTATGATGACGCCGGTAAGATCATTGCCACAGCACAGGAAGATGTCGCAAAACTCCTCCCCAAACTCGACAATCGACTCAAAAAGAACCTCGAGCCTATCTTGCAGCGAATGGAGTCTGCTCACCAAATGTTGGCGCTTCAAGGAATTGAGATTCCCGCCATGCCATCGATGGATTCGAAGGGCAACGTTGGGAATGGGAAGGTGAGCTTCGTCAAAGATGTGGCACCGTTCTTGGTGCAACAATGTGGACGATGTCACATCCAAGCCAAGCAAGGTCGCTTCAGCATGGAAAATTTTGCTGAACTGATGAAAGGGAACAACGCAGGAGTTGTCATCTTCCCCAAGGATTCGAAAGCGAGCCGCTTGGTGGAAGTGATTGAGTCTGGAGATATGCCGCGCGGTGGAGGAAAGGTTTCACCAGAGAACTTGGCGAAGCTCAAGACTTGGATCGATGAAGGAGCCGTTTTTGATGGAGCAGACGCCACTGCAAGGTTGCCAACATTGGTGCAAGGAGCGAATGGTGGCGCTCCCATGCCCGAAGAAAAGTTGGAAACAACCAAGCCCATGGGGAAAGAAACCGTTCGCTTTGCAAGGGACATAGCGCCAATCCTCTTAGCCAATTGCAAAGGTTGCCATATCGATGCGCAGCGAGTTCAAGGTGGACTCAACATGAACACCTTCACTCAATTGCTTCGCGGTGGCGATAGCGGTCCCATGATCGACACCAAGAATCCAGCGGCAAGCCTGCTCATCAAGAAACTCAAAGGGGAAGCGGGTCAGCGGATGCCTGCGGGCGGTCGGCCGGCATTGTCGAGTGACCAGATTGCTCTGATTCAAAAATGGATTGAAGAGAAAGCAACCTTTGATGGAGAAAGCCCTGATGCGCGATTAGCGACGACGGTCGATATTGCTTGGGCCAAAGCCGCGACCGATCAAGAACTGCGAGATCGCCGTCGCGAGCAAAGCAAGAAGCAATGGAATCTGGTCGCGCCCAAGGTCAAGCCACAAGAGGTGACCGATGACGAATATCAAATACTGACCGACGCAGGAGAAGAGGACGCCAAGCTTCTTTTGACATTGGTACAAGAAGCGGGTACCACCGTTCGCAAACAGATGAAATTGGGTACCAATGAACCGATCGTACGAGGTGGAGTGACCATCTTTGGGTTTGCGAAGCGCTACGACTACGGCGAATTTGGAAAAATGGCCGAGAATCGAACCTTGCCTTCCGAATGGTCTGGGCACTGGCGTAAGCAAACCGTTGACGCCTATGCCGTTCTCCATTTTGACCCGACGGACAAAGTGAAAACCAAATCGATTTTGGTGCAATTGATCTCGAGCTTGCATGTGGGTTCGATGCCGGGTGTACCTCAGTGGTTCGGAGATGGAGTAGGGCGTAGTGTCGTGGCGATGACCATGGCCAATGAAGATCCCCGGGTCAAAGAGTGGATTGGGCAATTGCCGACGGTCTCGACTCGGATCAAGAATCCGAAAGATTTGCTGGATGGGAAACTTGGAGAAGAAGACGCTGCCTTGACAGGATTCGCGTTAGTGCGGACGATTTCAACAGGAAACAGTAAGAGACAATATGAATCGCTCCTGCGTTTTCTTCGCAATGGCACTTCGTTCGATGAAGCCTTTAGCAAGTCCTTCATGCCACAAGAGCTATTCGTGCGGAAATGGTTGGGGCTCAACTCCAAGTGATGAGCGTTTGTGACAAGAACAACTCTTGAGTCTCGATGGCCTAGCGATTTTCTTCATGGCGAGCCGAATGAGCCGCCCGACGTCCCCAAGGCGAATGGATCTCATCGCCGCAAGCGTCTGCTTCTTTGGCTATTCGTGTTTACCTTTCTTTCGACAGCTTGGGTGGGAACGACCGCTTGGTCTCCCACCATCGTCATGCTGACCGCGTGGTCCGACGGTTCGTTGCATGTGATGCGATGCTTGATCTTGGAGAATGGTTGGGCAGCGATATTGTTTGCCGTCAGTCTGTTGGCGATTTTGACGGCCCATGAGTTGGGTCACTATTTTATGACTCGCTATTATGGCATTCCTGCCACGCCTCCTATCTTCATTCCCTTTCCATTCCATCCGATTGGAACCTGTGGAGCCCTCATTGCGATGGAAGGTGGTAACGCAGATCGCAAGCAGATGTTCGATATTGGAATTGCAGGGCCATTGGCCGGGTTGGTTGTAGCGATCCCGATTTTGTTTGCTGGTTTCTACACCAATATTGAACCTTCGTATTCGCCTCAGGAAAGCTTTCGACTCGGCCAACCTCTATTGATTCAACTGCTTGCCGATTGGCTTCAGTTATCGTCGTTTCAAAGCGGTGAAGCATTGGTCAATACTCGACTCAATCCATTCATCATGGCGGCATGGGCTGGGCTTCTGGTCACGGGGCTCAACATGATGCCGATGAGTCAATTGGATGGAGGCCACGTTACATTTGGGTTGCTCGGCAAACATGCGATCTATGTTGCCTACGCAGCATTTGCCTCTTGCATTGCTTTCATGGTCGTGTACCAGCAGTATTCTTTCGCCTTGATGCTCGGACTGGTGTTGCTGATCGGTTTGCGTCATCCACCGAGTCGAAATGACGACGTCACCTTGGGTTGGTTCCGTCACGTTTTGGGATGGGCTAGTTTATCGTTGCCGATCCTTTGCATCCCGATCGAACCCTTTGCCTTCTTATTCTGAGAGGAGATCGATCATGAAGCATGATGTCCTGGCTACTCGTTCCTATCTTATTTTCGTCGATGACATCTACGAAGACATGGAGCTTTGGTATCCAAGGTATCGTTTGGAAGAAGCGGGAGCCAAAGTGGTTCTTGCAGGCCCCGAAGCGGACGAACGATATGAAGGCAAGAATGGCTATCCTTGCAAGTCGCACGTTGCGATCGACACGGTCAACAGCGTGGACTTCGATGGAGTGATCCTTCCAGGAGGATTTATGCCGGACAAGTTGCGTCGCGATCCCAATGTTCTAAGGCTCATTCGCGAATTTGATGCAGCTCGCAAACCCATCGCAGCCATTTGCCATGGAGGATGGATGGCGATTTCGGCCGGAGTCTATCGCAATGTTCGCGTCACTGGATCGTTAGGGATTAAAGACGATCTGGTCAACGCGGGCGCGATCTGGGAGGATGCTCCCGTCGTGGTCGATCGCCATTTCATATCCAGTCGCAAACCAGATGATTTACCCCTGTTCTGTCGAGCCTTCATCGATGTCGCCTGTTCGCACTAAGATCGATGAGCTTCCCGCTCACCAATAAAAAAAGGCCCGGTCGTTGGACCGGGCCTTTTTTCGTTTTGATTAGTATTTGGACTACCAGGTGTATTCAGCACCGACGGTGAATCCAGAGTAGGCCACTTCGCCATCGTTGTTGACCGTAAGGGTCCGACCTCGGTTGGGCAGGTTCTGCAAGAGAGCTGCTGGAGGCGTGGCATTGAAGTTTTCAGGTGCCAAGGCAACGTTGTCGATGTAGATGTATTGGTACGATCCACGAAGAGTCCACGAGTAGCTGAGGCGATACACAGCCATAGCGGAGATCTGTCCGAGGTAAGCAGTCCGACCATCCGAAGCTCGTTCGCGAAGATTGCTGATCGAGTTCGAGTTGATGTGCGAAGCTACTTCTGCGTGGTTACCCATCACAGCACCCTTGGTTTCAACACCGACGTTGACACCAGGCACAACGTTGAGCCATAGGTCACCACCGAGCTGAACACCAACCAAGTCGTTAGTTACCTTGGTAGCGTAGTCGAAGAAGCGTGGTCCGTTGGAGGCGAAGGTATCGTTGTTTTCACCTCGAGCTGAGAATTGCATTCTTTCGCCGAGATCAAAATATCGGAGACCAGCCAACCATGAACCTTGGAAGTAACCGTAGTCACCAACCCAACGGCTTCGCAAGTTCACTTCACCGTTGTTGATGCGGGAAGTGTAGTTCAAGCTATGTCGGAAAGATCGGTCTGGATCATCGAATCCGTTGATTGGATCCGTTCCGAACGCACTCATGAACGAGAACAGCGTTGGCGAGTTCGCAGGAGTGCTAGTCGCAGCTGCGTTCACATCCCATTTGTTCAATCCAAAGTAGACTACTTCGACGTTGCGAGCAGGGCCAACTTGGACGTTACCAATCAACGACAAACCAGCGCGGAATCGATCGAGATCCACAGAGTCACTGGTGAGTACGAAGTTATTGGTACCAGCACCTTGGGAGCTAAAATTGAAGATCCCAGGTCCCTTGGATCGTTCGAAGGCAGTTGCTTCCGCAACGACATCGAACCATCGTTGATTTTTCAAACCACCTTCACCGTAAGGACGAAGGTGAGATAGTGCATTGCGAGCTCGGCCTCGGAAGAGAAGACCCAAGCCCCATCCACAGCGTGGACATCCTGCATAGCCGCAATGGGGACAGCTAGGGGAACTGGTGGCCTCGGCAAAATCATTGCAGCAAGGTCCCATTCCAAACTGACCGCATTCGGGTCCGCATCCACGGCCGAAATGGAAGAGGCGTCGACCTGGACCGCAGTCCATGCAGCCATCACCGCATGCACCACCGCAGTTCGATCCGCAAGCTCCACCGCAGCCACCGGGGCCGCAAGCTCCACCACAATCGCCACTGCAACCACCAGGCCCGCACGCTCCATCGCAGGAAGCGTTGCTGCAGCCAGCGTTGTCGCAAGATGCGAGACTTACATATCCACCTGAACCATCCAGGTAACCCGCGGTCGAAGCCGCAGGAGCTGGCGATCCAGCGTACGCAGCCGAGCGTACAGGGGAACCCATCGTGGATGGCATTCCGGGCGCACTCAGTCCCTGAGCCTGAACCTGGCTAGCGCCGGAGGCTGCAATAAGCCCTACTGAGAGCGCTTTTGTCCAACAGTTGAGCAACTTCATTCGATTCATCTCCAGCGGCACCTTGGCACCTAATCGCTTCCAGGCGTCAACTCGCCATCCCCCCTCGATCATCCATGGATGGCTGGCCGATCGAAATTGCGAACCCAGTTGGGATCCGCGCCGGCTCGGAACTCCAACGCTTGCAGCGAGGACGTGGTGGCCAAGCCCGACGCTCGCTGCAAATTTTGGAATCCCGAGCCGAAGCGGCTCTTTCGCTGGCTCCGGCGTTATTTCGTGAGCATCCAGTAGGATCCTCAAGGCCGTTACAAACGGTACTATCGGCATCACCCTTTCAAAAAGTTCTCTCAAACAATGGATTTCTTCCCTTTCTCCCGCACACTTTCCCACCCACTGAACAAAGCCCCCCTTCCCATTGGGAGGAATCACCCTTTCTCAACACAGGCAACAGTCGTTCCGCCTCTTAATCCCAAGCCAACTCTGTGTGCTTCAAATCTAAGCACGATGCACAGTGTCTGCGCATCGTTCTGAGCTTGGGCACACTTCAGTGTGCCCGTTCCCAATTTGCTTTTTCAAAAATTCCTCGGGAAAACAAGGACTTGAATTTCGTTGGCACAAATTTTTTGCTTTCGGCATGCAAGCTGCATTGGCTCAGTGCATCAGACGCTAGTTCAAGAAAGGGGCGATCACCGAACAGAATTGTTCTAACCAAGATAAACGAGTGCCTGTGCCGCGGTGGTGGTTGTGTGCTGAAGGAGGGAGAGGACTTTCAGCGTGCGGCGTCCCCATCGCGGCACTTTTTATTTCAAGCAAAAAGACCTCGCGTTGCCTTATGCGACGCGAGGTCTTTTTTATTCACCGTAAGTTTCTTAGAACGCAAATGCTTCACGAAGCGGAGCGTTCGCATTGCATGCTATTGGCCAGAGGGAAGAATCGAAGGAGCGTTCCCACCGTTGTTGGGAAGTATGCCTTGAGGGAAGGGGAGGTTTTGCAAACCTTGTTGCATGGGTCCGAGGATCTTGTTGAATCCCTTTTCCATTTGCTTTTGCAACATACCCTGAGCTGCCCCTTGAACCGCCTGCGCTGCAAGGTTGCTGATCTTGCTGAAGTCGACTTGCGGTCGTTGCAGCGTTCCTTGGATGGGCAATTGAATCGATTGATCGGCAAGCGAAGCTAACATCGGTGTCGAATCGATCCAATCTTTTTGAATCGGAATAGCGGCCACCATCTGAATCTGTCCATCGATGGCAACCTCACCCGAAGTTTGGATGATCACGTCGCCTGCCGCGAACTGAAGGTTCTTGTGAACGACACGCCCTGAATCAACGGAGAAGTCGACATTCTGCGCGGGTAGCTGAAGCCAAGTTTCCGAAGCTGTGGCCGATGCAGCCGTCGTTCCTTTTCGAAGAGCCTTGATTTGTTGCGCAACCATCACCAATTGATCGGCCAATGGACCAGGACCTACGGTGGCTCCATGCAATTGCAATTGCCCTGCAAAGCGTTGTTGCCGAATGTCAGTAGGAACGATGCGAGCATCATCCAGACGAAGACTCAACTTTCCTTGAACCTTGGTGGCTTCGGCAAGTAATGGAGCAACATATTTCAGCCATCCTTGGCACATCATCGGCGTAATGGCAACATTGTCGAGCACTACTTCGGGAGCCTGAGTGATCACCATCGTATCTTTAGCAAGGTCACCATCGAGATTCCAACGCATAGCACCTTGGCTTACCGGAATCTCGGTCTTGCTCTTGAAATGGCCATTTTCGATCGTGATGGGGATTTCGGATTTTCCGACTTCGATACCAACAACATTGGCAGCATCCCAGCCGATGTTCGTTCTCGCTTGCAGCGAATTAGCCCAACTGCCGGTGGTGCTTGAAACCCAAGTGACTTCGACCGGTTCGGTTCGTTGACCTTGAATCTGTAAATAGCTACCGATCCATGGACGGAGGCGTTCCGCCACGCGACTCGCGTCATAGCTCATCTGCCCCTTGGCCACCATTTGTGTCTTGTCTTTCGTCGATGCGATGGTGGTTTGACCTGCATAGGCGAGCCATTCCGTTTGGAACTGAGACTCTGGAAGATCGATCGCTCCCGTAGCGAAGTTGTATCGACCTACCATGGTCGCGCGGGCCGCGGGTTCGTTCCACAGCAAACTGGGTGTGGCCTTGGCATTGCTGGTGCTTACGAGATTACCTGGGGAACGCGAAGGCGTGGCAGGAACCATTTGCACGACGCGCAAGTCTTTGCCATTGGTCTCGAGTTGCCAAGTAAGCGACGTCGTATCGATCGTCCAGTTCATAGCACCTTGCACATCACCTTCAACAAAGGTGGGAGGAGCAGCCGAGGCTTGCGATTCCATAGAAGCCATCAATCGCTTGGGGTCGATACGAAAGGCAGCCTTTCCTTGTCGACCATTTCCTTGCGGTGCAGGTGCATCCATGGCAGATATGCCAAACGAACTGGAGGTGACATTGAGCTTATCGACTTGAAGCCGAGCCAACGCTTGCGAGTCCACGCGGCCGGTGAAGTCACCGATCACTTGAGGCTCTTGAAAGACCATTCCGTTGGTGCGGACCATCAAAGGCTGTGCGCTGAAATTCGCTGAAAGAACTTCGACGTGCCGCATGTCCATTTGGCCTTTGGCCTCGAATCGACAACGACCACCGAGATCCATTCCGGGATCAACCCCCGCAAACATCTGTCCACGTTTTTGCCACGCACCCAAATCACCCTTCATTTCAAGAGCAATGCCCGCCGGCGGCAAGGGCTGCATTCCAGTGGGCATCGCGACCAAGGAGATCGGGTCGAGAACTTTCACCAACAAGGATTCTTCGGCGCTGGTAAAGTTAACCTGCGCGCGATCGATTTGTGAAATGGCGTTGTTTGTAATCCGTCCCAAGACTTCAAAGGCACCATTCCATGCAGGCTCATTCAACGCACCCGCAGGTAGGCCAATATTCATGGGCGAGGTCACTACGGTTCCATTGAGCAACAATCGTTGATTGGCATCTTGGCTCCACTTGGCATTGCAGGTGGCGTTTCCAGAAAGTTTGGAGAATGGCAACACAAACCAAGTGGAAAGGCGCTGTTGCATTTTGTCGAGATCGACCTGCGCTTTCACTTCACCCCCTTGCAAACTTCCAACGCCATTGAGCTCACAGAACTCGGCTAGACATTTGGCGCTGAACTGTGGAGGCGCATTCGGTTGGGAACCTGGCTGAATACTGAGTTCCAATCCCAAAGCATCTTTCCAATTGACCGTCGTTCCATTGACGTTGGCTACAAGATCGCCAAGCTTGACGGAATACTGCCCGATGGGAGTTTGTCCATTTTGCATTTTCTGCATCGCATGCATCGAGGCCTTTCCAGCAAGCAGTTGAGTCTGTTCTTGCATGGTAATCAACCCAGGCATTGCCTTGACCAGTTGAGCCATGTCGATCGTTCCCTGCATATCCAGTTCGGCGCGATCGATCCAAGGCTGCATCGCCGTGGGCATAGGAACAGGCAAGGGCAGGGCGATGTTTCCAGCCATGTCGCCAACATCACACACCATCCGCGCTCGCTCGGCCACAACGCGATCAGGGCTAAAGGTAATCTTGCCGTTGGCCACGAGTTGTTGCATGGATGCAGGTTTCGCGCCAACCAAAGTCGGTGCGATCATTTGCAATTGTTCGACTTTGGCCTCGGTTATATTCGCGATCCAACTCGATGGCGTCAGCATGGTCATGTCGGCCTGCAAGGATGCCTTCCCTTGAATCCTCTCGAATGGAAGTTCAGGCATACGACGCTTGGCAAGCCCCAGCAATTGCAATGGAAACTGTTTTAGATTGGAAGCGATGCGAATGGGTTGCGAGGCATTCGCTCCTGCATTCACTTGGACCGCATCTGTGGAAGGCTCTAACCGCATGGCAAATTCACAGATGCCATCGGTGGATGCCGCTTGACCAGCACGCATCATCGGCTGGATCATGCCCGCCGCTGTCACCATGGGTATCGGTTGCTTCTCCGATGGAAGCGGAACGTTGGCGCTTTGAACGCGTACTTCCCATGCTTGAAGATCGACGGTATCCAATAGCTTGACGATGGCATTTTCGATTTGAACATTTCCGGTGATTGCACTTCCGGACGACGAAGCGCCGGAACTGCTGCCTTGCATCAGAGGCCGAATCGCCTCTTCGATATTGGTGGTTCCTGGCTGGACATCGACCTGCACCACCGAATCTTTGATGGTGATGGTTCCGACGTTCTTGGAGTTCATTGCAAACCCCAGCAAACCTTTATCGGTCTGAATCGATCCAACCTGGACGAGAGCGCTGCCGCGCTCGTCTAACAAACGCACTCCCTCCAGTCGTACGGGTGAAAACCAACTGACTTGAATGCGATCGAGATCGATTCGATTGGGTGCGATTCCTGCGTATCGATTGGCCATCGAAACCACGAAGGATCGATTGGATGCCACGTACGGAACACCGATGGCAACTCCCAACAATCCCACCATGCAAAGCGCCAATAAGATGTAGCGTTTCTTGAAGCGACGCTTCTTTCTCCGCGGAGGATGCGCAAAATCTTCATCATGTCGAAAACGAGCTTGGCGACCCATGGCAGAAACTTCCCTGTGACGAGATGCCCAGAAAAACACCAGCCGGGACTCTAGAAAACTCCCAATCCCCGGTCCAGATCGATTTCCCTCCCACCCCCAACTCCCAACGCTCCAACCTGCCAAGCACCATCGAAACATCGATGCTAGCTCTCAATCCGACGGGAAATCGTATTCTGCTGCTCGCAGTTGATTGCCATAAATCAATTCGTGGTTGCGGGTTCAACCTTCCATAGCTATCTTCGCTCCTTTAGACTTTCTCAAACAACCATCAAAAACATTAGCCCTTCTTATCCACAGAGGACCGTCGATGAGCGGCACGAACACATCGATTCAGCAGTTAGCTATCAATACGATCCGAACCTTGAGCATGGATGGTGTGCAAGCCGCCAACAGTGGTCACCCAGGGACGCCGATGGCGTTGGCTCCGGTAGCCTTTCAGCTTTGGACGGAGAACCTTCGTTTCGATCCTCAGCAGCCTCTGTGGCCGAATCGCGATCGTTTTGTCCTGAGCTGTGGACACGCATCGATGCTTATTTATTCGTTGATCCATTTGGCAGGGATCCGCGAAGTGGATCACTCAGGAGTGCTTCATCCCGACAAGATGGCGCTCACCTTGGACAACCTCAAAAACTTCCGTCAGATCGGAAGTCCATGCGCGGGGCACCCAGAATTTGGAGAAGCCGCTGGTATTGAAACGACGACAGGTCCATTGGGACAAGGTGTGGCGACTTCGGTTGGTATGGCCATCGCCTCGAAGCATTTAGCAGCCCGATACAATCGCCCCGAAGCAACATTGATCGACTACAACGTCTATGCTTTGTGCGGTGACGGTGACTTGATGGAAGGGGTTGCCTCGGAAGCTGCATCCATTGCAGGCCACTTGCAGCTCAACAATCTATGCTGGATCTATGATGACAATGGAATCACCATCGAAGGTCATACCGACTTAGCTTTTAGCGAAGATGTCGCCGTTCGATTCCAGGGCATGGGCTGGAACACAATTCGCGTGGAAGACGCTAACGACACGGCCGCTCTTCAGAAAGCTCTCGACACTTTCAAGAAGACCAAAGACAAACCAACCTTGATCTTGGTGCGCAGTGTGATTGGTTATGGGTCACCCAACAAGGCAAACACCCATGGAGCTCACGGTGCACCTCTAGGTGATGAAGAGATCAAGCTAACCAAACAGTTCTATGGTTGGCCCGAGAACGAGAAGTTCTTTGTACCTAAAGAAGTTCCCCAGTACTTTACCGATACGATGGGTGCTCGTGGTGGCAAGGAATCGACCGCATGGAAAGCCCGATTTGCTGACTACAAAACAAAGTATCCAAAGGAAGCCGCCGAACTCCAAGCTATCTTCGATCGCAAACTGCCAGAAGGCTGGGATGCGGGCTGCAAAGAGTTTGAAGCCAATGCCAAGGGATTGGCGACGCGAGTGAGTTCCGGCAAGGTTCTCAATATGCTTGCACCACACCTTCCTGCCTTGATTGGTGGCTCGGCCGACTTGGCCCCATCGACCATGACACTGCTCGATGGTGAAAAGGATTTTGGACCATCCAGCTATTGTGGCCGCAATATGCACTTTGGCATTCGCGAACATGGCATGGCCGCAGCGCTCAACGGTATGGCCCTATCCGGTCTGCGAGCCTACGGTGCAACTTTCTTTGTCTTCACCGACTACATGCGACCAGCGATGCGATTGAGTAGCCTCATGCATCAACCAGTCCTTTATGTACTCACGCACGACTCAATTGGTTTGGGTGAAGATGGGCCGACGCACCAACCGGTCGAGCATCTCGCTGCATGCCGAGCCATTCCTGGGATGTATGTCTTCCGACCGGGTGACGCGAACGAAGTTTTGTACTGCTACAAAGCCATTATGAAGCTTCAACGCCATCCTGCATCGTTGGTACTTTCTCGACAGAATGTTCCAACGTTCGATCGCACCAAGATGGCTCCAGCGGCTGGAGCTGAACGGGGTGGTTATGTTCTCAGCGATTGCGATGGAACGCCTCAAGTTCTTTTGCTCGGTACGGGTACCGAACTCTACCTATGCTTGGAAGCCCAAGACAAGTTGAAGGCTCTAGGCATTCGAGCTCGCGTCGTGAGCATGCCCTGCTTTGAGTTGTTTGATGACCAGGATCCACAATATCAAGAGAGCGTGTTGCCACCATCGGTCACCGCGCGCGTGGGTTGCGAAGCAGGCATCCAGCAAGGATGGGATAAGTATTTGGGATGTCGAGGACGCTTTGTCGGCATGAGTTGGTTCGGGGCATCCGGTCCCTACAACAAGCTCTACGAAAAGTTTAAGATCACCTCCGATCAAATCGTCTCGCACGCTCAAGTCTTGGTATCCAATCAATAGTCGAGTCCTTTCCCAGGGAGCGTGAGCTCATGGCCCAACCGGATGTATCTTTAGCTGTAGATCTAGGTGCTTCGAGTGGTCGTGTACTCGCCGGAACGCTCGGCGATAACGGGATTGCGTTGGAAGAGGTCCATCGATTTTCGAATGGTCCGATCCACGTGGGTAAACGACTTCATTGGGATATCCTTGGACTTTGGCAACAGATTGAAGAAGGCTTGTCGAAAGCGGCAAGCCTTTATGGCAATCGCATTCGCAGCGTTGGGGTCGATACCTGGGGAGTCGACTATGTACTCCTCGATCGCCACGACGATTTAGTAGGGCCTGCCTTTTGCTACCGGGATCCGCGAACCGCTGGCATCTTTGAAAAGGCCTTTGCAAGACTCCCGCGCGAGACCATCTTTGCCGAGAGTGGCCTTCAATTCATGGAGTTCAACTCGGCCTATCAACTCCTTTCGATGCGTCTTGAGGGCTCACCACTCCTCGATGTCGCATCCAAGTTTCTGATGATTCCCGACTTCTTCCATTGGATGTTGAGCGGAAGCATAACCAACGAATACACCAACGCGAGTACGACGCAGCTCATGCGACCACTCGATGGCAAGTGGTCTTCGAAACTTCTGGATGCCTTTGGCATCCCTCAAGGTTTGTTTAGTGACCCCATCCAACCGGGCACTGTTTTGGGCCCCTTGCGATCGAACTTGGCATCGCGAACAGGATTGTCATCGGTTCAAACCATTGTTCCGGCAACGCACGATACCGGATCGGCAGTGTTGGCCGTTCCCGCATCGACCTTCGCACAAGATCGCCCCAACTGGTGTTACATCAGTAGTGGCACCTGGTCGTTGATGGGAGCCGAGATCGCTCAACCATTACTGAGCGACGCGTGTATGCACCGCAACTTTACCAATGAAGGTGGAGCCATGGGGAGCGTGCGGCTTCTCAAAAACATTCTTATTTTGGCTTTTCCAGCAATGCCGTGGTGCTTGGAAACGGATGGGGAAAGAGTTTAGTTGGTCTCAACTCGTCGATATGGCTCGCGCATCCAAGCCTCTTCAAAGCTTGATCCAACCCGATGATACGAGGTTTGTTGCGCCCGAAAATATGGTGGAAGCCATTCAGAGCTTTTATCGCGATACACATCAAACGGTATTGGAAGAGCCTGGAGCAATCGCTCGCAGCTGCCTAGAGAGCTTGGCACTTCGCTATCGCGCCTGCCTTGGGTGGCTTGAGGAACTGCTTGGATATCGCCTAGAAACCATTCACATCGTGGGTGGTGGTGTTCAAAATCAACTCCTGTGTCAGATGACAGCAGATGCTTGCAATCGACAAGTAATTGCTGGACCGGTCGAGGCTACAGCTATCGGCAACATCATGATGCAAGCCGTAGGGCTAGGCCGCTTGGCGTCCATCGTCGATGCCCGGCAACTCCTTCGATCTAGTCCAGACATCCAAACCTATCATCCCAATCCAACCGTGGATTGGGATGAAGCATTCCATCGGGAGTGCCTCCAGTGAAGATGATCGTGGCCATCATTCAACCAGTCAAACTGCAAGCGGTGCGCGATGCGCTCTATGCGATCGGCGTCGATCGCATGACCATCTGCGATGCGGAAGGGTTCGGTCGACAACGCGGTCAACCCGCAACCTACCGTGGGATCGAATACAAGGTCCATTTGCTTCGCAAGATTGCGATTGAGATCATGGTCAACGATGACTTTCTGGATCGGACGCTCGATACGCTTGTTCGAGTTGCCCCGGACGGGTTCGGAAGGAAACATCGGTGATGGCAAGATTTTTGTTCTGCCCGCCGTCGAAGCCATCGCCATAGATTCCGGCGAACGTGGACCATCTGCAATCTAGTTCACCCCATAAGAACCGCTTCAAATCGCTCACCCTCCTCACGACCATGGGGCGAAGGCTTGTAGAGGGGGGCTATGGTGTGTCGAAGGTGCGTTTTCCAGGGCAAACGCGTTGAAATTTGACACGAGCAGTTCCGGAGGGTTACGATGAAGTTTCCCACCGTTTCCTTCCCGTGACCTTCTTCCTCTTGGTTGAGGCACGTCCTGCTCTCCTCCGATTGGAATTCGACTCGCTATGGTGCGACGTCCATGGTTCATCGCTTTGTTCGCACTGATCCTCATGTGCGGTCATCTCACTGTATGCTGGGCCGATGACGATTTCTTTGAAACACGGATACGTCCCATACTGTTTGAGAAATGTATCTCCTGCCATGGCGAGAAGAAGCAGTGGAATAGCCTTCGGCTCGATGGTCCTTCCTATCTTCTCGAAGGAGGTGACTCGGGGCCCGCTGTGATCCCTGGGAAGCCAGAGGAAAGCCTTCTGTATCGGGCTGTTCTTCGCCAAGGCGATTTACAAATGCCTCCTGAGGATCCGCTGAAACCTCACGAGATCGATTGGCTTCGTCAATGGATCGAAGGGGGAGCGGCATGGCCCAAGAATTTTTCAGGCATGGGTCGATCACAAGTCGATCCCAAAGAGCATTGGGCCTTTCAACCGATACGCGATAGCGTTGTTCCCGATGTCGCGAACACTGATGCAGAACAGCGAACCACGCAAGATCCCATCGATGCTTTCATCCATCGTAAGCGAATCGAAGTTGGGCTGGAAGCATCTCCAGAAGCCGATCGACGAACGCTTCTCCGACGAGTCACCTACGATCTCACAGGACTTCCTCCAACGGAAAGCGAGATGGAGGAGTTTGTGCATGCAACGCATCCCATGGCTTATGAAGAATGCGTGGAACGACTATTGAGTTCGCCTCGATTTGGCGAACACATGGCCCGTCGCTGGCTCGATGTGGCCAGATTCTCTGATTCGAAAGGATACGTCTACGCACGAGAAGAACGATTCTTTGTGCAAGCGTCGAGCTATCGGCAATGGGTTGTGGACGCATTCAATCGCGACCTTCCGTACGATCGGTTCTTGCTGCTTCAACTTGCAGCCGACCAAGTCGACCCGACTCAAATTGCGGCGATGGGTTTGATGACCATGGGACGGCGTTTTCTAGGAGTCACCCACGATATCATCGACGATCGGATCGACGTCGTAGGTCGCGGAACGATGGGGCTCACCATTGGATGCGCGCGGTGTCATGACCATAAGTACGATCCTATTCCCACGAGCGACTACTATTCGCTTTACGGTGTCTTCTTAAATTCGATGGAGAAGCAAGTCCCTCTGGATCCGCGACTTCAGCCATCCCATTCGGAATCCGCCTTTGAGGTCGAGTATCGCAAGCGTAAGACGACGCTCCAGGAACAGCTTCAATCCAAACGCGACATCGCCGCATCGCGTTTGCGAGAACGACTAGCAGATTATTTGTTTGCGCAGTCTGAACTGTCCAAACATCCGCAGGAAGGCTTTGATGTTGTCCTCACCGCTTCCGACTTGATCCCAATGTCGGTGCGAAGATGGGAAAGGTATTTGAATTCCATTGATTCTCAAACCGATCCTTTGTTTTCGGCTTGGTTTGCCTTCGCCAAACTTCCCAAAGAATCCTTTGCGAAAGATGCCATACCCCTATGGGAGCAATGGAACCAAGAGAAGCGATGGAATGGTGCGATTGCACGACAGTTCGACCAACCACCCACATCCCTCCGCGATGTTGCAGATCGGTATGGTCGAGCGTTTCATCAGGCTTATGAACTGTGGCAGAAATCAAAGAATAGTGAACTCGCTCCGATCGATTCCGATCAGCAGCCACTGATCGAGTTCTTGACCGCAACGTGGTCGCCATGCGTCGTGCCTGATGAAGAGATGGTGAACATCGAGTTCTTCTTCGATTCGGATACCTGTGTTGCACTATGGAAGCTCCAAGGCGAGGTCGATCGCTGGGTGCTCCAGGCAGAACCGCGGCCAGCGGTAGCGGTGGGACTCTTCGATCGTGAGCACTTGTTGAAGTCGCGAGTCTTTCGACGTGGCAATCCAGCAACCCCAACAGACGAAGTGACACGGCATTTCCTGACGATGCTAACGGACGGATCCCCCACACCTTTTCGTCAAGGCAGTGGACGCATGGAACTCGCATCGGCCATCATTGCACCTGAGAATCCATTGACATCGCGAGTTTGGGCCAATCGACTATGGATGTATCTTTTCGGTGAAGGGTTGGTAACCACCCCAAGCGATTTTGGGATCCGCGCATTGGCACCTTCGCATCCAGAGTTGCTGGATCGTCTCGCCGTACAACTCATGCGTCACGGATGGAGCACCAAGCAACTCGTTCGTTCCATGGTCCTTTCCTCGACCTATCGCCAAGCTTCCAACGACCTCGTACCTGCCAAAGCGATCGTCGCGCAGGAAAAGGACCCGAATAATCGATGGTTGTGGCGGATGAACCCAAAGCGTCTGACATTCGAACAATTGCGAGATTCAATGCTGGTGCAGGGCAGTCGTTTGCGACTCGCGTCCACAAGCAAGCCTGCCGATCTTTTGTCGTTGGCATTGCGGGAACAACCGCGAACACTCTATTGCCAAGTCGATCGACAATTCTTGCCCACCGTTTTGCGAGTCTTTGATTTTGCAAACCCGGATCTTCACATCCCCAAGCGTTTGGAAACGATTATCCCTCAACAAGCGTTGTTCTTCTTGAATCATCCCTTTATTGCAGTCCAAGCGAAAGGAATCGTACAAGAGATCGAGCGCTCTTCGGACTTATCATCCGACGAGCAATTTATCGACGATCTGTTTCATCATCTTCTCCAGCGCGGCCCCTCGCCGCAAGAAAAGGAATCAGCCGCGAGCTTTCTGAAGGCTAGGCAATCCGAGGAGGTACCGAAAGTGAGAACAGAGACACTCGATTGGAAGTATGGGTACGCCGCAGTTGAAGAGACGAGATCAGGTCCACTGGCATGGAAGGAGCTACCCTATTTTTCAGGGACCGCTTGGCAAGGATCGGCCAACTTTCCTGACGGCAAATTAGGATGGGTGCAATTGACCGCGATGGGAGGCCATCCGGGCAACGACAAGAAGCACGCCTGTGTTCGACGTTGGATCGCTCCTGAAGCCATGGATGTTTCGATCCAATCGCTGGTCAAACACGAGCCCGAGGTTGGGGACGGAATCGCCTGCTTTATTTTGGATTCCAAGGGAGTCGAGTTGGCGCGATCGATCGTTTTCCATCAAGAGGTTTCGATGAATGTCGAACGCGTACACGTCGAGAAAGGTGAGCATCTCGATTTCGTCGTCGACATTCATCAGAATTTGAATAGCGACCAATTTCTCTGGGCACCTCGCATTCTCGAGCAACCGAAAACCGATACCGCATCGACGCCTCGGCGATGGGATGCCCAGCGCGATTTCGCAGGTCCTCAGCAACCGCACCTGGAACCTCGCGAACAACTAGCTCAGGTCCTCCTTGCATCCAATGAGTGGATGTTCATCGATTAATGCCCAATGGAGATCCAAGATGATTTATCGACGACAATGGTTGCACCGTGCCGGTCTGAGTATTAGTGGATTGGGCCTATCTGGATTGGGCTTTTCGGCGATGCCCCCGACCTGGGAACCATTTCTGAATTCCGAGTCAAAACCCAAGAGGGCAGGGGAGGGCGGCCCCAAAGGAAAGGTCAAACGGGTCATTCAATTTTTCTTGAATGGAGGACCTTCGCAAGTCGATACCTTCGATCCCAAGCCCGCGCTGAAGCAGTGGGAAGGGAAAAGTATTCCCAATCAACTCACCACCGAACGAAAAACGGGTGCAGCCTTTCCGAGCCCATTCCGATTTCGACGATACGGTGAAAGTGGAATTGAAGTCAGCGAACTCTTCGAGAAAACAGCGCAACATATCGATGATATGGCGATCATCCGTTCCATGTATGCGCAAGTTCCCAATCATGAACCATCGCTCATGCTCATGAACTGCGGTGATTCGGTTCAATCACGGCCGAGCGTTGGGGCTTGGATGTTATATGGTTTGGGGATTGAGAACCAAAACTTGCCGGGCTTCATTGCCATGTGCCCCAATGGGTATCCGATCAAAGATGCGGAGAATTGGCAAGCAGGGTTTCTTCCTGGAGCATTTCAAGGAACATTCATCGATCCTCAACACCGCGAACTCGAAAAACTGATCGAGAATATTCGAAGTCCTCATGCTACCAAACAAACGCAACGACAACAGCTCGATCTTTTGCAGCGGATGAATTCTCAGCATCAGGCCTCGCGCATCGATGAACGACTGGCAGCCCGCATGGAATCGTTTGAACTCGCTTTTCGAATGCAGATGGAAGCGGCAGATGCTTTTGACTTAACGAACGAGCCGCAGTCGATACAAGACATGTACGGCAGCGGAGTGCATGGCCGCCAAACATTGATCGCGCGACGCCTTATCGAGCGTGGAGTGCGATATGTGCAACTCTGGCACGGGGCTGGCCAACCATGGGACAATCACAACGACATCGAGTCGAATCATCGAAAGTTGGCAGCGCAAATCGATCAACCCATCGCGGCCTTGCTCACCGATCTGAAACAACGTGGACTCTTCGACGAGACCTTGGTCCTGTGGGGTGGCGAGTTTGGAAGAACTCCGACGGTAGAGCTCAATGGTGAAGGAAAATCGCTTCTTGGACGCGATCACAATCATTATGGCTTCAGCGTGTGGATGGCCGGGGGCGGTGTTCGCGGTGGCACTGTTTATGGTGCTACGGATGAACTAGGATTCAAAGCCGTCGATCATCCGACAAGCGTTCACGACCTGCACGCGACCATGCTTCACCTCATGGGTATCGATCACGAGCAACTCACCTTTCGCTATGCAGGTCGCGATTTCAGGCTCACCGATGTCCATGGCAAGGTGATTCGCGACATCGTTACGATCTAGTGGTGCGCAACGTTATTGGGGCCTGTAAAGACGTCGCAAGGAAGCCAGCGCTGTCTCGACCAGTTTTTCGCCCGATCCTTGCGCTACGCGCGAGGAGACCACTTCGTAGTTCCCTTGCGCGAACGCTTGCGATGTGGGAATGTAACCCAGGCTACCATTGGCCAATTCGTGCACCATCGTCATAGGGTAGGGCGATCCGTCTTTGATCATCATACCCAGTTGAACGAAGATCTCGCCGGGTAGGCTCACCCACGCGATATGATTGCCGAGCGTAATCACCTGGACCTCGCACGACCAAGGCTCACCCTTCCGTTCATCGATATCGATCACTTTGAAAGCCTCGACCAACTCCATAAACTTCGGTGCTGGAGTATTCTTTTGCTGTAGCGCGGATACGACTTGATGTGCCCATTCGACTCGTTCCGGTGCAATAGCATCGGAGGAGAGCTGCACCACATTGCGTTCAAAGCGAAGCGTTCCGCTGGGAACGGATTGAAGTTTCGGCCATGATCGCAAAGCCGCCGAGGCCAGACGAAGACCGATGCGAGCCGCCTCGCCATGTCCTTTTTGCGCCATCGCCGTTCGCACATCGATATGATTCACATCACCACAACACCCCGTGGTGTAATGGACGAAGAAGGAAGTGCCAAAAACTCTCTGCAGGGAATCTTGAACCGTGTAAGGAACATCCGCACTCCATTCCGTACCACCAACGGTATCCAGGTGGATCGAAAAATTCGCCATAACTCCTAGTGGTTCCTCCTTGGGCGAGAAGATGCCGAGGACATGCAAACGATCATCGGTTGGCCCCGCTTCACGAACGATCTTGGAATTGAGTTTGCCAGGATTCCAACCGACCGAACCATCGCGCAGAAAGAAGCGTCGATTGAAAGCCAGTTGCCGCTCCTCTTCCGTTCCTGCTTTGAGGATGACCGGTTGCAGTTGCGCCTTGGCTTGCTTGACACTTTCGGCAATCCGCTCGGCAAGTTGTGCCATATAGGTCATCGCTTCATCATCGAGTCCTCCAAAGACGGCAGTTCGCTTGCTACCGCTGGAGAGCATCGGCCCGGTATGAGAATGCGTGGCCGAGATCATGATTGCATCTTCGGGAATCCCCGTTTGTTCGCGAATCAGTTTGCGAGCTTCGGCGACGACGGGCATGGTGGTGGAAATAAGATCGAGCGAGACAATGGCTGCCGTTTGAGATCCGTCGGAGAGGACCATCGCTTTGGACCAAAGAGGATCATGAACCCCCGTCGCATCGCGTCGACTGTAGTAGCCAGCCATCGCCGTTCCGGCTCGCGGCGTAATATCTACGGCGGCGCATCCCATTTGACATGCAATGGCTTGATCTTGCGACGCTGCTGTATTTGCTGCTTGTCCGCAAACGTTTGTTGGAAAACTTGCCTGGACAACGATCCAAGCAATCATGCCGATGCCAAACAATGCATATCGAAGCCAACAATTCATGGGTGGGTGCCTTTAGGTTCGCAGGTAGGAAGGATTTGCAGAGCGAGAGAGGATCGGGAGGGTAGGAACGAATTTCAAAAATCTATTCTACGAATTTTTGCGAGCCTTCACTTTGATATACGGAGGAAAAAAGCAGGCGCGATGGAGCGACGATCCGGGCGATGCCCAGGCGTCGCCTCGCGGAGGTTCTTCAAAGCGTTCCATCGCGAATCCTGAACGACAAAGATCCCCAAGGATCTCGTCCCAGGTATGCAAGAACTCGACCGTCCCCTGTTCGCGAAAGAGATCCTTGCGATCGATGGGAGGCAATGGCCATTGTCTGGCATAAGGTGTGACTGTGGCGTAATGCGAAGCAGAGCTGAGCCATTGGGCTTGCATCATCGCTGGTTGCTTCGCTTGAAAGAGATAGACCCCTTGGGGCTTCAGTGCCTTGGCAACATTGCGATACACCGCTTTCAAATCGGATACGTAACATCCGCTCACAGGTTGTATCACTAAATCGAAGCCCACCCACTCGTCACTCCAAGACGTCGACATCGACATCGGAACGGTAGCCAGGGAAAGTCCATGCTGAACAGCCAGTGCTTGGTCGATTTCCAGAAGCCGTGGGGCCACATCCATGACGGTGACGATGGCACCCGCCAAGGCAAGCTGCGGACCATGCGTTCCGCCACCGGCAGCGAGACAGAGTACCTTTTTGCCTCGCAGATCGCCCTCTTCTTGAATCCATGGATCGATCGGCGTATCCAATGAAATGGAAGGAAGGGACTCGTCGATTCCATGGACGAATCGCGGGTCGCGGGCACGGTCGTTCCAATTGGCCGGATTTATAGTTTCCCAATAGAGATGCGGTTTGAGTCTCGCGATTCCGAAGCAGTTCCTGAAACTCTTGAAGGATGGCGGCGATGGGTCGCGTGTCGACTCGATGCAGTTTGCGATGTACCAAATCGAATGGGCTAACCAGCACGCCCTGGATCTGCAACCGCGGCGGCGTCGGTTCATGCAAACCGACCCATTCACCGCTATAAGCCTCCCGCACCGCCTCTCCAACCCATGCTCCATAGCAAAGCTCTAGCATCTGAAAACGGCTGCGATCATCTCGGTGATGAAACTCGCGTTCGAGAATAACATCCACTAGCTCCCAGCTGCCAGAACAAAGTGCGAACTGATGTTCCGCTTTCGCATGCTCGACCGCAACACTTGCGTACGTCGGTAGGGACGCTTGGGGTGATGGATTCATGGTTTGTGGCGGAGGGACCTACTGGAGCAATTTCATGATTTCGGACAACTTTTCTTCATCGATGGTAACGTCAGGTATTGGTTCATGATCCCAACTATCACGGACGAGTCCCCAATAGGCCGCTTGCTCGTACTGACCATAACGTTCGTAGTGTTCTTCCAAGCGTCCTGCAGCTTCCGCAAGATACTGACTCCGGACTTCAAGGGGCTTTAAGGTCGGTAAGAAATGGAGTCGAAGCGACATATACGACTCGCATAGCAGTAGCTCGCCCTCTTCCTGCTGCCCCATCACCGAGAGACTTTCACCACGCAAACCGACTAATGCCATGTTCACCCAATGGCGAGGATTCTTCAACATTGCCGGCCGAATTTCGTCGAGATAGCGTTTTGCGTTAACGTAGTCCCTCTCTCGATGCATGATTCTTACGAGCGAGAAATACGCCTCGTTAATAAATGCAAAGAGAGGATCGGCCATCTTGTCTATCAAATCGGAGAGCACTTTTTTCGCGGCCTCGGGTTTTCCACTCGAGTCATGACTCCATCCGAGTAAAATCGCTTTTCGAACAATGAAATTCTTGCTGGTAAACACATCGATGGAACGGTACTTTGAAAGTTCATTGCACTGTTCTATGGCTGCATCATACTTACCTTGCGAGATTTGCGCATACACCACGGCGGTTAGAATCTCCTGCAACAGAATGGTGCGGTCATTTCCAACTTTTGAATGGAGCGTTGCTTGCCCAATCAATTCGATGCTCTCTGACCTTCCCAACGTCCCCAGTAATCGAACGAGGTTCATGCAAATCTCTAACTTCCGGCCCTCATCTGCCGTTTGTAGTTCAAGGATCAAGAAATCGAGGACTTGGTCGATTCCTTCCAGCTCAAATAGGGCCAGCGAATATCTCTGCCGAGTCAGGCTATTGGGCTGCTTTTTTTCCTCGCGGACGAGCCGCCGATCTTCTTCCACCAATAGGCCCAACAGTTCCTTGGCTTCTTCCATCTGTTTGGTGATGTAGTACCGAGTGGCGAGTCTTTCTCGCAACTTCCAAATGAGTACTGGGTCATCACGACTATCTTCTGCAACCTCTCGAATGGCTCGAAGGAGAATCGTTTCACAGTCGTGTCCGTTGGCCGGACTGAGGTCGCCTCGTTCTGAACTGGCAACGATATCGGCATAGTCCAAGACTGAGTTAAACGACTTGATTTTGCCGGAAGGTTCAATAGCTGCCTCGCGAACCGCTTCTAGGATCGGATAATGATCAGGAAATTCTGCGCAACAGTTCTTAAGCTTTCCCCAGAAGCTATTCCATTCTTTGGTGGATCGATCTTTTGAAGGCCAAGCTTTGTACGCTTGAATCAAATGAGGAATAGCCTTGGCATGAAGCTGAGAATCGTAGTACGCTTCTCCAACGATGCGATATGCATCTACAATTTCGAGAGATGTGACTCCGTTTTCAATTGCCTTGGTAAACTTGCTTAGAAGTTGCGCACCTTCGTCCAAGCGATTGGTCTTCAGCAGGGCAGATGCTTTGGCGATAAGTGCGTTGACTGTCTTGGGATGAGAATCGCCTAAGTGTTTCCGGCAGAGCACTAATTGTTCATCTGCGATCCGTTCGATCCTCGCCAAATTCTGATCTTTCTTTCTGGCCAACAAAGTTTGGTAGGTCTCTCGAATACGTATAGCTTGAAATGGTCGGTCGGGCTCAAACTCCTCGCATCGTTTCAGTTGTTGCTCGAACTCATCAAAGTCGCTCGGCGCTTCAGTCCTATGGATAATCGACCATAGAAGATTCAGTTTTGTATGAGCTTGATCGCTTTCGGAAAATCCACCTTCTTCTTGCGTGCGAAGAATTGCTCGATATCGTTCTTCAGATTTTTCTCGTTCGCCTCTTTCGAAAAGGAAGTTGGCGACCCGTGATCGTAGAGTAATTGTCTCGGGATCGAATCGGCCCTGCACCTCTTCCATTAAGCGAGCAGCCTCTTCATGAAGCTTGAGCTTTTCAGCCGAATCATACCGGCGCAAAGTTGCTTGACGTCCAAGGCAGCGCGCGTACGAGGCGGAATGAACACGCCCTAGTTCTTTGAGATTCGTGATCTCTATTTCCAACCAGGGCCACGCCTCTTCATCCTTCCCAAGAGCATGAAGAATATCGAAAAACGCAGGGGCCATCTTCTTGATCGAATTTCCTTGGGCTCCTTCCAATTCAACTGCTTTTTCATGGGCTTTTTGAAGCGAATCCAAGGCTTCTTCATTGCGTTCTAGTCGATGAAGGGTGACGGCACGATTGCGAGACAGTCGAACTTCAAAAGAGGGATCTGCATTGCCAACTTCTGCAATTTCTCGTTCGAGTTCATCCATCAATGATAATGCCGTAGCATATTCCCCATGATTCGAGAGTGCTGCAGCATAGTTTGATCGGAGAGACATGATGTCTGGATGGTGACTGCCATATTTTCCTTGGAATTGCTCGAGTAACACACTTCGCATTTTCAAGGCTGTTTCGCTATCTCCCAAGTCTTCATATTGGCTTGCGATATTGCCCTTCATTACAAGGACTTGAAGAGAGTCCTCGCCAAAAAGATCGATGGTCCTAGGCAGAAGCGACTCTGATAACTCAAGAGCCTCACGATATTTTTCTTGGTCATAATAGGCCACAACCATCGTCGCAGCCGCTTTGTGTAGTTCGTGTTCCAATTCGAGAGTGAGTGGTATCGGCGGATTTTTATAGGCCCCCAATCGTTTTTCAACGGCCTCGAATTCTCCTTGTTCTAATTGTGCAAACGCTAAACTCACGGCGGATTGGATAGTGGCTGGATCCCACATCCCTAGTTCCTTCTCTAGAATCGTAACCGATGGCAATAGGAACTCCTCCGCTTTGGAGTGCATTCCAAGACCGCTATAACACTGTCCAAGCGTTCGAAGAATTCGGCCTCTAACCACAGGATCGTCTGAGAAGCGATTTCCGATCAACAATGCCGCGCGGTCGAGCAAAGTTCGAAC
Source organism: Pirellulales bacterium (assembly GCA_046349875.1). Taxonomy (GTDB): domain Bacteria; phylum Planctomycetota; class Planctomycetia; order Pirellulales; family Pirellulaceae; genus JAXMBN01. Next base: position 95,586 of record JAXMBN010000016.1, read on the forward strand.
TCGTATGTTACGATCCGGTATGATTCGCGATTCGACCTGTGCACCATATTGACTCAGCGCAAGAAGATCATCGAGAAGAAATCGATTGATCTCGTCAGCAATTCGCGATTCTTGCTTTGCGATTTTGGTTTGAACATTCGCCCGATCGGCTTCCTGATCAGCAAGCTGCTTTGCCGCCTCTGCGGACTTACGAGCTTTCTCCTCATTGGTCAAGCGAGTTTCCGCGAGTTGCTCAGCGTTCATCGCTCGAATGGCTTGCAAAGTGGTACCGACGAGCCCGAGCACCAATGCGATCAGCACGATGGCAGTAGAACTCAACACCAAGCGATGGCGGCTCGCGAGTTTGCGAAAACGATACATCATACTGGGTGGGCCAGCTGAGATCGGCTCATTAGCGAGATATCGTCCCACATCCGCAGCTAACTCATTTGCCGAGGCATACCGCCGACTCCGATCCTTCTCCATGGCTTTCATGACGATCCATTCCAGCTCCCCTTTGACGTATTTGCTCAATCTACTTGGATCGCATCGCCTACTTGCAGCAATGCTCGGCAGGGATTCCAGTGAACTCAAACGATTACCAGGCGTTGGCGGATCCTCTTCACGAACAATGCGCAACATTTCATCATAGGCTGCAGAACGAAGGCGTTTTCGATCGAATGGAGTCGTCCCCACTAACAACTCGTAGAGCACGGTACCGAGAGAATAGATATCGGTTCGAGTATCAATATCCAACTGATTGAGACGAGCTTGCTCAGGGCTCATGTACTCGATCGTACCAATGACCTGGCCCAAGCCGGTGTACAGCGTTGTATCAGAAAGTGTTTGATGAAGAGCTTTGGCAATTCCAAAATCAATTACTTTGGCGACGGGTTTGCCGTCATAGTGTGCGACCATGATGTTCGAAGGCTTCAAATCACGGTGGATGATTCCTTTTTGATGGGCATGCTGCACCGCCTGGCAGGCGGCATGGAACAATTCGAGTCGCTGAAACACATCGAGATGATGCTTGTCACAGAACTTATTGATCGGTAAGCCACGCACCAGTTCCATCACAAAAAAGGGCCGACCATCATCGGTGGTCCCAGCGTCAATCGCCATCGCAATGTTGGGATGATTCATCATCGACAGGGCTTGCCGCTCCATCTCAAAACGGGCTACGACTTGTCGACTATCCATACCGGGCTTGATGACCTTGAGCGCTACCTGCCTTTGCACAGGCTCAAGCTGTTCAGCAAGGTAAACAACCCCCATCCCACCTTCGCCCAGAACTTCTAAAAGTTCATAGCGCCCAATCCTTGGATGTGATTCGAGATCGATAGGATTCATGCCAGACAGACCGGTTGCGGATGTACCTGCCACAGCTGTAGCTTTCGCACCGATTGCATTGGCCAAGCGATCCAAGTGCTGCGAATCCTTCTCAAACGCGGCCAAAAGATTTTCGACCTGCGAACGGAGCTCGATATCACCTTCGCATTCCATCTCAATGAACGCTCTTCGTTGTTCAAGATCGTCGATTGATCGATTCGAGGAACAGGGATTTCGCGATCTTAGGAAGGGGGCGATCTGTCATGAATTCTCTCTCAGCAATGGGACCACCATTCTCTATCCACCGAGGTTTAGCGCAAACGCAGGAGCAATCGTCCCAAGTTTCTGCTCACCGAAAGATATTCCCTAGCTTCCGTCTCTTCCTACCTAATCCTGCTCCAGCCGTTGCGAACGCACCGCGAACCAGGCCTGAGCGAATTTCCAGTTCTCATAAGCAACGGAACGCGAAAGACCGAGCAACTCGCCCGCTTCCGTTACGGAAAGTCCGCCCAAAAGACGAAAACGCACCAACTTTGCGGCGACTTCATCGACCGATTCAAATGCGACAAGATCATCTGCAATATCAACGAGTTGGTTTTCCCAGGAGATCTGGGCATCGACGAACTCGTCTGGAGACAAGTGGCGTTGCTCAAGAGCACCTCCCCGCTTCAAACTTCGACGTCGACGAGCCGCGTCGACCAAGATGCATCGCATGGCTTCGGTTGCAACCGCAAAGAAATGAGCGCGATTCTCCCATTGTGGGCTCGATTGTTTTCCAACAAGCCTCAAATAGGCTTCGTGGACCAGCCCCGTGGCTTGCAATGTTTCACCGGGATTCTCATGTCTTATGCGACGTTTGGCGATCTGGTGTAGATCCGCATAGACGATTTCAAAGAGGCGCCGAAAGGCGCCTTCATCCCCGGCCGAAATCTGATTGAGCAAAATGGTAACATCAGAAGCAGTCATCGACGCAGCACCTCTTCGTTCAACTTCTCAAAAGCTGCGTTTTAGACTCTAACGTACCGAACGACGCCTCGCAATCAAAATTCTTTTCCGATGCAGGATGCGAATCACCAATTACCGTTGATCTTCAAGAGATTCAAAGAGCGGTAAGTGGCGATAGTAAACTTCCAGAGTGCAGGTTGCCAGTGCGGTCACGTAGAGCCTTCCACCTTTCTCGGCCAATCGACCTTCGACATCCCAACTTCCAGCGTGCTTGCCTTGCTTGATCTGCTTTTCTACCAACACTTCTTGCAGGGCTTCGTTCCATTTCGTCCAGCGCGGACCTCCGACATGATGCAACGCCTGCGTGGCATAGTACCAGTAGTAATAGTCCACTTCATCGCGTGAAGGAGGATGTTCGCGAGTCAAATATCGCAACCCTCGACGAAGGCCTTCATCGTCCCGCGAAGTTCCAAGATACAATCGGCAAAGGAGCGCTTCAGCGGTCATGTTAGGACTATGGGAATGGCCTGGCATGTAGGCATAGGTGGCACCTTCGTTGGACGAAACCGAATCTAAGAATGCATCGGCCTTCCGAAAGGTCGAATGAGGAATTTGCAAGCCTGCCATCTTCGCGCTTTGCAACGCCATCAATTGCCACCCGAGGACGCTGGTATCCCCAGGCATCTTAGGACGATATCGCCATCCACCCTGTCGATGCTGCGCTCCTAAAATAAAGTCGATGGCCTTTTGAAGTGGTTCTTCGAGCTTGCGATCGCGTGTCATCGCATAGGCTTCTCCGAGCACGATCGTAGCCTGCCCATGCACGTACATGCCGGCCTCACCTTCGGTACCGCCTCGTAGGTCGCCATCCTCACCTTGCAACGCAAGAAGATAGTCCAACCCCAACCGAACATTCTCGCGATAGATGCCCGATCGATGCGTTTGTCCTGCGCCCAAGAACGGGAGCAAGGCTAGGGCCGTTGCACCTGCTTTCGTCGACACTTCGCCTCGCCCAGGTTCATAGGCAAAAGCATCCAATCGCCACGCTCCGTCGACGCGCTGATGCGATGCGATCCAACGCAACGCACGAGCCACCGCGGCTTCGGTCAATAAGGTACCTCCATTGACTTTGAGCATTTCGCTTCGTACGCGTATATCACGCGCCATAAGACTGCTCTTCGGATCATAGGGTTGATGAAGATGCTTCAACACCTCTCGAATCGGAACTGGTTCGTACCCACGTTCATAGTTCGTATCTTGCAAGTCCTCCGCTAATTCCGCGGATGCTTTGATGATGCCCGCATCGTTGGGGTCGTTGGGATTGAATTGTTTTGGCAATGGAAGATCGAAGGCCCGCGTATTCTCCATACGAAAAGAATCGATATCGCCCTGATTCCGAATGGGACGAATCGCCAGCGAAAGCACAATACCACGGTCATCGCCATGTTGAGTTGTCAGAATCGCCAGATCAACAACAGAAGAAGATGCGGCACGAAGACTGACAAGCCACGCCGGAGCCAGCGCCATCCCTCGAGGGAGCTGTTTGGCAATACTCCCCTTGTTGCGTCGTATCCATTGAATCGGCGGAGCTTCGATTTCAACCGTTGGCGGCGCGATGATGGGTTCGGGAGAGAGCTGAATCGTGGAACGCTTGATCGGTTTCGAAAGGGTCGGCCGGCTTATTTCTTTGGATGCAGGTACCTCCGAGCGAGCTCGTTCTTTGCGCTGCATTTCTTCAATAAATGCAGCTTGGGACTCCGAAATTTCAATCCGAGTGCCACATTGCCAACACTCCGCTTCCATCAACCAGAGTCGAACCGACATCGGCCCACGGCACGATGGACATTGGAGTAATACCGACTTTCCTTCCAAGACCACAGGCTGCACGATTCTCCCAGCTGCCATTCCCTCGAGTTCTTAGATGATGCACCACTGACAAGTCATCGCTTGAACTTTGGAGATACCTCAGAAAATTTTGGCATCCCAGTTACCGACGCCAATCCTATCCGCCCTCATCATTGTGATGATTCGTGGTAAAAGTCGCACGCTCCTGCCCGAAGTATTCCATCGTGCTGCGTCGCTGAAACGAACGAGTTTGTCTACGGAACACCCGTAATTTTGCGTTCCATCGAAACTTAAAGAGCCCAATTGGGTTGAATGGATGATGGATGTCTAAATTGGCCCTATCAAAAAAACGAACCGCTCGAGTGTTGGTGGCAAACGAGCGGTTCTAGCCAAGTGCTTGGTCTCCCAGCGTTTGGTTTACGCCAGTTTAGGCATCTGTCTTTCTAGTAATCAAGATAGTAACTTCGATTTACCCCCACTTCTTTCCATATCGTGAGCCTCATCCCTGGGCCACTCTTCGTGGGGAAGAACTGTTCAAGACACTCGCGCTACCCAACAACGATTGCGAACGGAAACGATTGCGAACGGAGTTTTCTTGGACGAGTTCACCGCGTTTCAGTGAACTCAAGGCTGCTTGCTGGCTGACTCTTCCACCCATTCCACATCGACCCAAACCAAACGATGGTCCGATGCATCTACCAGCTTGGTGTCGATCGATTGCAACTCTGCGGTCGTTGGCCAAAACACGCCGTTCGCAACGACCCGAAATTCGACCGATGGAATGACGAAATCGCAACGCAGATTGCCTGAAGACTTATCGTTGAAATCGGCAGTGTCTTGCTCCGCTGGCCCTTGGTGTTTTTTATTGGCTTCACCCTGCTTCTCGGATGCCTCTACCGCACCTTGACTTTTAGGGGCTTCAAACTTGGCAACTCGCTCCGATCGCAACAGAGATTGAATGGCGGATGCATTGCCAGCACCATCGACTGGATCCGAATTCAAATCGCCTAACACCGCAAATGGTTGCGATCCCAACGGGCTCTTTCGGCCTTGATCATCGACAATGTAATCAGCCGATTTGCCTTCGACGTAATCGACCCAAAATCGGATCTCGTCATGATTGCGTGATCCATTGCGATCTTCTTCGCCATCAAAAACGGGTGGAGTCGGGTGCGATGCGAGAACATGAAGAGTACGATTGCCGATCGTAATCGGTACATCCCAATGACTCTTGGAACTCAAGAAGAGTTTTTCCCAAACATCTTCGGGCCAAAACGGACGATCATTGGCCAGCTTGGGACGAAGCGCATGGGGCATTGATGACCACTGCAACTTGCGGAACGTTCGAACCTGCTTTGCGTCGATCGGAAAACGACTGTAGACGACCATGCCGTATTGTCCTGGAAAGGCACCAAATCCCCATGCATCATCTGGTTCATTCATCTTGCCATTGCGATTGAGATCCATACCGGAGGGCACGCCCGTATTCACTGCATCCGAAAAAAAGTGGTCGTAGTGGATCGGGACCATCGACTTTTGAAGCCCCGGTATCTTATGCAGATACTCATCGCGAAAGAGTTTTACGGCCGAATGCTCGGCGTCGTAATCGAGTTCATTGACCAGCAAAATATCGGGACCCACCGTTTGAATAATGGTGGCTAGTCGCTTGGCCTGCGCATCATCGCGTTTGAGATCGGTGATGAGTTCACCACTCTGCTTGCGATTCAAGGAGACATTGAACGTAGCAATGCGAATAGCTTTGGGCGATTTGGAAGGCGGAAGCAATAGATCCTCCCAGGCCATCGAGGGCATGCTGAACACACCAACCATCGACACGGCTAGGAACAAACGACTTATCGACCGATTGAATTGCATTTTGATTTTGCCTCGCAGGGTTGCAAGGATTTTATTGGAGTGTGAGCGTCAACGAACTCAGATGCATGACACTTTTGCCAGGAATATCGATGGCACGTATCGTCATTGGCCCACGTCCTTTTCGCAGATGGATCGTACCTAATGAGAGTGTTCGGAACTCTTTCATTTTCGATTCCGCTTTGGGACGTGGGATCGTATCCTGATTCGTGTACAACGGCGGATCCCAACCAGGAGCAACCTTGCCTTGGAGTTTTTCGTCTCCCCATGCGATCTCGATCGTTGATCCAGCATCGCTGATGGACACGGTATATTCTAGTTCGACCTGATAGAGTCCATCCTCGATAACTCCACATCCCATTGCACAGCATCTTCTCGGGACGTCCATTGAACAAAATAGGAACTGTTGGGAGCACTGGCACTGCGTTCCACATTGCCTAAGGGTACGCCATCGCGAGCGGGAAGCCAAGTTCTTGGAAAGTGGCGATAACCGACGGAAATCGGCCGTGGATCCATGAGGCGAGGAGTCCATTTCTGTCCGACCTGCGATTCGTATTCGGCCAACACTTCTTGATTCCATTGTTCCAGCGCGCGATCGAATTTCCCTGCGACTTCGGGAATTTCCTTGTCGACGGGATGAGTCTGACCAGGGTCGGCGATCATGTCGAAGAGTTTACCCTGAGCATCCAAACGATATCGCTGCGAGCGAACACTTCGGTTCTTTCCCCAAGCGGTGAACAACATCCGATCATCGGCCGTTTTCTGTTGCCCCAATAGCCATGGAGACATGTCGCGACCATCGAGCGGCAAAGTGCTTACCGGTTGAACGCCAGCCAAAGACGTGATCGTTGGTAGCAAATCAATGGCACCTGCGATCGGCTGAATCGTGGTCCCCGCTGCAATCTTGTTGGGATAGCGAATGAGACACGTCGATCGAATGCCTCCTTCATCGGTCGATCCCTTGGTTCCCTTCATGCCGCCGTTCCATCGCGCTCCGTTGGGACCGTTGTCGGAAAAGTACACAACGATCGTGTTGTCTTCGAGTGCCGCGTCGCGAAGCTTTTTGAGGACGCGACCGACATTCCAATCTTGATTCTCTAACATGGCATGGACACACCGAGTCTCTTCGATCTTCTCATTGGCTGCGACCGTTGCCGGTTGTTCGATCGATCGCTGAGAGTATTTTTCCCAGTACTCGTTGGGAACAGCCCAAGGCGAATGCGGAGTTGTGAATGGAACATAACACAGAAAGGGTCGATCTTTATGACGATCGATAAAATCGATCGCTTGATCGGTACATCGATCGACGATGTAACCTTGTGCTCGCACTGGTTTGCCATTGTGATCGAGCGGTGGATCGAAGTATTCGCCCCAATGTCCCGAGGTATAGCCGTAATATTCGTCGAAGCCGCGAGCCAACGGATGGTAGGGCCACTGGCTTCCGTTGTGCCATTTACCAAACGCGCCGGTTGCATATCCGGCAGCATGAAAGGCATCGGCCAAAGTCTTTTCGCGAGGCGACATTCGTTCCTGACCCGTCGAAACGCCTGACACACCGGAGCGTAGGTGATAACGGCCCGTCAAGAATTCGGCTCGCGTCGGTGCGCACACGGGACAAACAAAGAACCGATCAAAAGAAGCGCCTGATTGAGCCAATCGATCGATATTGGGAGTGGATGCGGTCTTGTTGCCGTTGTGACCATAGTCACCCCAGCCCGCATCGTCCGCGAGAAAGATAACGACGTTCGGCTGGCGTTTAGACGACTCTTCTGCCGCAACAAGTCTCGCCGCCGACAAAGAATTACGAAAAGCCGCAATGGGGCATTCAGCTCTTCATCGGCTGGCTGGCCTCGGCACTTGCGCGTGATGAACTACCCGATGCACCGTCCATGGCTGGTTTGGCGCGTTTCACTACCATTGGTGCGTGCCCATTGCACGCTGAGGTAAATTACGCGGAACTCGAACAGCGATCTCGAATACTGGTTGAAAGGCCGTATCAGGAAATCATAAACATTTGTCGAAATCTTCGCGACGATCGGCCTTTGATTTTTTCATTTGCTTGATGCGAATCAAGTTATAAACGATTTCGCCGAAATCGCTGGTGGAGTGGATTCCCCAGGAGTTCAACACCAAACAAGACATGTAACCGAATTGCTCCAGCGCATACAGTCGAATGGCTTCGCACAATTGTTGTCCGGTGAGATGATGCCCTTCTTCGCTTGCTCCCGTTTCGCCCGACTGCGCTGGCATGCGAAGAACTTCTTGCGCGTAGGCCAAGGCTTCGCGGACGAACTGGTATCCTTCGAACTTATAACGTTGATCTTGTTCGAGCAATTCAAGAATGGGATGGGGTTTATTGGCCACTGTACTCTACTCCTGTGGAGGAACTTCCTCGGCCGATTCGTGTTCCGATCGACGCTTCGCAGCGCGAATCACGGATAACACATCCGAAGATGGAATGACAATACGGCGTCCATCTTCCATTTGAACCAATAACTGCTTGGCTAAAACCTCTTGCCCTAAGACTCGAGCTCGACCTTGCTGCGTGACCACATCCACGCCTAACGCAGGCAGGTCCTTGGCAATTTCCTCATAGGTGTCGTACTCATAGCGAAGACAGCACTTGAGTCGCCCACATCGCCCCGAGATCTTGCTCGGATCGAGCGTTGCTTTTTGAAGCTTAGCCATCTTCATTGATACCGGAGGCATCTGGATCAAATGCGTGTTGCAGCAGACGGGCTTCCCGCAATCGCCATAATCGGCCAACAATTTGGCTTCATCGCGAACCCCGATCTGCTTCATTTCGATCCGGGTCTGAAATTCATGAGCCAACCGTTTCACCAACTCGCGGAAATCGATCCGATCTTCTGCGATGTAATAGATGACGACCCGTTCGCCTCCGAGTAGATGCTCGAGATCGACCAAGTCCATCTCCAGCTTCATTTCTTGAACAATCGATCGGCACTTGAGAAACTCGTCACGCGCTAAACGAGTTATTCGGAGCAATTCATTTTCATCTTGCGTCGTCGCCACGCGTTGGATGGTGCCGCCGGGTGGATTCGCCATGCTTTGCAAGGCTTCGGGCGTGGCCTCGCACAGCACTTCCCCATACTCCAGTCCGCGTTGGGTACGTGCAATCACGCGGGTGCCTCGGCGCAAAGCATCTTTGGCCTGCAAGACATTGAGCGTCCGCATCGAGCCGCATCGTACGACGTATTTGGGCATGCGAAAAGAACCGAGGGGATAAGAGGAAAGAACCGATGATTAGTATATCCGAACCTATCCCCTTCGTGAACCGCCACGACACCTCGCCTTTTGCCCCATCTGCATCCTCTTCGATCATCCCCTCCCTCCCACAGCCTCCTAGCACCTGGCCATGGTGAAATACCCTTTTTCCATGGGAGCCCCAAATTACTTGGGAGTCCCAAAAAGACAATCCAATCGCATGCGGCCTGCCTTCGACAGGCACCACATGGGATTGGATGGAAGTTGAGATCGAGTTTTATTTTTTGATTGCCGAAGCGATTAAGGCCCAACCCCTTCGAACTTGGTGACTACTGCTCCATTGGAAGTGAAGCGAGCCTGAACGCGATCTCCAAGTTTGAAGGCCGAAAGATTCGTGCGAACGCCATTGCGTTCGATCTTGGCGGTCGTTGGAATCACGATGACCCGAACGACACCAGCCTGCGTTCGAATTCCAACGGCAGGAGCCGCCATGGAGACCAATACACCTTCCAACCGAGGATCGCTACCACCGGCTGCTTGTACCTTTCCGCCGGTTAATGCCGATCCTAGAAAGACAGCCAAAGCGACAAGTGCCAAAAGAAAAGAACGACGGTGTTGATGCATGACAAGGTCTCCAAGTTCATCGACTCGAACGCAGTTTCTCGACAATTCGAACTGCTCTAACCTAGAGAGTTAACAATCCTGTCACCATCCGCCAAATTCTTTCAACGATTCTGGGGACACGCGTTATTCAAGCGGAAAAGCGGTTTCCACTCTTCCTGCGTGCCCCCGATCGCGGTTCATTAGACGCGAACTTCAGCTTCGACGATTGCCGATGCGTCTCGTTGAGCCAACAACGGCTCGACGATCTCCTTCAGGAATTCATGCACCTGCTCGGTCGCTCGTCCGGTAAACATGGCAGGATCGGTTAGTTCGTCGAGCGGCAAGGATGCAAAATGAGGATCATGGCGAAGACGCTGCATGAGATCATTGGGGCGAGCCTCACGTTTGACTTCAAGAGCAGCAGCTTGACTATGCTGCCTTATCAACTCATGCAACTCTTGACGATCGCCTCCCGCCGCCACACCTGCCATCAAAATGGCTTCGGTTGCCATGAAGGGCAATTCTTCACGCAAGTTCTTTTCGATGGTCTTCTCATAGACAACCATTCCTTCGGCCACATTCTGCAACAAAATCAATGCGGCATCGATGGCCAAGAACGCCTGTGGAATCACCAATCTTCGATTGGCACTATCATCCAATGTTCGCTCAAACCATTGAGTAGCGGCCGTCATACTTGGGCTACTTTGAAGGCTCATCACAAATCGCGTCAATCCACAAATGCGTTCGCACCGCATCGGATTGCGTTTATAGGCCATGGCCGATGAACCGATCTGTTCCTTCTCAAAGGGTTCCTCTAACTCTTTGCGATTGGCCAACAATCGGATATCAGTCGCGATCTTATGGAGACTGACGGCAATCCCCGCCAACGCATCCAGAATAGAAGCGTCCACTTTGCGTGGATAGGTTTGACCTGTCACCGCATAACTTTCCTCAAAGCCCATCTTCTTCGCAACGCGACGCTCCAACTCGCGGACCTTGGCATGATCGTTATCGAAGATCTGCAAAAAGCTGGCTTGCGTTCCGGTGGTACCTTTGGCGCTGCGAGCTCGAAGCGTCTTCATTCGGTGCTGGAGATCTTCGAGATCGAGCACCAAATCATATGCCCACAAGGTGGCTCGCTTGCCCACCGTGGTCGGCTGAGCTGGCTGAAGGTGCGTGAATGCCAAACAGGGAAGCGATGCATTGCGGTGTGCAAATTTGCCAAGCGCATCGATGCAGGCAAGCAACCGACGTTCCACCATTTCAAACGCATCGCGAATCAACATCAAATCCGAGTTGTCGGTCACATAACAACTGGTCGCGCCCCAGTGAATAATGCCCCGTGCTTTGGGACATTGGTCACCATAAGCATGCACATGGGCCATCACGTCGTGCCTCTTCTCGCGCTCGTATTTAGCGGCTACGTCGAGATTGAGGTCGGACTGGAACTTTTTGAGTTCATCGATTTGCTCCTGGGTTATAGGTAACCCCAGTTCCTTTCGGTTTCCGCCAGGATGATCCATGGCCCCAAAGCGCCCGCAATCGGGTCCGCTTGCTGGTGCTCCAATGCTCGGCCATTTCCTTGCGAGCATAGCGGGAAATGGGGGTTTTCGTGCGTGGCGTCTTGGTGGGTCATGAATGCTCTTGCTGGGTTTCCAATTGATTATTATAAAACTTCACGTTCCTCGCCGAGCCCACACCCCATTAGATGCGGAAATGCTGGCGCCGTTAAAATAATTTGGCAAACCAGGGGATTTGACGTGATCAACTGCCGAAAACCGGGTTTTGCCGATGGTTCATTCCGCTAACATGGCGAGCTGCAATGAGTGGACCGACCCACTGTTCGCAAGGATGCGTCGAATTTTCTGAAATGGGAGTTATCCAGAGTGCTTTGTTGCTCGTCTCGCTGCGGGCGGCTGTTTTGTGGAGCCGCTTTCTTCGGGGCTCAATCTCTCAGCTAGCGCCGACGCCCCTCATGCAGCCGAACTTCTACCTGCGTCGACCCAAGGCCTTTTGCGCATTCACAGCTTGCCCAAGTTGACCGATCGCTGGAATGAGACGCAATTAGGTGGACTCGCCAATGTTCCAGGAATGGCCGAGTTCTGGGAAGAGCAGAAACAAGAGATTCATTCTCGCTTGGCGGATGCTGGCTGGCAGCTGAATATGCAGCCCAACGATTTCGTCGATATCGGAACAGGACAAGTCGCCGTGAAAAACGGATCGATCGCGCCAGCAATGCCAAGAAACGCTTTTTCGATCGCGGTTGTCATCGACATCCAAGGTAGCGAAAAGAAAACAGGCTTTCCTCTTGGTTCGCATCGAGTCCGAGCTGAAAGCCAAACAAGGGTCGACTGAAAAACTGACCCATGCAGGCAAGAACATCATCAAGTATGTTCTTCCTCATAAAGCTGGCGATTTGGCCATCCATGAATCGTACTTTGTTCAAACCGCCGATCAGTTATTGGTGGCCGATGACCTTGATACGATTCATGCCATGATCGATGGAGCTGTCCAAGCCTGCGCAAGATCGACTCTCGGTCAACGAACTGTCAGGATGCCATCAGCCATCTCAAGCTCAAACCGAAAAATGATTTTGATGTCGAATACTATGTGCGGCCTATCGGCTTAGCCAAAGTCATTCGTTCGATTTCACGAAAGCCGATTTCGCGCCAGACCGACATGCTCAAAGTCCTTGAAAATCAGGGCTTCGGCAAACTGTCCGGCGGTATGGGTGCGTCCGCATCTCCAATGATACTTACGATGTGTATCACGAAGGCTATATCGTTACATCAATCCCTTCCGACAGCCGTTCAAATCCTCGATTTCCCTAACCAAGCCAGCGCTTGAGATCCCATCTTAGGCCAGCAACGGTGGGCAGGACTAACCTCGCTAGCATGGAACGTCAAAGAAGCATTTTGGAAGGTCGAAGGCCTGGTCGATGAAGTCGCCGGATCCAAGGAACACTTTCAAGTATGTCATCGAAGGAATTCAAGCTGATCCGCTTGGTCCTCAGATCGACATTCGCAATGAGATCATGCCCAATCTCACCAATCAGATTTATGCCGCCAGCGATTGCATCGAGCCCATCACACCCGATAGCAAACGTCGTTGATCGCTATCAAGATCGTCAACGCCGATGTGCTCAAGAGAAAGTCCTTGATCGCATCATGAAGGACAGGCAAAGCGGTAACCCGATCGAAGATTTGAAGGACTCAAGATTTGAGTTAGTCACCAAGAAGATCAGGATGTAGCCTTTAAGCACGCATCGATGACAGACCAGAAAACTTCAATTCCAAGAAGAAGAAAAAGATGCCAAGGAAGAGGAAGAAGATCCATGGCTAAGCAATTAGGCCATCACGGTTCACGAAGACTTTCTATTCTTCTCGTCACACTTGGAGATGATTCAAGAAGCGATCACGCAGCGCAACACGCAAAAAGGTCAGGGTACATTGGCGCAGGAGCAGGATTTCGGCCGGGCCCTGAAGACGATCTCCGATCTCACACACGGCAACCCCAATTGCATCTGGACCGTATCGCGACCCGATCGATCTTTCGAAATGCAATACGAGCTTTTCCGTCAAGACAAGTTGCCTCAGTCGCGAAGCATGTTGGCATCAGTTCTTGATCGATTGCTTCACTCGAAGAGCGAAGTGCGCGACCAAGAACAGAAAGTCAAAGGGGATCGCCTTCCTCCTTTTGCCGACATCAAGAAATACCTCATGCCAACCGGGGCTGTCGTGCGAACTGAAAAAGATGGCTGGTCGATCCAGTCCTTCATTTTGAAGCCGCAATGAGACGAACAGGAATTTCATCGAGAAACAGAGTAGGGGAGGGCGACCTCCCCTTTCTTTTTGCACTCACCCGACCGTTGCTTTTAAAGAACGCAATCTATTTGCCTGGTCGCTAAAAACCTTTCGGGGACCTTTTTTCGTCGAGCCCCTGTGAGGGTTCGATCGATTACACTATCACGTGGAATAACACTCTGCATCCCATGATGCAAACCTACCTTCCTTGCCTTTGATCCTTTTCCTTCCTGTCGGGAGCTTTCTATGCGCCGTCCGTCCGCTTCAGGTGGTTGGCATGCCATTCGATATACGCTGAAAAAAGCTCGCGAAGCGGGTGGCACCTGGAAGCTTTATCGCGCACTGCGAACCAAGAACGCATGCAAGACCTGCGCCTTGGGAATGGGTGGTCAAAAAGGCGGGATGGTCAATGAACGCGGTTCGTTTCCCGAAGTCTGCAAGAAGTCGATTCAAGCCATGGTCAGCGACATGCAGGTCGCGATCACCGCTGACTTCTGGAGTCGATTTTCGATCGAACAAATGAAGCGTTGGACACCACGCCAACTCGAAGTGAGTGGGCGATTGATCCAACCTGTTCTTTATGAAGCGGGCGCCAGTCACTATCGCACGATCACTTGGTCTGAAGCCTTTCAGCGCATCGTCGACAAGTTGAAGAAGACGCATCCCGATGAGACCTTTTGGTACTTCAGCGGTCGAAGCAGCAATGAAGCAGGCTTTTTGCTGCAACTTCTCGCACGTCTCTACGGCACCAACAACGTCAACAATTGTAGCTACTATTGCCATCAGGCCAGTGGTGTCGGACTCGGCATGACGTTGGGGACCGGTACCGCGACGGTCACACTGGATGACCTAGAGATGTCGGACTGCGTTTTTGTGATCGGTGGCAATCCACCGAGCAATCACCCGCGATTGATGACGACCCTCATGCATCTGCGAAGGCGGCGCGGCAAAGTAATCGTTATCAACCCCGTCAAGGAATTGGGACTCGTTCGCTTTCGCATTCCAAGCGATCCATGGAGTTTGTTCTTTGGTTCATCGATTGCAACAAGCTATGTGCAACCGCATATCGGTGGTGACCTAGGACTCTTGACGGGCGTTGCGAAGGCGGTGGTCGAATTGGGTGGTCACGATGCGGCGTTTTTGAGAGAGCACTGCCGAAATGCCAACGAGTACCTGCGCCAATTGGGACAGACTCCTTGGGAAACGATCGAACAGACGAGCGGCGTTAGCAAGCAAGAGATCTTCGATATCGCACAAACCTACATTCGAAGCAAGAACGTCGTCTTCTCTTGGACGATGGGTATCACCCATCATGCGCATGGGGTGCAAAATGTTCAGGCGATCGTCAATCTGGCTTTGCTTCGAGGAATGGTTGGCCGACCTGGCGCTGGGTTGATGCCGATTCGCGGTCATTCCAATGTTCAAGGGATTGGATCGGTGGGAGTTACTCCCAAACTTCGAGATGAGATCCTCCAGAATCTTCGCGATAAGTTTCAGCTCGATCTTCCAACGCAACCGGGCCTCGATACTTTAGCCTGCACCGAAGCAGCCCATGATGGCAAGATGAGAGTTGGATTCTGTTTAGGAGGCAATCTGTTTGGATCGAATCCTGATGCGACCTATGCAGACCAAGCCCTCAGCAACCTCGACCAATTGGTCATGATGAATACGACGCTCAATACAGGGCACGTCCATGGATTAGCCAAAGAGACCATCATCCTACCTGTTTTGGCTCGCGATGAAGAACCGGAACTCACCACGCAAGAGTCGATGTTTAATTTCGTTCGGATCAGCGATGGTGGACCTCGCCGCGTCCCCGGTCCTCGCAGTGAAGTCCAAGTCATCGCCGAACTCGGACGCCATCTCTTGGGTCCGCAAAGTGGTGTCGATTGGTCCGACATGGAACGAACGCATTCGATTCGGAAATGGATTGCTCAGGTCGTTCCCGGATATGCGCAAGTTTCCGAAATCGAAAAAGACAAAAAGGAATTTCAAATTCCGGGTCGAACCTTTCATAAGCCCGAGTTCAAAACTCCCGACGGGAAAGCGGTGCTCACGCAACACGAACTCCCACCACTCCAAGGAACGGGCGATGGCGAATTGCGTTTGATGACGGTTCGAAGTGAAGGTCAATTCAATACCGTCGTGTATGAAGATGAAGATGTGTATCGCGGTCAGGATCGACGCGATGTGATTTTGATGCACCCTGATGATGTCGAACGACTGGGGCTCAAAGAAGATCAACCTGTAACCGTCAAGAACGACGTTGGTGCCATGCATCGCATTCTCGTCCGCGCCTATCCGGACATTCGCGCGGGCAATGCGCTGATGTACTATCCCGAGGCGAACGTTCTGGTTCCTCGCAAGGTAGATCCTCAATCCAAGACGCCGATCTTCAAAGGTGTCGTGGTCAACGTACTCCCCGAGTAGCCCAGTCCGCCCATTCGTTGGCAGCATGATCGGCCAAGGGTAAGTCCATTGCCAAGGGGAAGGTATCGAACCCCATCCTCTAACGAGAAGACTCCGTATGTGGCCCGAACTGGGTCCTTGAAGGAACCGCTCAAAAAGGTTCAACTGATGGGCTTGATCGAGCTATCTATTATGGGAGCAATTGGCTATGCGTTTAGGTCGCGTTCAAACCCAGCAAGGGCCTCGAGCCTGCGTGGTGCACGACACCGAAGTCGAGGTATTAGATCTTTCACTAGTTGGGTTGCAACATTTGGATGAACTTCTGTCGCATCCTTCGATGAACAGTCTTTTGCCGAAATGCATGGGACATGGCAAACGCATCGCCATCGATAAGGTCCAGTGGCTTCCACCGATCGATCGGCAAGAAGTTTGGGCAGCAGGGGTCACTTACAAACGCTCGCAAACGGCTCGCATGGAAGAATCCGAGGCCGCAGCCGATTGCTATTCGCGAGTCTACAATTCGCCTCGCCCCGAGATCTTCTTTAAAGGTACGCCAAGCCGATGCAGTGGAAACGATGGTGAAATTCGCATTCGCTACGATGCGACTTGGAATGTTCCCGAGCCGGAACTAGCGCTGGTCATTTCCAAGCAGATGACCATTGTTGGTTATACGATCGGCAATGACATGAGTTCTCGCGATATCGAAGGCGAGAATCCGCTCTACTTGCCTCAGGCCAAAGTCTATCGCCAATGCTGTGGCTTGGGGCCTTGGATTACGTTAGCGGAATATATGCCACCTCGCGAGCAAATTGGTATCTCCCTTCAAATTGAACGCCATGGCCAAGTCGTTTTCGAAGGCCAGACATCGGTTGCACAAATGGCGAGAAAGCTTGAAGAATTGGTCCAATGGTTGGGTCGTGAAGACGATTTCCCACATGGCGTGTTCTTATTGACCGGTACGGGAATCGTTCCCGATAGTACCTTCACTCTGGCAGCAGGCGATGTGGTGACGATTCAGATCGACGGAATCGGTCGGCTTCGCAATACCATCGTTCAATCTCCTCCACGTTCCTAACCTTTGGAAGCTGCTAAGGCATTGAAGTCCACGGTTCGAATCGACCATCACCTGTTTTCCACGACAGCCTTCCAAAATCTTTGATGAAAGCAATACTCCTATGAGTTCTCTTCAACCAATCTTGATCGATGGCAAATGGAAAGCCTCGGTGGCAAAAGATTCTTTTCAAGCATTGAATCCAACGTCGGGTGAATGGATCGCAGATCGATTTCCTGTAAGCCCATGGTCCGAATGCGAAGAAGCGCTCGACGCTGCCGTAGACGCCTACTGGAAGCTCAAAGAGCTCCCAAGTTCCGCCGTGGCCGAATTCCTGGAAGACTTTGCGGCTCGCATCGAACAGGCCAAAGCCGAATTGGTTCGCAAGGCCAACGAAGAAACGGCCTTACCTGCCTCCCCGCGGTTAGCCGATGTCGAATTGCCACGAACGATCAACCAATTGCGACTCGCAGCCAAAGCTGCTCGAAGCGGCAATTGGAGCGAACCGATCATCGATCGAGCTTCCAAGATTCGAAGCTGTCTCGAACCGATTGGCCCGGTGATTGTTTTTGGTCCGAACAACTTTCCGTTTGCGTTTGGAAGTGTTTCGGGTGGCGACTTCGCGGCCGCCATTGCTGCAGGTAATCCAGTCATCGGCAAAGCCAATTCGTCGCATCCGGGGACGACTCAGCTTTTTGCGCAGTTGGCCCTGGAAGCCATGCAGAACACAGGCATGCCAAGCGGCCTGGTTCAACTCCTATACCGCACGAGCCATGAAGATGGCGAGAAACTCGTGTCCGACGAACGCGTCGGTGCGACAGGTTATACGGGATCTAGGCATGCAGGCCTTCGATTGAAAGCAGTTGCCGACGCAGCGGGTAAGCCAATCTATTTGGAGCTATCGGCCGTCAATCCGGTGGTGATGTTACCCGGAGCTCTTCGCGAGCGTGGCGATGCCTTGGTGGATGAGTTTGCGACAAGCGGACTCATGGGAACAGGACAGTTCTGCACCAATCCTGGTATCGTCATGGTGATGGATGCCCCCGAATCGCAACGCTGGATCCAAGGAGTCCTTGCCAAATATCAAGCGGCCCCTGCCGGCACATTGCTCTCTAGGAGTGTGCAAACAACGTTGACTAAAGGAATCCAAACGCTCGTCCATGCAGGCGCACAATTGCTTACCGGCGGAGCTGCCGTCGAAGGTGCTCGGTGTGCGGTGGCCAATACGCTCATGCAAGCGACTGGTGCGCAATTTCTTTCGGATCCGGGAGTGTTTCAAACGGAAGTCTTCGGCAATGCAAACTTAATCGTGGTGTGCGATTCGCTGCAACAACTGTCGCAGGTTCTCATGCACTTAGAAGGCAACCTCACCGGATGCATCTACAGCGATACGCAAGGTTCCGATGATGAAGCCTACCAAAGCTTGGCTCCCATTTTGGCAAGCAAGGTCGGAAGAATGCTCAACGACAAGATGCCGACCGGTGTCGCAGTCAGCCCGGCCATGAACCATGGTGGACCGTATCCTTCGACCGGCCATCCCGGATTTACAGCTGTCGGAATCCCTGCCTCGATGCGGCGTTTTGCAAAGCTTACGTGCTACGACAACGTCCGCGAAAATCGCCTTCCATCGGTTCTGCGCGACAAGAACCCAACGGGTGAAACGTGGCGCTGCATCGACGGCCAATGGTCGACGAATGATCTCGCGTAAGCGCATCGCGTAGGGCTAGGGATGGAAACGAAAGCATGCAGCACACTCAAGTGTGACTGCCTATAGTCTCCGCACGTCGAGTATACTAGCTCGACTTACGTAGGGACGGATATCGAGTTGCCTTCCAAGGGACTGGAAGTCGACGGCTTAAGCTTACGAAGCCCAAGCCAATAGCTGTTCGTTGCCAACGCGAGCACAGAAGTCACCAAAACTCTCTTCACCGGATCGGTGAGCCTTGAAGGCTACGAAGAGTGGCTTCAGTGTGCTGACCACAGCATCGAGTGGAACCATATCCTTGTGGATGAAGGCCAAGCGAGTTCCCAATCGCGAACCGCCGACAAACAAGGTGTACTTGCCCTTGGCCTTTCCGACCAATCCAATTTCGGCGTTGTAAGGACGAGCACATCCGTTGGGGCAGCCCGTCATGCGGACCGTAAACCATTCCTTATCCAAGCCCAGGGAATCAAGTTCCTTTTCCATCTCATCCATCAAGCTAGGCAGAACGCGCTCGCTTTCGGTGATCGCCAAACCACACGTGGGCAAAGCCACGCAAGCGATCGACCATCGGCGGACGGTCGAGATCTCTTCCGATAGCGGCAACGCGTGCTTCTTGATGATCGCTTCGAGCTTCGAACGATCTTGAGGAGCGATATCGGTAATGATGCAGCTTTGGTGAGCGGTCAAACGAAGACCAGGGTTGAGTTCACTGCAAATCTCGCGGAACGCAGCCTTCCAACGACGATGTTGATCGTCAAACAAACGACCGTTTTCGACGTTGAATCCATAGAACCACTTGCCATCCCCTTGCTCGTACCAGCCGATGTGATCGTCGTGGCCGTGAACATCGTCATGTGTGCAATCGGCAAGCTTCGTACCGAAATATTTTTCGACTTCACTTCGGAACCATTCGATTCCCTTGTTGGCGATGAGGTACTTGAGACGAGCGATCTTTCGATCTTCTCGATTTCCATTGTCGCGTTGTACCTTCACAACAGCCTCGGCCACTCCCAAGGCTTGATCAGGGGTGACGAAGGCCATGCGCTTGGCAAGTGCAGGGAAGGTCTTGGCTGCGCTCGGGGTCGTTCCCATTCCACCGCCAACCACGACGTTGTATCCGATCACTTGCCCTTCACGGACTACGGCGATGAAACCAAGATCCTGAGTGTAAACATCGATGCAATTGTCTTCGGGCAAGCACACACCCGCTTTGAACTTGCGTGGCAGATAGACCTTGCCATAAATCGGCTCGATGATTTCATCGCTGCCACCAGCCAATTCTTGTTGGCACGTATCGGGATCCGCAACCCAAAGTTCGTAATAGGACTTGGTTCGAGGAGCCAAATGCATGGCCAAGTCGTAAGCAAATTGCTGAATCGTCTTGTGAGGGCCCTTTGCAAACGGCGCTGGGCAGCACATGACGTTTCGATTGACGTCGCCGCATGCAGCAAGCGTGCTCAACGCAATTTCATTGATCCGATGGATGCACTTGCGGAGATTGCTTTTGACGACGCCGTGAAGCTGAATCGCTTGACGCGTCGTTAACTTCATCGTGGCATTGCCAATCTCATCGCACATGTCCAAGTGGGCGATAAATTGATCCGCGGTGAGGATACCGCTGGGAATTCGTGTCCGAATCATGAAGCTATAGGCTTTGCTGCTCTTGCCACCTTCCTTCGACGCTCGCTGCTCGCGATCATCTTGCTGATAGGTTCCGTGAAACTTGAGCAGTTGCAAATCGTCTTTACCGAAATGGTCCGTGTCCGCTTGGAGCTCGGAGGCAATCGTTCCTCGCAAATAGTTGCTGACAGCTTTGATACCTTCGACAGCGCTCAACTTGGTTTCTTCAGACATGGGTACTTATTCAGCTTCAAGAAAAGTGAAACAATCCTTCGGCGACGATGGAAGGCTTGCGATGCCTGCGATGCTCTTCGAGAAATAGCACTTCGAATGATGGAATCGAATACGAGTCTCTTAGATACCGTCCTGGCGCTCGTCGACTGATGGCGAGTCGTTTGCCGCACCCACCATTCTCAAGGTCGCCAATCCTTGGGAGAATGCGTTAATATAGCGAACCTTCCCTTTTCCCTATAGGCCGATTCGTCGTTCCTCCTTACCAGACCCGCAAGGTCGAGCGTAAACGACTTGGGCTTATTATCAGCCAAACTTTTTCACACAAGGACTGGTCCTCGATGGCTTCAATCTTGGATGGTAAAGCAGTCGCCGAGTCGATTCGAAACGAGATTGCGCAAGAAGTGCAGGCTTTTCGGGACGCAACCGGAGTTCAACCATGTTTGGCTGCGATTTTGGTGGGTAATGACCCAGCCAGCCAAGTCTATGTGCGCAACAAAGAACGCGCCTGTGAAAAAGCGGGGATGCGAAGCCAGCTCTTTCGCATGACCGAATCGACCAATACGGAAGACTTGCTTCACTTGCTCCATCGGCTCAATGGCGATGCGTCGATCCATGGGATTTTGGTCCAACTTCCTTTACCGCGGCAAATCGACACGCGGCGAGTATTGGATGCGGTCGCCCCCTCGAAAGATGTCGACGCATTCAATCCTGAAAATGTCGGTTTGATTTGCCAAGGACGTCCACGGTTTCTTCCTTGCACTCCTCACGGTGTGATCCAAATATTGGCTCGCAGTGGCATTGAAACCCAAGGCAAAGAGATCGTGGTGATCGGACGGAGCGACATCGTAGGGAAACCATTGGCCATGATGCTGCTTCAGAAAGAAGGTCCCTGTGGGTCCGTTTATGCCAACGCAACAGTGACCTGCTGCCACAGCCACACATCCAACTTAGAGCAAGTCGTTCGTCGCGCCGATATCGTCATCGCGGCCATGGGAAAGCCTCTTGCAATCACGGCTGCCATGATCAAACCGGGGGCAGTCGTTATCGATGTCGGTATCAATCGTCTAGGCGATCGATTGGTAGGGGATGTCGATTTTGAAGCTGTCAAAGAAGTTGCTTCGGCGATTACCCCGGTACCTGGAGGAGTAGGGCCGCTCACCATTGCTATGTTGCTGCGGAACACGCTTACAGCGGCCGTCGAACAAACGCAACACGCGCAGTAACCTTCGTGGCAGAATCGTTCCAAGGGATCATTACACGCTGAAAATCGGGGGCGATTATCGGCCGAGATCTAAGGTCGATGAGTCGAGTCGATTGCGGACTTCCATGGAAGGTTGACCAGCATTGATTCGTCGATAGCTACCCGACTTAGCAACAATGGTCGTCAGACCACCTTGTTGCACTACTTGCCCCATTCCATTGAGCACCTGTCGGAACCAGCGAACCATTCCATTCTTGCGACCATGATCTTGAAGGTCCACGATCTTCGTTACCACGTAGATCGAATCTCCGATGAAGATCGGCTTCAAGAACTGCCACTCGTGAATACCTAGAAAGGCCGTCGTGCGAACGGAAGGATGGAGCGAGCTCAAGCCGGCCATGAATGAGAGGCCGAGCAAACCGTGCGCGATTGGCTGCCTGAACGGAGTATTGGCCGCATACACAGGATCGACGTGCAAGGGATCCCGATCCCCGGTGAGATTCGCGAAATCCAAGACGTCGTCGGTGGTGATGACTCGTGAAGGGCTTCGCCACGAATCCCCTTCTTTGAGATCCTCAAAATAGAGTGCATCGTGATCGAGCATTGTCGCAAATCCTTCGCTCTGCTTGCTATCCGCTTCGTAGAAAGGCTGGGACATGAGTGGTTTGGGATCTTTCAATTCAACTCGTTTTGCTGGCTCAAGATGCAGATGAGAGGATCTCTGAAAACATGCGAGCCTTTTAGAGTAGCGGATTGTCTGGTCAATTGCTACAACGCACACCCCTACAACAGGGCATGAATCCGCTTGCACATGGAAGAAAAACAAAAAAGCCAGCTCGTTGAAGCTGGCTTAGATGGATTTTCGGCAATGTTGACCGCCAAACCTCGGTTTTGAAGCAGGGAGAGTCAAAACTCGCCGCTTCTTCGCAGGCTACGCGTTTTCGCAATCTTGGCAGGAACCGCTGCAAGCATGTTCTTCGTTGGTCTTGGCATAACCAAGAGCCCGAATGACTTCAAGAATTTCGCTGCAGGTTGGGAACATTCGTCCCGCGGCTCGCTTATAGGCATCCAATGCCTGCATGAATTCCACTTCGTCATCGGAGTAATCCCGTTCGCAAGTGGTTGGATCGATTTGGCGACGACGATTCTTCTTGCGGCGTTCTGGGGGAGCAGCCGTTGTCGCTTGGGGCTCAGCCACTTCTCGGCGATCTCCACGACGACGATCTACGGTTACCACTTGTTCACCCGCGTTTGACTTCTTCACGTTGTTTTCCCCACTAGTAAATTCACCGCAACCCACAGGGTCCTTTGTGCCCCGGAAAATCTACCTCGTCGCTTCGTTTTGCCTGGATGAATTGAGCCAAAACAGCCTATTCGGCAATCTTTTCCAAGCCGTTAGGCAAAGGAAAAAGGGCTGTAACGATTGTAGGGGCAGGCATCGGTGAAGCTCGCAGAAGAGCCTCCCGATCTGAGGGGACTAATGGCTGAGCGGAGGTGCAACGGGATCCAATACATAGGCATGAAGTGCATCGCGAAGTGGATTCCACTGTTCTGGCCCAAAGCCCAGAGGGTTGCGCTGACGCCAACCTTCCGCATAGCCATTGGCTCCCACGAGGCTTGCGACCTCTTTGCCCAGATCGAGCATCGATTGCGTGTAGGAAGACATCTTTTGCGTTTCATCGAGCCAACTCTGTTGGCTTTGATGGCATGCAAGCATTTCGAGTTTTGATTCGATCACCGAGCCGACATCGATCGCAAATTGCGGGACGACAAAATCGCCGAAGGGAGTCATATTGCCATGAGGCTGCGCATGGTAGACGGCAACGTCCCCGGTGGTTGCGTGGATGGGAGGCTCGGTCACGAAGTTGGGCATGTTCTTGGAGAAGGCCGCTGTGATTGCCAACCGGCATGTATTTTGGTGATCCTCCATGTAGTCCCAAGGCGCGTGGGTAAGAACGATTTGTGGATTGACTTGCCGCACCACGCTCGCCACCTTCGCCAGGGTCGACCGATCATAGAAAACGGCCAAATCATCGCAGATCGGCGCATGGTGCGTGGCAGGAACCAATGCTGCTGATTGCTTGGCTTCCTTCAATCGAACTTCGGCGATCAATTCACGCGAGAGATGCATCGAGCCACAACAGCCATTCGCCACATTGAGGAAATGAACTTCCCATCCTGCTTTCTGCAGCAAAAGCAACGTTCCAGCCATAATGAATTCGATATCATCGGGATGGGCTACGACGGCGAGGACTCGCATGGAATGGGCTTTCCGAAGTGAAACATTTCCAACCAAAGTTGCTTTTTCGCAATCACTCATCTTCTCGCATGGAACCTGCCTTAGCCACACCCCTCATCGCCAGGAATCGGCAATCTTGTCGGCAAGTTGTGCACTATCGAGAAGCCAATGGAATTGAGGTATCATAAAGGGATTCGTCCTCTCCCTTCCTGCCCATTGGATGTCCCACCATGTCGTCTCCTTCTGCAGATTCTTCGCGCCGCCATTCCAGCCAACGCCGATGGAATCGATTTTTGTCCTGGATCGTGGTTCCCGTTGCCGCCGTTACAACTTGGAGCTCCCTTGCGGACGCTTATGCGCAGCAGGCATCGAACCCTTTGAATAGCGGCAAGAAGTGGAAGGTAAAAGCATTGGCCCTGGATGCCAATGAAGGATGTGCGATCGGTGACTTGGATGGCAATGGATCTCTTGATGTCGTTGCGGGTCGCAATTGGTATCCTGCCCCGGATTTCATTCCGCGCCCCTTGCGAACGATTGAAGACTGGAATGGATACATCCAAAGCAACGGCGATTTTCTTTGGGATATGAATCAGGATGGCAGACTCGATGTCGTTGCGGGATCGTTTCTTCCTTCCGAAGTGCATTGGTATGAAAACCCATCTGATGAAGTCAAACGCTTAGGACAAACGTGGCCCAAGCACTTGCTCATGGATACCAAACAAAGCCAAAACGAAGCACAACTCCTTACTGATGTCGATGGTGACGGACGCCCTGAATGGGTCGTGAATAGTTGGAACAACAAGAACCCTGTATTGATTTGGCGCTTGGTACCGACAGAAGACAAATTGCCTGGGGGATCCAAATTTACTTTGCAATCGGCCGAGATCGCAACGACCGGAAATCGACATGGCATGGGCGTTGGTGATATCAATGGCGATGGCAAAAAAGATTTGCTGACAGGGGCAGGATGGTACGAGCAACCTGCTTCGAATCCGTGGGGACAAGCTTGGAAATACCATGCCGACTGGGAGATTCAAGCGAGTATTCCCATGTTGGTTCACGATGTCGATGGTGATGGCAAAGCAGATATCCTCGTAGGTGAAGGACACAACTATGGTTTGTTTTGGTGGCGTCAGACGGGAAAGGATGCCGATGGGAAGATCGAGTTCGACAAGCGGATGATCGACAAATCCTATTCGCAACCTCACGCGCTCGCATTAACGGATCTCAATGGCGATGGTCGTCCTGAGTTGATTTCTGGCAAGCGATATTTTGCACACAACGGTGGTGATCCAGGTGGCAAAGATATGCCGCTCATCGTTGCCTACGAATTTCAACCGGCAACCCAAACCTATTCACGAATGGTGCTCGAAGAAGGACATGTTGGCATCGGATTGCAAATCGCCACCGGTGACTTGGATGGAGACAAACAAGCCGACATTGCGGTCGCAGGGAAGAGTGGCACTTATCTTTTATTCAATCCTGGAAAGTAGTTCATGTCGCTTCAAGAAGCGCAGCAAGAAGTCGATGCTTGGATTCGTTCGGTGGGAGTCCGATATTTTTCTGAACTGACCAATCTGGCGCAGTTGATGGAAGAAGTTGGAGAGCTAGCGAGGATCATTTCGAGAACTTACGGCGAGCAGAGCTTTAAAAAATCGGATCGCGACTATAATCTCTCGGACGAAATGGCAGACGTCCTCTTTGTATTGATCTGTCTTGCCAATCAAACGGGGGTTGATCTCGAAGAAGCGTTTCGGCGCAACTTGGAAAAGAAAACGCTTCGCGATGGCGAACGTCATCAAGCCAATCCCAAGCTTCAGCAACAGCCCCCCACCCCCTAGCTTGACTGCGACCGGGGCGAGTCATTAGCGAATTGAGGAAACTCCATGGGTCTGGAAATCATGCGGCGCATCAAGTTTTGCGCTGGCCATCGACTGCATCAGCACGGTGGGAAATGCGAACACTTTCACGGGCACAATTATGTGGCCGACTTTTTTGTTCAAGGCGATCAACAAGACGCTGTTGGACGGGTTGTCGATTTCGCCGAGCTCAAAACGCGTTTCAAAGGGTGGCTTGATGAATTTTGGGATCATAGTTTTTTGATTCACGTCGATGATCTCAATGCCAAGCAGGCATTGGAAATGGTCAAACCATCCCGTTACTTTGTCATGCCTTATAACCCGACGGCCGAGAATATGGCCAAGTATCTGCTCGAAGAAGTCTGCCCCAAGATCTTGGTAGGAACCGGTGGACGGGCTGTGCGGGTTCGCATTTGGGAAACCGATGAGTCGTATGCCGAAGCGAGTCTGGATGCGGTATAACTCACCCTTCCACAATGTTCTCGAAACCTTTCCGCAACCT
Organism: Pirellulales bacterium; assembly: GCA_046349875.1. GTDB lineage: Bacteria > Planctomycetota > Planctomycetia > Pirellulales > Pirellulaceae > JAXMBN01. The sequence goes on from JAXMBN010000016.1 coordinate 122,007, forward strand.
CGCTTTTTCATTGATGAAAGGGTGGGCGATGGGGAGGGAATCGATGATTCGTTCGAGGGTATATGGGCTGCAATCGGGCTGAATAAGTAAGCCCGACGTGAACAACAGGAGAAGGCGAGATGATCCGAGTCGGTTTGGCGGGTATTGGGTTTATGGGATGGATTCATTATCTCGCCTATCAACGCTCCAAGTCCGCTAAGCTCGTTGCCTTTGCTTCGCGCGATGATAAGAAAAGGGCAGGGGACTGGCGGGGAATCAAAGGGAACTTCGGTCCTCCTGGCGATTGGATCGACGTAAAAGGGATCGAGACCTACGAGACCCTGGAAAGCATGCTCGCCAGCCCCAATCTCGACGTGATCGACATTTGCTTGCCACCTCATATGCACGTGGAAACCGCGGTGCAAGCGCTTGAACATGGCAAACACGTCTTTTGCGAAAAGCCATTAGCGCTCACGACACAAGACTGTGATCGCGTTCTTTCGGCGGCGAAAGCTGCAGGAAAACTGGTCATGGTTGCGCAGGTTCTTCCCTACATTGGTCCCTACCGATACGCCTTGGAAGTTGCCACATCCGGTCGACTTGGGAAAGTGAAGGGAGGGTACTTCAAACGCATAATTTCCAATCCCGATTGGATTCCCGATTTCTATGAAAGCGATCGCGTCGGAGGGCCGATGGTCGATCTCCACGTCCATGATGCGCATTTCATCGGCTTGCTATTGGGCAAGCCTCGATCGGTGATGGCATCGGGTTGGGCCAAGGATGGCGTTAGCAAATTCGTGCAAGCTCTTTATCGCTTTGACGATCCATCGGTCGGTGTTTCCGCAAGTTGTGGTGTGATCGATCAAGCGGGGCGCCCGTTCACGCACGGCTTTGAACTTTACTTGGAAAAAGCGACCCTCCAGTTCGAATTCGCAGCGGTGACCGATCAGGCTGAAACGATGGGGCTCAAGGTCCTCCATGCGGACGGGACGGTCGAACGTCCGACGTTACCAGCGGGGGATGATGTTAGCGCTTTTGAAGACGAAATTGCGGATATGTGCCAGAGCATTCAGACAGGCTCCACCTTACCTCGCTTGGATGGCCAATTAGCTCGCGATGCAATCCATACATGCCTTTGCGTTCAGCAGTCCGCTCTGACGGGACAGGAAATATCGGTTTAGCGCAAGTACGTTCGGCAGCGTCTCTTATCCTAAGAAGGTTATTTTCTCACTCCTGAACGGGATTCGTCCATCGGCATCGCAGCAATGCTGCTAATGATGCTTGCATTGGCATTCGCCAAAGGGATCGTAGCAAATGCGATTCTCCCCTTTCGCCATTGGGGAAGGGCGTATACTCTTTACCTGGTTTCAGGGCCAATTCGTAGCAAAAAGACGGTATTTTTTGCAATTCGAGGCCTACTACGGTTATCAGAATGAAGATCTATGGCTTCCTACAATCTGACCCATTTAAAGCAGCTTGAGGCCGAGAGCATCCATATCATTCGCGAAGTCGCTGCCGAGTTCAAAAATCCGGTAATGCTTTACTCGATTGGTAAAGATTCGGCCGTGATGACGCAGTTGGCGCTAAAGGCCTTCTATCCCGATAAACCTCCGTTTCCTTTCTTGCACGTCGATACGACTTGGAAGTTCAAGGAGATGATCGAGTTCCGCGATCAGTATGTGAAGAAGGAACTCGGAATCGAATTACTGGTAAACATCAACGAAGAGGGACTGAAGCTGGGCATCGATCCAGCGGAGAACAGTGAGAAGCACACCGAGGTCATGAAGACCGATTCGCTCAAAATGGCGCTCAACAAGTATGGCTTTGACGCCGCCTTTGGTGGGGCTCGCCGCGATGAAGAAAAATCGCGAGCTAAAGAACGGGTCTTTTCCTTCCGCGACAAGTTCCATCGATGGGACCCCAAGAATCAACGTCCCGAGCTTTGGAATCTTTACAACACTCGCGTCAATCCTGGCGAAAGCATTCGCGTTTTTCCACTTTCCAATTGGACCGAGCTCGATGTATGGCAATACATCTACCTCGAAAAGATCCCACTACCCGATCTTTATTTTGCGAAAGTTCGACCAGTAGTGGAACGTGGTGGCACTCTGATCCATTTGAACGATGAACGATTAAAGTTGCGGCCAGGCGAGCAAGTCCAGCACAAGATGGTTCGCTTTCGAACCTTGGGCTGCTATCCGCTCACCGGTGCCGTTGAATCGGAAGCCACAACGCTGCCGATGATCATTCAAGAGATGTTGTTGACCAAGACGTCGGAACGCCAAGGACGGATGATCGACAAAGATGCGGGTGGTGCCGGCATGGAAGAAAAGAAGAAGCAAGGTTACTTCTAGCTTCTTGTTGCCTAGAAACCTTATGCGACTTCGGTACCAGGTTTCTTCTCCCCTTGTGCACGAAGGAATGGGCTCGAAACGGTTCAATCGTTTCAGCCGTTCCCAATCCAACAAACCAACTCAAACCATTACCAACGCCAAACACGAACGCAATCACAATGTCCCATCAAAGCGACCTCATTGCCACCGACATTTTGGCCTACCTTCATCAGCACGAGCACAAAGAGCTTTTGCGGTTTATCACCTGCGGAAGCGTGGATGACGGAAAGAGCACTCTCATTGGACGACTGCTCTTCGACTCCAAGATGCTCTATGAAGATCAACTAGCTCAGCTCGAAAACGAAAGCAAAACGCATGGTACCGTGGGTGGTAAATTCGACCCTGCATTGGTCACCGACGGATTGAAGGCGGAACGCGAGCAAGGGATCACGATCGACGTTGCCTATCGGTATTTTTCGACAGCCAAGCGCAAGTTCATCATTGCCGACACACCAGGCCACGAACAATACACTCGCAACATGGCGACGGGTGCATCCACTGCCGACTTGGCGGTGATCTTGATCGATGCTCGTTATGGCGTGCTAACGCAAACGCGTCGCCACAGCTTCATCGTTTCGCTGCTTGGAATTCGCCACGTTGTCGTCACCATCAACAAGATGGACTTGGTCGATTTCAGCCAAGAGCGTTTTGACCAAATCTGCGATGACTATCGCGAGTTTGCATCGCGACTCGATCTCCCCGACCTGCACTTCATTCCGATTTCGGCACTGAATGGTGATAACGTCGTCGATCCAAGTCCGAGCATGCCTTGGTATCGTGGAAGCACGTTGATGAACTTCTTGGAAACGGTCTACATCGGTTCCGACCGCAACTTGGAAGACTTCCGCTTGCCCATCCAATATGTGAATCGTCCCAATCTCGATTTCCGTGGTTTCTGCGGCACGATTTCATCGGGGATCGTTCGAACCGGCGATGAGATCATGGTGTTGCCCTCGCGTCAACGAAGCCATATCAAACGGATCGTGACGATGGATGGTGATTTGGAAGAAGCCTTCGCACCTCAGTCGATCACGTTGGTCCTCGATTCCGAAATCGATTGCAGTCGCGGTGACATGATCGTTCGTCCGGGCAACGTTCCCAAGGTGAGCAATCAATTCGATGCGACCGTGGTGTGGATGTCGGCAGAGCCTATGATTCCAGGCAAGAGCTACCTCTTCAAGCAAACATCGCAAACGTCGCAAGGGCAAGTGGATACACTGCGATACCGCGTTGATGTCAACACGTTGCACCGCTCGCCGGCTCCAGAATTGCAACTCAACGAAATTGGCCGTTGCTCGATCACGGTCAATCAGCCGATCTATTTTGATGCTTACCGTCGCAATCGTTCGACGGGTGCCTTCATCATCATCGACCGCATCACCAACATCACGGTGGGTGCAGGGATGATCACCGATCGCGATGCGGCGAGGGCCAAGCTCCCTGCATGGGAAGCGACCGATACCGATGCACAAAAAGAAACGTCCATCTCGAATGCCGTTTCTCGCGAAGAACGAGCGGCTCGCTTTGGTCAACAACCTGCAACCGTGTTGATCATGGGACTAACGGGAACGGGCAAATCGACGCTCGCTCGAAGTGTCGAACGCGCCCTGTTCGAATCGGGTCGCGCTGTCGTTGCCATCGAAGGTGAACAATTGCGTCAAGGAATGAATAGCGACCTCGGCTATTCCGTCGAAGATCGATCGGAAAACCTGCGGCGCAGCGCCTATTTGGCCAAGACCATCAACGACGCTGGCTTGCTATGCATCGCTGCCTTCTTGGCACCAGGCGAAGCCGTTCGCAACCGCGTTGCGGATACGGTGGGACGCGATCGATTCTTGGTCGTCTATCTCAAGGCAGATGAAGCAACTCGTAAGGCTCGCGATTCGAAGGGACATTATCAAGCTGCTGAAGAAGGCAAGTTACCAAACTTCCCTGGCGTAACAGCTCTCTTTGAAGAGCCATCGCAGCCAGACCTCGTGCTCGATACAGGAAGCCTATCGGTAGAACAAAGCACGGAACAAGTGCTTGAACTTTTGCGATCGCGCAAGTTCATCCGATAGTCCGGCGACTGCGACACCCTTTCCTTCCTATTTGCATTTTTTGTATCGGCAGCAACCGCATGGCAACGCAAGCTCGCTTCTTGCTCGCGATTGAAAGCACGTGCGACGAAACGGCTGCCGCATTGATCGGCGAGGATGGAACGGTGCTGGCCTCTGCGGTTGCCAGCCAAGAAAAACTGCACGAACAATTTGGCGGTGTAGTTCCCGAGATCGCGGCTCGTGCTCACCTGGAACGCATTCTTCCCATCCTGGATACCGTTCTCAAACGAGGACAGATTTCATCGGAGCAGATCGCAGCCATTGCCGTTGCCACAGAACCAGGCCTTCCTGGTTCGCTACTTGTGGGTTTGTCGGCGGCCAAGGCTCTATGCTTGGCTTGGAACAAACCGCTTGTCACCATCAATCATGTGCAAGCCCACATCTATGCTTGCCAGTTGACATCACCGGAACCCTTGTTTCCTTGCGTTGGGCTCGTGGTGAGCGGCGGTCATTCGAATTTTTATCGCTGCGATTCGAGCACCGATTGGACCTACTTGGGAGGCACCATCGATGATGCTGCAGGGGAAGCCTTTGATAAGGTGGCCGTGATGTTGGGGATTCCATTTCCAGGTGGGCCCAACTTGGCCAAGTTGGCCGAACATGGAAACCCGAAAGCCCACACCTTTCCACGGCCACTCCTCCATGATTCATCGCGACTCGATTTTAGTTTTTCAGGATTAAAAACGGCTGTTCGCTATCACTTGGTGGGGAGTGGCAAACAGAACTTTGAAGAAGTGGTTTTGACCGACCAAGCACGATCCGATTTGGCGGCTTCCTTTCAGCAGGCGGTCATCGATTGCCTCGTCGGCAAATCCCTGTTGGCTCTCAAACAAACGGGATTGAGCCGGCTTTGTGTGGGAGGCGGCGTCGCGGCCAATTCGCAGTTTCGCGAGCAGCTCGAAAAGGCCTGCCAGAAAGCCCGTGCGACCCTCTATTTGGCCCAGCGCGAGTACTGTACCGACAATGCGGTCATGGGAGCCTTAGGATGGGAAAAGGTCCGAGCGGGCCAATTTGCGGACCTAGCAGCCGATGCGAGCCCCGGTCTTCAGCGACGACGGTAGTGGACCGGCATTTTGAGGCGTTTTTGGAAATCAAAGTCGCTTCCAAAGCCGCAATTAGGCCCCCTGGCGACGGGGACATCGAGCGAGGAAACCCAAAAGGCCGTGATCCATTCAACCCGAAAAGGCTGCCGAATAGCGGTTCAAGCTGGTTGGCGGCCGACATTGGTTCGATTTGCCGTTGCTTTGGGGAGCAGGACGGATATACTGCGGTGCTCTAAGAATTGCCCACAAAGCCATTCATGATGTTTTTTTGTGTAGTTTGAGGTTGATCATGGCAAAGATGTGCGAGGTCTGCGGAAAAGCACCTCAGGTCGGAAATCAGGTCGAAATCCGCGGTAAGGCAAAGTACTTAGGCGGTGTCGGTACCAAGATCACCGGCATTACCCGTCGCCGATTTAACCCCAATCTTCAGAACATCAAGGCCAGCCTTCCAAGCGGCGAAGTCCGAACGATGCGTGTTTGCGTTCAATGCATTCGCAGCGGTCGCGTTCGCAAGGCTGTTCGCCAAAAGCCATTCGCCATCGCCGACAAGTAATTCGGTAGGGCACCAACGTGGCTCTCGATCGCGAACAAGTCAAAAAGATTGCTTATCTAGCTCGGCTTCATCTCGAAGATGCCGAGCTTGATGCAATGACGGAACAGCTGAGCAAGATCGTTCACTTCGTCGATAAGCTCAGCGAAGTCGATACCGAAGGCGTTGAGCCTTTCGTACACGCGATCGAATTCTCCAATGTCTTTGGGCCCGATGTGGTCCAACCCTCTTTGGATCGCCAAGCAGCCTTGGCCAATGCACCTCAAGCGGATAGCGAGTGCTTTAAAGTACCCGCCGTTTTCTAATCCGTTCTTGAGGCCCGATCTCTTTATTTGCATCCCACTTCACACGAACGATGCGGACCTTTCGCACCGTTCATGTGTGATTCGAATGAAAGACATCGAAGGATGCCATTCGCCGATCAGGGTGCTTGCATCAACTGCCATCCATAACGATGCAGATTTCTTGAATCCGCTTCGCGAGCAGGCGAACCGGAAGCACCAAGGATGACAACAAACAGGGTCTTGCCATCTCGCTCGGAACAGGAAACCAAACAAGCCCCTGCGGCGTCAGTGGTTCCCGTCTTGATTCCGACATAGCCTTCAGTCTTGAGCAATGGATTGGTATTCGTCCAAATCAGATTGCGAGAGTATCCAGCCACGCTGGAAACAGTTGCACCATGTTGACGTGTGCTCACGACCTTGCGAAAGAGTTCATCCTTCATCGCTTCACGAGCCAGCAGAACGAGGTCTTCGCACGAACTCTTATGCTTTTCGGCGGTGAGCCCACTGGTGTTGACAAAGAAGCTTTGCGTCATGCCAAGGCGTATGGCTTCTCGATTCATCTCTTCGACGAATTCTTGCAAAGGGTCCTCTACCGTAGCCTTTCCCTGACGTTTAGCGATGCGTGCACCCA